>JAYKJI010000341.1:0-14063 GCA_035285405.1 Snowella sp. | reverse complement strand
TTGTTGACCTTTTTAGAAATAAAGGGACGATAGATTAAACAAAATTCGTATTTTGACTTCTCATCATAAGTATAAGTTATCTCTGCTTTTTCAGTTTATACTTCCCTAACCCACATTTCTTTCGTTCTTCGACTTTTTCAGCAAGCCCTAATTATTCTGAATATTGTAGATGTATTTTTGTAAAGGACGATAGTATTTCCTATAAGGGTCTTAATCATTTTTCGGTTGGACACAAATTTTATGGATATAAAGATGATGGCACAATGCTTTTCACTTCAGCATATGTTGCCAAGAACATATTTTTACACTATAAAAAACTTGGTATTAATCCATTTTCATTATTTACGATACAAGTTATTGATAAAATAATTGAAGAAGCAGTATTTACTTGGCTTGAAAAAATGCCAAAAAGAGAATAGTTGATTTTTTATCATAACAAAGTCCATTAATGATGATCGCATTTTTAAGAGGGGGAGAGGGCGATCACGGTTTGTTCTCTTTAACGGAAGAAGTGCGATCCATACTTATCAAGTTTCTCTAATTATCTATAATTCATCTCAGGAGACAATTACTCAATGGATAAATTAACTCAATATCGGCAATATATTCAAGAGTTATTAACCGAATATGCTCGTTATGATCGCCTGGAAGAGGGAGTTGAAACCCAACTTACTTTTGATACTCAACGGGATCATTATCAATGGTCTAATGTGGGTTGGAATGGTTTTCATCGTGTCTATCATTGCATCATGCACTTTGATATTAAAGATGGTAAAATTTGGCTTCAACAAAATTTAACGGATCAAAATCCTGCCGAAGAGTTGGTAAAAAAAGGGGTTCCCCGAACGGATATTATTTTGGGTTTACAGGCTCCCTATAAACGAGCCTATACTGATTATGGGGTTGCCTAGATAGAGCGATCGCCTTTTTAAAACTTGATAGAATGGCGATCACTGTTTGCGAGTAAAAATAGGAGAAGTGCTCCGTTTTAATAATGAGCAAAAAGAAGCGATTACCCTTTTTTTCGAGACCGGAAAAATAAGGCTACCAAAGCAACTCCAAGAAAAGGCATCATTGCTAAAGAAGGGAGCATCGCTGGATGATGAGCAACCTTACCCATTGTGGGAGAAGTGGGTAAAAAAACTTGAGAAACTCTTACAGAATTCAGGACAGGAGGAGTAGAGGAAGGAACTTGGTAAGACACTAAAACATTATTCGTGGAAGTAACAACGACCTCTGGGTCATAAACCGTTTTAGGCGTTGTTCCATAATCACTCACTTTCAGTTGCACACTATTATCCAGAAGACTTAAAATCCAGACATCAGTGGTTTGGGTTGTTTGTTGCCCCTTAACTACGCCAGCAACCATCGCAACATAACTGCGACCACCAAATGCAAAGGGAAGGGGATTCGCCAACCAAGGAATTTGACCAGAGGGATAGGGAACGGTCGTTGTATTAATTAATGTCCATTGATCATTAACTTGGCGATAGACCCCTATCTTAGAATTGTTAATTAGGGTGACAATAATTTTTTCCCCATTGTATTCAGGAGCCGCCAACATCTTAGGATCTCTTTTGTTCGCAGAGTCAGTCGTTAAGGTCGTTGTTGTTCGGCTATCGACATCAAAACGAGCCGCTTGATTCACCCCATTGGCATCTTTGATGGTTGTAATCAGGGATCTGGTGGTAGTTCCATCCGAGTTTTCTATCCAGCGAGGCCCTTCTGAACCACCATTATCTGGGGCATAGGGTAAAACGGCTCCCGTAATATTCGGTGTACCTTCTTTCCAAACATTGAGATAGCCTAGATCACTACCATCTGTTGTTTGCTTTTGCAGATAAAGCATACTCGTGGATGTGTCCTGGGCATTGGTAGAAGGTAAGGCTCCTCCCACTTTTGGATAAGAACCCGTCGTGATGGCGATGGGGTTAGCATCGGTAGTGTACCATCTAAAAAGCTGATATTGTCCATTCGGATCAACGCCGGTGTAGTAAACCGCTAGACCCTTTGCACTTAGTCCAAAACTGGCTCCGTAACTGGGAACACCTTGACCCGCCGTTACACTATTAGATTGTTGCTGTACACCAATCAGACGGCCCTTTGTGCTAGTGGGAATTACGCCGGTATTGGGATCAAAGTCAATGATATAGACATTAGACAATAAGGAAGTCCCGGTGGTGGCATCCCGATAAATCATTTGATTGGTTGTTGGCGAATATTCATTGTCATAGTAATTAAACTTGGGATTGCCAACTGGACGATCAATGAAAGAAGGGACGGCTTGAGCTTGCAACATGGAGTAAAGATCCTCTAATCGTTAAAGTTTCTAAAGTTATAAAATAATCAAGTCTATCGATGGTACATGACTTAATGTCCGTTTCCGTTGTTAAGAGCCTATTCCTGCTGGACTAGATTTTGTTCGTCATAGGATTGACAAAGACGATCAAGTAGCTCAATCTCCCAACGGGTTTGTTGCAGCAGAAAACGGAGCCAAACTTCTCGATATTGTAATTCTTGTTTTCGCTCTCCTAGCTCTGCGATGTTACTTGAACCCATTAGAATAGCAGGGTCATCGGTTCGGATCATGTCCCAACTTTGGAGACTATCGAGGAAATCAACAACACTCCCATAGGGTTCAATAAACTCATCTAGACTAATATTGTCCACTAAAGAAGACAATAGAGGCGGATTACCAGAATCAGTCATTTCTGAAATATTCTCCTATTTCAAATACAGTTATTTGAAGATGATACTAGAAAATACATTTAAAAATACTAAATACTAGGAAATTTAGGAAATATATTTTAAAAACTAAGAAGAAATGAGCGTATCAATTTCTTTCTGGTATATTTTGGCACTTTCTTGCCAATTAGAAGCTCCTTCTTTCAAATTTGTCTGTTTATTGGCCAGTAATGTTTTAGCTTTAGCATAGGTTAGGGTAAGCTCATAGGCGTTACTAGCTTCCTCAAACCGCTGCTGTTTGGTATATAAATCTCCTAAAAGTTTATATTTTTTCCATTGGATATCATCAGTGTTAGGGAGATTCTTAAGGAGCTTCTCTGCTTTTTTTAGATCTAGGTTTAAGGTGACTAAAGCCTCTGCTAATCCAAATTTTGCTAAAACTTCTGAACGTTCATCAACATCTCGAAAACTCAGGGTTTTTTCAAAATTCTCCTTGGCATCATAGAATCTTCCTTGTTCAAGAAAAATACTGCCCAGTTGAACATAGGCTGGTGCATTGTCTGGTGCAAATTCAATTAAATTCTTAAGCACAGTACTAGCATAGTCCATATTACCTTGATTTTTATAGGTACGGGCAATCAAAAGATAACTCTCTGTTTGATAGGGATCTAGATCAATGGCCTGACGGAAGTAGGCGATCGCTTCATCATACCGATTTAACTTAAGTAGCAAATTACCTAACCCTAGATAACCGGCCGTTGACTTAGGATCAATACGAATCAAGTCTTGGAAATAATCTGATGCTTTGCCCCATTCTTGATTCGCCAAACATATTTTACCAGCCAAGGTAAAAGCTTGAGGCATAAATGGATCCAGCCGAATCACTTCCTCTGCATGGCGTAAGGCTTCATCGTAGCGTTTTCGAGAAAAAAGTATTCCCGCAATGCAAACATGAGCACCTTTAGAGGTTGGATCCTTCAAAAGAGCTTCATCAAAAGCTTCTAAGGCCTGATCATATCTTTTTTGCTCCATCAACTGGATACCCATTTTAAAAATATCCGAAGACTTTTTTCCAAGGAGTCTTAGACCCTGCTTTGATCTTCCTGAGGAGGGAGCTTGGTTATCCTTTTTAACACGAGGAACAAAATCAGCCATAAGTCATAAAACTCCCTAGATTCCATTAAAATTAAGGTTTTATTCCTTCTACAAAAGGAATCTCAAAACATTTCTTGTGCATGATAGGGCCGTGGCCAAAATAATTATCTTCACCAAATAACTCACCATGATCGGCTGTGACAATAATGTGAGTGTTCTCTGGACATTTTTCTAACAATTTTCCAAATAAACCATCAATGTATTCTACACAGGATATTTGTTGAGTGTGTAAGCGTTGCATTTCTTGTTTGGAGAAAAAACTTTGTTCTTCCTCTGCCTCTTCCTCGGTTGCTTCGTTAGAATCCTGAATAAACTGATCCATCTTCTTGAAAACACCATGAACCCCAGAGATTCTTGGCAAATTTTCTTCCGAAAGCATATAAGGATAGTGGGTTTCTCCTAAGTTGAGGAAGTAAAAGTAGGGACTATCGCCGTCAAAATCAATTTCCTCTACCATCGAAGCAAAGTCGTTATGATTGGGCATCAGAGCGTAGTCATCAAAGTATTTATTCAGATTAGTAAACTGATTGAGAACAGGCATAGAGACTCTTGCCACTGTCCGATAGCCCAAATTCTTACAAACTTTTGGTAGAGACAGTTCAGGCACAAAAGTTTTGAAAGATAGATCGGGAATGCCGAGGCGATCTACCCATTTAACAAATTCCTGTTTATAGACTTCAGAGGCAAAAACATTCTGAGGACTGGTGTGGGGAATCATACCCATCAGCATGGTGTAATGGGAGGGGGATGTCCAGGAAGCGTAGCTATAACGACACTCAACGGTTCCGATCGAGTCTATATTTGGCGTTTTAGCGGCCTGATAGCTATCGAACCGACAGCTATCCATGATGATATAGAGCAAATGGTTGGGCATATCTAAAGATTATCCTGGAATAATCCTCTGATTTTAACCCAAAAATACAAAGATGCCATAGCTCGAATAACTATAAAGCACTATAAGAATGATTGAAATAATAGGAAAAAAAGCGATGGGATTAATTTGAGCATATTTAGCCTTCTGCCAAGAGAACTGGACTAAGACGGTATAGTACCGTACTACCTATTTGATCGCGATCGCCGACAATACTTTTAGAATACCGTTGCAATACTTTTGTTGACCATATTCAAACAATATCATAGTCACGAGCAGTACTTAAAGAGGCAATTCGTGCTTGATTATATCCATCGTTCCGCACTAGAAATGCACTGTCTTGATGCTCAGAGATATCTGGTTAATTGCACTCGATATCTTTCTTTTTTGGTTACTACAATTTCCCCCACTTCCAAACGACCTTTCCCTCGATAGGTAATCAGATCACCAGATTGAACATTATGACTCGTTTGGGTGATTTCTTTCCAGTTAACCTGTACGTTTCCGCCACTAATCACTTCCGCCATTTTACTGCGTGACACTCCAAATCCGGCTGAGGCGATCGCATCCAATCGTAAAGAAGCTTCGACAGTGGTTAATTCCTTTTTCTGCGGAGGACGAATTTTTAACTCACTTAGATCTAGGGGCTGGGTTTTAACCGGAACAGAGCGCACTTGAACCAAGGCTGTTTGTAAAAACTCTACCAATTCAGGAACCACGATTGCCTGGGCACCGCGATCGCCGAGGGGAAGAATATCACCCACTTTTTCACGCACAATGCCAGTGCCCAAAATTGCTCCTAAAAAATCTCGATGACTAGCTGTATCAAAGAGAAAATTGCCAGCAATATCCAGAGCCGCCAAATTAACCTGGGACACATCCAAAGGGATCTCCGCACGGGCGATCGCCAGACGTTGACGTTCCGCTTGAGGATAACCCCCCCAACTAATAAAAACCAACTCTGTTAAACGACGAAAACGCAACTGCACTTCTGCTAAAACACGGGGTGACAGAAAATCTGTGACGACCACTTCCCAGGTTCGTAGGGATTGTTCTGCCTGGTCAATGATGCGCGCCATTTCTTCACGGTTCTCGACCCCTTTTAACAATTCCTCTCTGGGTAACATCGCCTAATCCTCAAATTACCTGTTTAGCTGTAGCTGTATTCCTCATTCAAATCGTTATAGGACTGTAAATCTTCAGGATTGAGAACACCTAAAATCCGATTCGCCTTTGTTCTCAGTGCATCCGAACCCTGTACGATAACCAGATACTTTCCCTGATTCAGATAATCACGATAGGGAGTTCCTTCTCGTCCGCCAAAACTTAAGCCGATACCACCACCAACAAAGATACTGCCCATTGCGCCGCCGACCATTCCTAACAGTCCGCCCACAATATGATTACCGGGTTCTCCTGCCCAATCAAGGGTATGCAAACCCGTAATTAAATTAAAACTAAAACCGGCAACAAAGCCAAAAGGGACTAACCAATAGGCCATAAAAATTGCTCGCTTTTTGGACTGTCTCTGGGGATCAATAAAAGCAAACGTTTCGGCGGAACTATAGCCCCGACCCACAATCGTCATTTGTGGTTGGTTAATGCCTGCGCTTTCTAGGGCTGTATAGGCTTCCTCAGCTTGAATACGGTCAGCAACCACAGCAATAAGGTAGGTCATAGATCAATAAAACGTAGGGAAGAGAACGAGTCTCCCTGAATCGAGAGGCTTAACTTCTCTATCCTACAAACATTTTGCCGCGAAACGGCACTGAAAATTTGAAACCCTTTCCCTCCCCAACGAAAAAGAGGAGACAAAAACTGTCTCCCCCTCTTCTTTGATCAAAGCGTATCTAAATTGGGTTTTGGATAATGACTGACTTAATCCAGGGATTTTAGTAAGCAAGACCCATACTACGGGTTGTTTCTGCGCCTAAATAGACACGGATGCTTAAGAAATCAGTGGGACAAGCCGTTTCACAACGTTTGCAACCAACACAGTCTTCGGTACGAGGAGAGGACGCGATCTGAGCAGCTTTACAACCATCCCAGGGAACCATCTCCAGAACGTCTAGAGGACAAGCCCGAACGCATTGGGTACAACCGATGCAGGTATCATAGATGTTTACGCGGTGTGACATTGAGTATCGGCTCCTTAACCGAGGGTTCTCCGTACAGTAGAATATTAAAGTCAGGATTAAGGGCTAGTTTACCCTAGAGAAGAGTTTCTGTTGCTAAAAATACTCACAACTTCAAATTCTGTAACATAATTGCCTCTCATTTCCACTTTGGGCGATCGCCGTTAGCCCTGATTTTATCGAAAGATAAAGGTCGAAAAGCTTACCTGACAAGGTTTTTAGGCAATTAAAAGATTTTAGATTTAAAGACTGGAAAACCAATTAGTTATTTAAAGATTTAAGGGGCGATGAGAGCGTGTTATCTTTTGAGTTCCTTTGTATGGATGAATATCATTCTGGGCGTTTTCTCTAAAATAGTGAAACACTAATTTTGAAATACTCAATGTTCTTTGTAGATACCATCGCCGCGATCGCCACTGCCATTGTGCCCCAACAGGGAAGTATTGGGATTGTGCGTCTATCAGGAACTCAGGCGGTGATTATTGCCCAAAAACTTTTTCAGGCTACGGGGAAACAAACTTGGGAAAGTCACCGTATTTTATATGGTTATATACGTCATCCAGAAAATGGACAGATAATCGATGAAGCTCTTTTACTCTTGATGGTGGCTCCCCGTTCCTATACCAGGGAAGATGTGGTGGAATTTCACTGTCACGGTGGCATCATACCAGTACAACAAGTTTTACAGGCTTGTCTAGAACAGGGGGCCAGATTAGCCGAGCCAGGAGAATTTACGCTGAGGGCTTTTCTGAATGGTCGTTTAGATCTGACTCAGGCAGAGAGTGTGAGTGAATTAGTGGGGGCCCAATCTCCCCAGGCCGCCCAAATGGCTCTGGCGGGTTTGCAAGGTAAGTTAGCTTCTCCCATTCGTCAGTTGCGATCGCAATGTTTAGATATTTTGGCAGAAGTGGAAGCCAGAGTGGATTTTGAAGAGGATTTACCGCCCCTGGATCTGGGACAAATTCAATGCCAGTTAGAGCAGGTACTCGCTTCTGTGACCCAAATTTTAGCAACGGCGGATCGGGGGGAATTATTGCGAACAGGGTTAAAAGTAGCCATTGTCGGTCGTCCCAATGTGGGCAAGTCTAGTTTGCTCAATGCCTGGAGCCGCAGCGATCGCGCCATTGTCACCGATTTACCTGGGACAACCCGTGATGTGGTGGAATCCCAATTAGTAGTAGGCGGTATTCCCATTCAGGTATTAGATACGGCAGGCATTCGAGAAACAACGGATACAGTGGAAAAAATTGGTGTACAGCGATCACGCCAGGCAGCCCAACAGGCCGATTTAATTTTACTGACCCTAGAGGCAACAACTGGTTGGACAAAAGAGGACGAGGAAATTTATCAACAGGTTAAACATCTTCCCGTTATTTTAATTATTAATAAAGTGGATTTAGCCGATCCCCAAACGGTTCATTATCCAGAAACAATTCAACAAATTGTGCCGACCGTTGCCGCCCAACAGCAAGGGATTGATACTCTAGAAAATGCCATTTTAGCCATTATCCAACAGGGAAAATTAATAGCAGCCAATCTCGATTTTGCTATCAATCAACGTCAAGCAGCAGCCCTCATGGAAACGAAACAAGCATTAGCACAAGTCCAAACAACCATTCGCCAGCAATTACCGCTAGATTTTTGGACAATTGATCTCAGAACTGCTATTCAATGTCTGGGCAATATTACCGGCGAAGAGGTGACAGAGTCAGTTTTAGATCGGATCTTTAGCCGTTTTTGTATTGGCAAATAGCTAGCTTTTCCGATTCAAGCCTTTTAGTGTTCAAAAACATCGTTAAAAAAGGCAAGATCAAGAGAGACAAAAACCGGAATACATTCAAAACAACGCTTTGCTAATCCTAACCGCTCTTCCCTGGCTAACATTTCCATTAATTTATCTTTCATACTGATTAAATAACGCACATCGTTAGCAGCATAGTTTAACTGAGAGATGGAAAGGTTTTGGGAATTTCCCCAATCTGAACTTTGAGACGTTTTATCGAGTTCAACTTTTGCCAATTCTTGTACTAAGCTTTTCAGCCCATGACTAGAAGTATAGGTGCGAACCAGCTTACTGGCAATCTTAGTACAAAAAATCGGATGGGTTTTAATGCCAAAGGTGTAATTTAACTGAGCCACGTCAAAGCGGGCAAAATGAAAGACTTTAGTAATCTCTTCATTTTCCATCAATTGTTTAAGATTCGGGGCCTCGGTTTGTCCCTTGCTAATCCGAATGGCGGCTACAAAACCATTGGGATCACAAAGTTGCACCAGACAAAGGCGATCGCGCTGGGGAATTAGCCCCATGGTTTCCGTATCGACAGCGATCGCGCTAACCATCGAAAAATGGTTCAGAAGGTTAGCCGGTAGATCTTGATCACAAACTTGAAAATTACTTAAAGTGGCCATAGAACGGGAAAAGAGGAATAACTGGTCAGAGATTAAACTTATTTTAAAACAGTTTCGTTCAGTTTATTTTTTAAGCTAGGCTTTTAAATCTATCCCCAAAAGACAGTCAAGACACTTTTTCGAGAAAATTTTCTGCTACCACAAAACTAATACAATGTGACATATCATGTTTTTTGAGCAGAAGTGTTGAACATCAAAAAAAGCCCAATTAAATCTGGTATTATAGATAGTGTAAAAAGTTAAAATAAAGATAGATAAAAAATTAAAGTGCCAATTCAAGAACTGCAAATGGTGCAAGGAGAAAAGTTGAAAAATCGATGAGAACAGCGAGTGTGTCCTATCAAAAAAGTATGGGTATGCTAGAAGATCATTTGAAAGGTATATGCAATTATTTTGAGAACCATACAACTAATGGATTAACGGAAGAGATGAATACAAAAATTAAACTAATAAAAAGGAAAAGTTATAGATTTGCTAATTTTGAGCATCTGCATCTTAAATTGTTAGCTTGCTTTAACTCGTAGTATAATTTACACACAGACAAGGGGAGAGCCAATAACTTGATGACTTTTTATATCCTGATTGCTCTCTCATTTTAGTGATTGCACCCACTATTACAGTTTAAGGTAAAATCTGGATTTTCTGTTGTCAGTCTAGCCTACAGCAATAGGCGATCGCACCACCGCGTCATAATGCTTCGATTCTTACAAGACCGCCCTCAATTGCATCTATCTGCAATTTATACTTATAGAGTAGTGACATTCCAATCAAAGGGTCAGTCTCCGATTCAGCAACATCAATTTCCCGAAACTGTCCATCCCAGATAATTGTTACCGAATACAGATCAAACAGAGTTTCGCTACCGTCACCCAAAGTCACAATATCGGAAGCGTTCCATGACAAATCAAGAGCGGTAATGATTGAGGACGGCAAAGTGAGAAAACCGTTGAATCCTGTATCAATCACAGCATCAATAACTTGCCTTTGTCCATTCGCATTGCCCACGATCAACGGAAGGGTTGCTTCACATCGCCGATTCACAACTCCTTGCATCATTTGGGTTTGATCAAACTCCGTGAGCCAAAGTGATAAACAGCACGATGTCCAATGCGGATAACCCAAGGTTGAGCATTTGGGTATCGCTTAAACAATTGGTTCGTTGCTGGCAAAATGTGATCGGCGACTTCAAAAGCTCCAGTTTCAATGTCGATCGCTACGATCTTACCTGTATTGCCAGATTCTACTTGCTGCTGAATACTGGATTCATAGAGTGCTTGCCCACGTCGAGCTAACTCCTCTTTGCTATAACGTCGTTGGCGAACTGCCATCGGTTTGACCTCATTGCAACTTGACCCATTTATTTTAGCTTGGAGAGCAGCGATCGCAAGGTGACAGCTTAGAGTGGAATCTGATTTCTGATTAGTATTACCAGAGAAAAGCAATTCTGGGTTTTCTGTTGTCAAACTAGCTTACGAAGCAGCGATCGCACTACTCCTCTTTCATAGCGAGTATTGCTGAAGCACGTTCTGCAATTCCTTCTCCAATTGTACTCTGTAACCAAGGTGATTTCTTTAGCGTCTCCGCAATTTCTGGCCATGACAATAACGTTTCTTGAATGACATTGTATGCTGTATCACGTAAACCGACTCCGATAGCATTTACTTTTCTTTCTAATCTTTCAAAATTGCTAAGTGTAACTGATTTAAAGCTCCTCGACTTAGCAAATTTTAAACCCATATCTTCAGGTTTATCTGAGGGCCTATAAATAGCTGTGGAGACTAGATCATAAGCTGGAGAGAGAACTGGCCGACGTGGATTTGTATATAACAATGACCAGTTCTTCAAATGAGCATCACCATTGCCAATAACATAGTTGAATGCTAGTCTTCGTGCAAACTCAATCAGTGATTCTCTATCATATTGACGGTAAATCAGAGCCGCAAGCGTCTCAAAAGTTCCCGTATATTTTTTAAGAGGATAAAGCCCTCGTACCTGAGCAAAATCTTCAATATGGACTAGACCCCTTGCTGCTGTCCGATCAAACCGACGAATTGCGTATGCCATCTCTTCTGAGGCTGGCCAGAAATTATCAGGAATTCCTGTTAATTGATCTCGATGAACCAAACGGACTTCGGGAACATTTATACCAACCTTGTTGGCAAGTTGCATCATTGCAAACTCGTTCAGGGGCACATTTGGATATATATGGTCTGGTAGTTTCACAATCCAGTCTCCCCCCTCACCAACACCTGGCGAAGTAAATCTCTCCCCCTGACGAAGCATTGAGAATTTGAGTATTACTCCAGCAAGGGAAAAACGCCATACATTTTCCGAAGCACGATCACTCTCTATTTCTGTTGCTACTTCACGCCTATTAAAATCAAAAACTGTTTGATCAATTTCTGCTTCAGCAACCCTAACTGCCCCAGGAAGATCATGACCAACTTTGAGCAACAGGTCTAATTCTTGATTTTCACTTACACCTTTGTCTTGAGCTATCCATTCACGAAGACGACCTTCTGGCAAAAGGTTAGAGAACCATGGCGGTAAACGCACCTTGGAGCGATGGATAGCAACTAAATCATCTTCAAACAAAAGACCTAGGACGGCTCTTTGGGGATCATGAATATAGCTATCATTTAATCGAAAGCGAATAATACCACCGCATAGCGTAATACTGCCAACACGCTGTTCATATAGCCATACCCCGTAATGCCGCTCAATCGTGGCCATCAACTAAATCCTCTTCATCAAAATCTTCTTCATCCTCTGCATCCTCTTCATCAATGATCAGCGAAGAGAGCGGAGGCGTATCCTCCAAGAATACTTCTGTCATAGAACTAAGGAAATCTTGTGTCAATTTGCTTAAGCGAATCTCACGAAGTTCTAGAAAAGAAGTGATATTTCCATTGATTAAGCAGACTTGCATTTGATCATCAATAAGATGGGAATCTAATAGCTCAGTCCAAGAAGAATTTTCCATGATTGTCGGTCGATTTCTAAATACATCTCTTGCATATTCAACAGAATCTTCTCCAAGAAAAATAAATCGATTTGCTGTTCGCGTTTTTCCTCCAGTAGGATCTATTATATCGACTATATCTTTTGCGGTTTGTTTTTCTGAGAGTGATCTTCCGAGTTCTTCCTTAAGATAAGGCTCCCCAGTGAGAAAAGATCTAGGATGGCAAGACCACATCGCACAAAGGATGGTTCGAGTACTGGCTGATGTACTTCTAAAATTATGAAGATTAAGTGCTTTAGAGGGCACGTCTGAAACTGCTTTCAATAGAGATTGAACAGACTTAACTTCGTTATCAGGAATGATTTTTGAGCATAATACTCGGCTCGCGTTTGTCCATGTACTGAAGGCTTCTGGCCCTACAATTACAGCACGCCAAAACCATCGTCTTAATAACTCAATATTACGTGGAGAAGGCTGGGGATAGTAAGCAAAGAACCGTGTCAGAACGACAAGAAGATAACGATAAGCCAGAAAGCTAAAATGTGGAACTCCAGCTTCATTCTGCAGAAAACGAACTGCCTGGGCTAAAGCATCTGCACCAGATCTATATGCATTATCTGGTGTTTCTTCAGAAAACTCTCTGGAGACTGACTCTCTCCTGAATTCTACACGAATATCTCGTGTAACATCAGGGCCTCTGCGAGCCAAAATTGCACTTAAAACCGTGACATCATCAATCTCACCAAACAAAAAAGTTGCATCAATGTTTAAAACAATATCGGCCAATGTTTGCGATTGACCATCATCTCTTGCACCTCCATGTAAGGCAGAGAAAACTTCTGCCCGAGTAAGCCGTTTACCATAATTATTCATGCGGTCAAAAATATCTCTTAGGACATCTTCGTCTTCTTGTTGAACAATATAAGCAGGTATTGAATATTCACGAATCGCCTTGGCAACTTTTGTTGCTTCCTCAAAATATTGAGTAGATTCAGGATGTTTGCTGAACCACTTTAGCAGTCTTTGTAAGTCAAAAATAGTTGGGAGATCAATAACATGAGGTTTTTCACCGACTGGTTTCACAAATTCTTGACGTGAAAGATCATAGGCAATTCCAAAACGTGGATCAATAAAACCATCGTCATTAAGTGCATTGGCAAGACTAGTCAATCGCTGTTGTCCATCGACAACCCATAAAGCTTCATCTCTCTTAGGAGCAGAGATCTGTAGCGCTCCTATTTTTAATTTCTCTTCTTGGGCAGGGCGTGTCCAGAGAAGCACACTTCCAATTGGGTAGCCCCGGATAATACTATCCATAAGCCGTCTGACATCTTCCCACTGCCAACGAAATGGCCGTTGAAATTCGGGAATACGAACACCTCCTGTGAGAACCTCATCAATTAGGTCCTCTAGTGGAAAAGTGCTAGCGTTTGGTTTTTTAATTCGGGAACCTGTCATGGTTTAGGTGTTGTGCCTTAAATGCGGACAAAAGTCTAAGCTTACCTTGCTAATGATTATCTTTCTAAGAGCAGGCCTACCTTCATTTTAGAGTTTCTTATATAGTTCTCCTCATTTTTGCGCTAAGAATGCAAGCCAACCTCGATTTGAGCTCTTTATAAGTGCCCTGTTTTTACTTTTTATTTGGATGGATATTTGTGACTAGATTACAACACCAAAGTTGTGGCAAACGCATTTAAACGAGTCATCAAGGTTAAGAAGTATTGTAAGCGTTCAGGGGGGTAGCACATTTACCAAAATACTTAAAACCCTTGTATAGCAAGGGATAGATGAGATTCATGCGATGGGATGATTTCGCTTAAGCGGTCTAAAAGGCGATCCACAACTT
>JAYKJI010000340.1:0-12050 GCA_035285405.1 Snowella sp. | reverse complement strand
AAGTTGTGGATCGCCTTTTAGACCGCTTAAGCGAAATCATCCCATCGCATGAATCTCATCTATCCCTTGCTATACAAGGGTTTTAAGTATTTTGGTAAATGTGCTACCCCCCTGAACGCTTACAATTCTTCTAGCAAAATTGCATCAGTTTTATTGCAGAAAATTCAAGCAGAACAAATTTTTCAGATTTTCAGGATGCAGAAATTATCAGAAGTTCTGACAAGGTAAAAATCTAAGCAAAAAGAGTTTTGAGAGTTTCAATATAATCAAACTAAAATTATCTATTCTGAGTCCTATAAATTCTTTTTTGACTCCCTATCATTTATCTCTAGAGCTTCTAATACCTTATCCGCAGGAGCAGTCCAGCCCACAATTCCCCCTTGGGCACAAACCATGGCGATCGTCGCTTCTTTAAATTCGGGAAAATAGCTGGCCGTCCCATCTTCTACCAATAAACATTCATAACCGCGATCGTTCGCTTCTCGCATAGTCGTCTGTACACAAACTTCGGTCGTAACCCCCGTGATAATCAGATGGGTGATTCCTTGAGTTTGCAAAAGAGATTCTAAATTTGTCCCATAAAAAGCCCCTTTACCAGGTTTAGTAATTACGATTTCATTGGGCAAAGGTTCCAGTTCGGGAATAATTTGATTACCTGGTTCACCTAAGATTAAAATACGACCCATTGAACCCGTATCACCAATTTTTAAAGTTCCCTTACCCCGTTTTAATTTCGAGGGAGGACAATCCGATAAATCAGGGCGATGACCTTCTACAGTTTGAAAAATAGGTAGTTGATGTTGACGAAAAGTTTCGAGTAATTTTTTGACGGTGGGAACGATCGCGCGTAATTGTTGAACATCATTACCCAAGGCATCTCCAAAACCACCGATTTCTAGAAAGTCACGCTGCATATCAATAATTAGCAAGGCGATTTGACCCGTAGTGGGTAATTCGTAATCGTAGGGTTGGGCTTGAATGACCGTCATTTTATCTATCTCTTTGGTGAACTAAAAGTTAACAGTTAGAATCTGAATTAATGTCCTGCCATTTTTTGACCAATGGTGGTAATATCCGCTTCGGCGATCGCACTTTCATAGACTAATCGGCCTTCACTCATCACCATAATTCGGTCTGCTAGTTTTAATAACTCATCCAAATCTTCACTGACTAATAGGACAGCTACACCGCGATTTCTGGCCTCAAGAATTTGTTGATGAATAAACTCCACCGCCGCAAAATCCAGCCCAAAACAGGGATTTGCTGCAATCAAAACTTGAATATGTTGGGAAGATAATTCCCTGGCTAAAACGGCCCTTTGTACATTACCGCCAGAGAGATGACTAATGGGCGTTTCTGGGGAAGGGGTTTTGACGGAAAAAGTTTGAATTAACCCTTTAGCTGCCTCACGAATAGCTTTCAAAATTAATAATAATCCCCTGGCTTGGGGTGGACGATCAAACGTCCTGAGTGCCATATTTTCAGCCACACTCATCTGGGGAACACAGGCATTTCTTAACGGTTCTTCAGGTAAAATAAACACTTGATTGGTAAACATTTCCTTGCGGGTGGCATGATAAACTTTGCCATTAATGAAAATGTCTCCTTGAGTGGCTAATCGTTGACCCGCTAAGATTTCTACTAATTCTCGTTGTCCATTACCAGAAACTCCCGCAATACCAACAATTTCCCCGCCATAAACCCGAAAATTAATCGCGGTAACGGCTTCTAAACCATTATCTTTGTTGCCATGAATGTCTATCGTTTCTAAGATTGCTTCAGAGGTTTGGCAATCAATTTTATTAACCGTTTGTTCATCAAAATTGCCTCGTTCTTCTCCTAGCATCATTTTGGCCATATCGGCAACAGTTAAATCTTTAACCTTGCCATGACCTGCGAATTTACCTTTCCTTAAGACAGTGATTTCATCGGCAAAGGCAGTCACTTCTCGGAATTTATGGCTAATCATTAAAACGCTTAATTGTTCAGCCGTAACTTGTTCGCGTAACAGTCCTAAAATTTCATCTGCTTCACCTGGGGTTAATACGGAAGTCGGTTCATCTAAAATAAGGATGCGACTGTGTAGATAGAGTTGTTTAAGAATTTCTAGCTTTTGTTTTTGTCCTGCTGCTAATTCACCAATGGTTTTATCCAGGGGAACTTGAAAAGGAGCATTGGCCATGAACGTTTTTAATTGTTCTAACTCCTTGGGCCAATTAATAATATTTGTTTGATCATAGCGAGAGAGAACTAGATTTTCGGCAACGGTCATAGCAGGAACAGAGGTAAAGTGTTGATAAACCATACCAATGCCGTAATGATGAGCATCGCGGGGGTTATTAATTTCTCGTGATTGCTTATCAATTAGTACGTCGCCATGGGTGGGAGTATGAAACCCCATAATGCACTTAACTAAGGTACTTTTCCCCGCTCCATTTTCTCCGAGTAAGGCATGGAAAGTTCCTGGTTTCATCTTCAGAGAAACATTTTCTAAGGCGACAAAAGAACCAAACTTTTTGGTCATGTTGACGATTTCTAGTTCGGGAGGAAGGGTTTTTACGGGGGGGCGGTAATGGTGCTGATCATAGTTTGATAGTGAATAGTTGATAGTGAATAGTTGATAGTTAGAAGTCAATAAATTATTAAATGAAAGATAGCTTTTGCGCTCGATCCCCCCTGCCCCCCTTGATAAGGGGGGGGTTTACTTAGTTATAGTTCACTAATGGTTTTTAAGAGAGTATCGGAATCGGTGAAAGTTCCAAAAACGCCTCCCTGCATTTCAATCATTTTTAAAGCAGCTTGATGGTTGCCGTAATCGGTTGCACCTGTACAGTCTGACAGCAATAAACATTCATAACCGCGATCGTTAGCATCTCGCATGGTGGTGTGAACGCAAACATCGGTGGTGATGCCAGTCAGAATAATATTGTCAATTTTTTTGGTTTTAAGAATTAGGTCTAAATCGGTGGCATAAAATGAACCTTTTCCAGGTTTATCAATAATTATTTCCCCTGGTAAAGGAGCCAGTTCATCAATAATTTCCCAGCCTAATTCACCTCTGATTAAGATTTTTCCGCAGGGGCCTGGATCGCCGATTCCTGCTCCAATTTGTTGACTCCGCCATCTTTTGTTGGGGGGTAAATCCGATAAATCGGGGCGATGACCTTCCCTGGTATGAATGATTAAAAAGCCTTTTTCTCGCATCATTTTTAAGACTTTTTTAATGGGTTCTATGGGAGCGCGAGTTAGGGATAAATCATAACCCATTTTATCCACATAGCCGCCGACACCACAAAAATCTGTCTGCATATCAATAATAATGAGAGCAGTATTTTCAGGACGAAGATCGCCGTTATAGGGGAAAGGATAGGGATGGGAGTTTACAAAGTGAGTCATTTTAATTAGTTTCCATTGTGATTATAGAAGATAGATTTTGTACTCGATCCCCCCTGCCCCCCTTGATAAGGGGGGTGAAGATAGGTGAGGGTCTTACAGTTTTCAATGCCTAGCTACTTAACTTGGAGTTAGGGTTTTAAGGTAATTGCGCCAACCGCCGTATTCTGTGATTTCTTTACCTTGATCACAACAAATTTTTTCTCCTAAAACGCCTAAAACTTCTTCTCCATTTTCTAAAACGACTTTGCCAATACACAGCCCTGGGGGTTCCTGTTGTAGAACGATTCCTAAACCTGCCAAAGGAACAGCCCAAATTTCTACTGCGACGGAGGTTCCGCCTTCCACAACTCGCATCATAGCTGGATGGCGATCGCCGATAGAGAATAAACGATAAACGGGTTTTGTTTGGGCTTCTTGAACAAAAACGGCATTGACGGCGAGCAGATTTTGATTGTCAGGAAAACCGCGCATCAAACCGCCATTAACAGCTAGTTTTAAAGTGTCACTCATAAAAATTATTTCAGTAATTTGAATTAGCTCAAACTTAATTAACTATTACTTCCCAAAGCTCCAGGAACACCCGATAAAGTGCGTTTGGGAGAACAGGTAATAATCATAATTAATAAGGTCAAAATGTAGGGTGAAGCGTTAAAAAGATAATAGTAGGAATCCACACCAACGGCTTGTAAAGCGGGGCCGATCGCCTGAGCACCTCCAAATAGTAAAGAAGCATAAAGACATTGAATCGGGTTCCAACGGGCAAAAATGACTAGGGCGACGGCCATTAATCCCTGACCACTAGAAATACCTTCGTTCCAACTACCAGGATAGTAAAGCGATAAATAGGCTCCGCCAATGCCTGCTAAAAAACTTCCCACCATGATGCTGATTAAACGGACTTGGAAAATGGAAATGCCCATCGCTCTGGCGGCATCAGGACTGTCTCCCACGGCCCTAATAAACAAACCCCAACGGGTAGAGCGGAAAAAGAAGTACATTAAGGGCGCGATCGCAATCCCGATGAGAAAGAGAGGACAGATTTTAAACGCGGATTGAACGGCTGGAATATTAGTCCAATCGGCTAGGGAAAAGGCGGGTAATTGGGGAGCAGCAGGTTTAATAAAAGGTTTACCAAAGAAAAAGGCCACCCCACTACCAAAAATAATCATGGCGATCCCCACCGCCACATCACTCACCCTGGGCTGTTGACAAAGCCAACCGTGAATCAAGCCCAAAAACATTCCCGCGATACCGGCAATTAAAACCCCTAACCAGGGAGAACCTGTGAGATAGGAAGTTGCGTAGGCAGTCATCGCACCGATGAGCATGGTTCCTTCTAAGCCGAGATTGATTTTGCCGCTTTTTTCGGTCAGACATTCTCCTAAACTCACAAACAGAAAAGGTGCGCTGCCCCTGATAGTTCCGCCGATAATGCCCAAGGGAACGCCCCACCATCCCAGAACTTCTGCTGCCATAACGATTAATTTCCTCAATCAAACTAAGTAGCTGGTTGTAATTAATAGAAGATAGGTTTCGTACTCGATCCCCCCCCTTGATAAGCTACCGCGTACACACAAGTTTTTCTGTCTAGGTTTTTAAGTGTTGATCCCCCCAACCCCCCTTGATAAGGGGGGCTAAATCCCTCTCAGTACCCCAGTCCCCCTTTTTAAGGGGGATGCCGTAGGCAGGGGGATCAAACTTCCAGGGAGGCAAGGAGATATGTGTACACGGTAGTCAAAATGTATCTTACAATTTCAAAAGCTAGTTACTTAAACAGTAACAGCTGGCTGATTTAGGACTTTGTTGGGTTCTGGCTCTTTGAAAATTCCTAACTTGCCATAGAGAGACTCGCTATAGAGAATGATCAAAAAGACGATACCTTGAAAGACTAAAACCGTTGCATCGGGCAAATTATGCTCTCGTTGTAAAATGCCGCCACTGGCTAAAATACCTCCCAACAAAATCGAGACTAGGGCTGCCGCTAAGGGATTATGACGAGCAATAAAAGCCACTAAAATTCCCCCATAACCGTAATTGGCATTGAGGGATTCATTGGCTTTACCGTGTACTGCTGCCACCTCTACCATGCCTGCTAAGCCTGCACAGGAACCTGCCAGGAAACAAATTGCCAGGGTTAATTTCCCCACAGGCAAACCCGCTAGACGGGCTGCACGAATATTTCCTCCCGCCGTCCGAGCCGCAAAGCCAAAGGTCGTTCGTTGGATGAGAAAATAGGCTACAGCACAGGCGACTAAACCATAAATCAGACCATAGTGTATCCTCGTGCCTGGAATTGCCCCTAACATATTGATGTCGAGGATGGGATAGGTGGAGGGTTTGTTGAGGGAACTGGGATCGCGCATGGGGCCATTGACAAGATGGTTGAGAATGGCGATCGCAATGTAATTCATTAATAAACTGCTAATGGTTTCATTGACTCCCCGATAATGGCGCAAAGCTCCCACTGCTGCAATCCAAAGACCGCCAGCAATCATCCCTCCTAAAGCCATCCCGATTTGAACAATGGTTGGAGGTGCAGAGGCGATCGCCAAACCGATGGAAGCCGCCCCTAAACCTCCCATTACCAAGGCCCCTTCATTGCCGATAATAATTAAACCCAAACGGGCAGGCAGCGCAGTACATAAAGCACTTAGCATCAGAGGCGAGGCACGAATTAAGGTGTTTTGCCAGGAAGTCCATTTGCCAAAAGCGGCCTTGTAAATGGAGCCATAAACAGCCAAAGGATCGGCCCCCGCAAAGGCACAAAAAATGCCAAAGATGATTAAAGAAATCACGATCGCGCCCAGAGGAATACAGATTGCCTCTGCCATAGTTTGCCAGCTTTTGCCCCTGATCATGGAATTTTCCCCAGAAATTAACTAGTCGTACCAATCACACCTTCCACAAGCCAATTCATTTTTTCTAGCTCAATATCCTGCTGCTTGTACTCTTTCCCAGCAGGGACAACAACTTTGCCCTTATTATCTTTAATTTCTCCTTTATAAATGACCATCGTGCCGGCCATAAACTTCGCTTTGACTGCATCCGCTTCTTTTCTTGTGGCTTCACTAACCGCCGGGCCATAGGGAGATAACTTGATGAAATGTTCTTTAAATCCGCCTCGGACTAAATGGGGAATGCCGCCATTCATCAGGGTTTTTCCCGCTTTAATCATATTCACATAGTCGGTGTAAATACTCGTCCAATCCCATTCTGCCCCCGTCAAATAGCCTTCGGGATCAAGTTTGGCCTGACTGGCATGATAACCCGAAGAGAAAATACCGCGCTTTTTAGCTGTTTCAACAATGACTTTGGGACTATCCACATGACAGGTAATTACATCAATACCCTGGTCAGCCATACTATTCGCAGCTTCAGCTTCTTTGACGGGTTCAGACCAATCCCCTGTAAAGACAACCTGGGTGGTAGCTTTAGGATTTACACTCCTTGCTCCCAAAGTAAAACTATTAATATTGCGTAGAACTTGAGGGATCGGTTTGGCTGCAATAAAGCCCAGTTTTCCAGTTTTAGAGGTACGAGCCGCTACAATTCCGGCAATATATTGGGCCTCATCAATGTAACCAAAATAAGTCCCGACATTTTTTGGGTGAACGTCTGGTTTATAAAGTCCCCCAGCGTGCAGAAATTGGACATCGGGAAATTCCTTGGCCATTTTGAGAACATGGGGATCGAAATAACCAAAGGACGTGGGAAAGATCACCTGCACGCCATCTTGTTCAATCATACTACGCATGGCTTCCTGAACTTCGGTAGTTTCTGGTACACTGGCCTGTTCCACAATTTTCACACCGGGTAGTTTGGCAATGCCCGCCGCCCCCTCTGCATGGGCCTGACTGTAACCAAAGTCATCTTTTGGCCCAACATAGATAAAGCCAATAACTAAATCTTGCGCCGCACTTTGAGCCGCATTGGGAGAGGTCGTAGGGTTAGCACTCTCCTTGGCAGGACTACAGCCTGTCCCCAATTTCGCTGTTACACCAAAAGCCGTTGTCGCTAAGATTCCCCGAATGATTTGACGGCGAGAAAGATGAAAATGTCTCGATGTCATAAGTTTTAGTTATTCCTAAATTGGTTGAAAATATTTGAATTATCTTGTCTTGACTGAAAATAAAGCTTGACCCAAAAAATAAAGCATATCGCCTATCGTTCACTGTATACAAGGATACATTGAGGCGAGGGTAAGCTTGTTAGGATTTGTGGGTTTAAATATTGAAAAGTGGTGTGAGTCGTCATGAATGAGAAAGATTTTTTGCTGTTAGTGAAAAATTACTTGAAATCGTTTTTTTATATCTCGTTTATTCTCTGTAACTTAAGCGTTATCGGGCAAGCCAAAGCTGAAATAGCCCCCACGGAAGATAATTTAGATTTACCTCCAACCCAGAATATTGCGACTCCAACCCCAGAAACGGCTACTGTTCAGGCGGTTTCTCCCGTACCTATGCCCGCGATCGCCACTCAAGCGGATGCCCTGGATTTAATGCGTCGCCGTCAGCAACTTAAGACCTTTAATGCTCCCCAGACAAGCAATGCCGGCATGGATCAAGTGACGAGTGTTTCTGAACTACGGGATGTGGAACCGACCGCTTGGGCCTACGAAGCCCTAAAAAGCTTGGTGGAACGTTATGGCTGTATTGTCGGCTATCCTGATCGAACCTTCCGAGGCAATCGCGCCCTTTCTCGTTGGGAATTTGCGGCAGGTTTAAATGCCTGTATGAACGTGATGGAGCGTTTGTTGCAAGAAAACGTCGCTGTAATTCGGGAAGATATTGATAAACTTAAAGCCCTAGCTCAACAATTTGAACAGGAATTAGTGGCTCTCGGAGCCAGAATTGACAACCTAGAAGTACGGACTTCCTATCTCGAAGATCATCAATTTTCTACCACCACTAAACTGTCGGGTTTGGTCTTTATGAACCTGACCAATGCCTCGGCTGGGGGAGACATCAAGGTCAATGCCACCAATCTGAACGTTCCCTTAGAAATTCGTTCTCCTGGTCGAAATCCTGCCACGGGTCAACCCATTGTTTCGACTCAATCTAACAATGCTCAGACAACCTTAAGTTTTCTGACCTGGCTAACCCTAACCACTTCCTTTACGGGCAAAGATAGTCTCGTCACCCAATTAGCCTCAGGAAATGGTAACTCCCCTGCTAACGTCTATGCTTCGGCGGGGATGTACAACACCTTCGGGGTTCCCTTTACCGATCAAACAGCAGGGCCCAATGTTGGCAATAATCGTAGTGAAGTGATCATCCGAGAATTGTTTTACCAGTTCCCAGCGGCTGATAATCTCAACATTGTGGTCGGGCCAAGGGTCAATTGGTACCGCTATTTTGACAATAACCGTTTTACCTTCTTCCTGAATGGAGCCGGCAGTTTTAATTCGGGTGGTAGTAGTTTGCTCAATGCAATTGATCGCGGTGCGGGGGCAGTGGTTTCCTGGAAGATTATTCCAGAGTTAAAACTCAATGTCGCCTATTTGGGAGAAGCGGATGAATTTCTTCCCAGACCGCCTTTCAATACAGCCAGTGATCCCCAAAAAGGTTTATTTGGTGGTACTAATACCACAACGGCGGAGTTGAGCTACGCGCCAACCGATAATTTTAATATCAGACTGTTGTACAACTACAGCATGATTCAAGCATTAGGCGGAACTATTGGCGGTCCAACAGGGGAGCCTCTGTATGGTATTGCTGATGCGGGGCCAGGGCAAGGGCTGGATATTAATCCTAACGATGGTGGACTGAAAAATTCGCCCGCTAATACCTTTAGCGTTAACTTTGATTGGTTAATTACCCCTGGTGTGGGACTTTTTGGACGTTATACCCGTGGCAATACTACTCTTAAACCGATTAATCAGGCGGTTAATGCCAATAGCTTCCAAGTGGGCTTGGGTTTCCCTGACCTAGGCAAGGAAGGTGCTCAGGGAACGCTGTCCTATCTTGTCCCCTTTGATGTGGTAGCCGGTCAGCAATATCTGGTTTCTAATGGCGGTGATGGGGCTACTCAATACGAAATTGAGGCAACCTATTTTTATCCTATTAACAATAATATTGCCATTGTTCCTAATTTCTTGTTTATTGGTCGTCCCAATAATTTTGGCAGTAATCCGGGTATTTTTATCAGCAATGTGCGCCTTCAGTATAGCTCCTAAGCAAGATAGCGGCTCATAAACCAAGAGCGATCGCCGATTCATTGATCATTATCCATTGAAAACGCGATCGCCATTCCCGACTTAGCACTTCTGAAGATCAAGTTGCAGAGAAGATTACTATTTTTACTGTGCATAATGGTTTCATTTAAACTAACTTTCCCTGTAAAAAGATTGAGTTAAAATTTGACTAATTTCCTGAGAAAAGGGACAATTTTCGGGGAAAGAAAAGGATTGATAATTTCGGTTTTCTCTAAGGCTTTCTAACGCTTTAGCATAACAATCTAAGAATATTTCATCCCAATATTGTTTGAGACTAGGAGATTCTTCTAATAATTCTTTGAGTTCTCGCTGACGACGCTTAATAGTTTCCGACCAGCCCCGATAGTCCAGATTGTAGTTGGAATAATAAAGTTTGAGACAGTGTTCTAGCATGGTAGTTAACCGATTGCGTAGTTCTCGTCTTTGACTTCTACCCAATTGCTCAATCTCCTCAATTAAATTCTCCCAGTCAACGCTATCGTATTTTTTCCGTTGTAATAGGCTAATCGTGTTGTCCAGCCAAAGGGCATAATCAGTTTGGGTTATCATTGGCTTTATTTATCTCTCAGCAATTATCATCATAGGCGATCGCTAATTCACATAGCAACCTCCTACTATCCGCATCGGCTAGGCAATGGTTTGATTGTCGTTTTCCTGAGGAGAATTTTTGTTAGAGATCATCATTGATGACACTTTGCAGATAAGTTAAAAAATCATTAAGTTGCTGTTTAACGGATTCGTGGGTATATTCGTCATCAGGATGGGCAGGGCTACCAGGGCTTTGAAAATAGGGTTTTTCTCCATACATTTGACCATAGCGAAAATCCACTTGACGCACTAATTCGTAGAGCATTTCGCTAGGATTGAGATAATTTTCAACCATTTTTTGGAGAGCGATTAAAGGAGTATCTAAATATTGACTAATTAGGCGATCGCCTTCATCAATGCGTACCTGTAAGACGGCCTGTAAGGCTCCCGATGGATCTTGTAAGTGTTGACGAGTAAACAGTTTTAATTCTGTTTTTAGTTGCACCAATTTGGGAACGGGGGATTCTCCCTTTAAAAAGTCTCCTCCTGCCTGGCCAATAACGTCTGCTAGGGTGAATTCTCTGCCTGCTAAAGCGTCCAATAGGAGTTGGCGATCGCGATCTTCTGGGGAGTTAAGGGAATCGGAAGGGTTTGGTAAGGACATAAAAGAGTGGGTAGAGGTGAATAAATTGGGGTTAGGCAAATTACATTGTAGTTGGAATAATTGGTTTGGGTTATCATTGACTTCATTTATTTCTCAATAAGTATCAATCATCGGCGATCGCACTCTAAACCCTAAGCAAAAAAGAGATCACCTGTTAACCATTAAAATTCTAAGGAACGTAACCAATTGTCAAGCTAATTTACAAAATCGGCGATCGCTCTTTTCTATCACAAATAGATCGCACTCTTTTTTTTCTTTGGAACCTTGGGCTTGCTATCATCAATCCAATTTATAAGACCAGCGAGCGCGTTTTAAAAAGAATAATTTTAAGCAACTCCGTAATTTGTATAGGGTCGTTTATAGGGAGGATGCAAACCTAAAATAATATCGGAGGGTGAAACCCCTTTTTCGACTAATTCTTGACCGAGATCGGCTTCTGTCATGTTGTGTTGAATCCAGATTTTTTCGTCTTTAATATCTAAATGAATATAACAAGCATAAATGCGATTTAAGTCTTGCCAACCTAAATCGAGAAGTTGATAGTGATCGTGTTCAGTGTCAAAAATGAGTTGACATTCAATATTGGGTTCATTGGTGGTAGCATGGGCGGTAAGTAGTTCGCGCACGATTTGGCGATATTTTGCTAGTTTTTCCATGTGACAATCTCCTCTATATTGGGGTCATAAGCTAAGATTTTTAAGTCATATTGTTCAATTACCGCTTGGGTAAAACGTTCCTGAAAAAAGGTGTTAAAAATATCAATTGGAACTGCTAAATAAAGAATGCGATCAGAGTCTGTCATTTGCAAGGCAAGGCGATAATTCAGAAACTGGCCGAGGGCATTATGGAAGTCGTTGATAGTGGAAGGATTAATAAAGCTTTTAACTTCTACAGCTATTTTTTGTCCATTCTTTTCAGCAGCAAATACTTTTTCGGCTCCTAAATCAATTTCGAGTTTAACGCGATCAATCCTAATGGTTAAGGGATCATTAGTAATTATCCAGCCGTCTTTGATTAAGGCTTGCTTAACTGCTTTGTGAAATAAGTCTTTTGCCATAGATTAACACAGGACAATAATCTCAATTATAGGTGATCGCCCTTGTCCGTAAAAAGAAACCGCGATCGTAACCGTTCAGGGGGTAATCAAGAAAATGCTCCACATGGAATTGGACGGAATCACGATGAAAAAGTAGTTGTAATTGATTTCATTGCAATAATTCTGAGTAGCAAAAGTCCTATGTCAAGTTG
>JAYKJI010000339.1:0-4919 GCA_035285405.1 Snowella sp. | reverse complement strand
AAGTTGTGGATCGCCTTTTAGACCGCTTAAGCGAAATCATCCCATCGCATGAATCTCATCTATCCCTTGCTATACAAGGGTTTTAAGTATTTTGGTAAATGTGCTACCCCCCTGAACGCTTACGAATAATGAGACAAACTTTAGCTATCGCTGTGTAATAATTCTAGCCTTTTATTAAGAATCCATGTCCCCGAAATACCTATTGAGCCAAATGCTTAACTTCGTTGATGAGTTCCGATAAGTTATGGGCGATCGCAAAGTTAAAATGAGAGGGCGATTCGGTGTATCGGTTTTGAGTTAGAGGCGATCGCGGTGGTTTTGATGGCAGAGGGAATGGAGGCAAATGTGGCGAAACAGCAGGCTGAAAAAGCGGTTATTTTGGTGCAAGGGTCTTTGATTTTGGCTCAGGGGTTAAATAATGCTCAGGTATTTAAACGGATTATTGGCGATCTTCCCACAGAATTACTTTTGAGTTAAAATATTATCAACAATCGGGAAATTTTCCCTTACTTTTAAGCAAAAAGCCTTCTCCAAGCCGATTTCGAAGAGTTCACTTTGGACTTGGATTGAAATTCATTCCAAATATAATAAGTCGTTGGCTTAATTCTGTGATTTGAGTCACTGAAAAAGCAATTGATCGTCAAAACTAGTTTACGGTCTTGTTTTCCGTGATGACGGTTGGTATGATTGAGATCACTGATGATCACACTGATTCAGCAGATGTGTCATTGTTTTATCTTTTCCTTTTTTAATGTCAAAATTACTATTTTTATTAATTAGCTAACGGGAATTAAGGAAAATTTTTGTGCTAAATTCTTTTCAGATAAGTGATTTTAGGCTCTTTCAGTTTCTTCAAGTTGAAAGATTGAATCGTGTCAATTTAATTACAGGGATGAATAACTCTGGCAAGAGTACATTTCTCGAAGCAATAGAACTCTATGCTAGTAATGCTTCTCCTGTCGTTCTTCTCGATCTTGTTGAGTCTAGACAAGAGACTTGGTTTAGTGAAGCTCAACCGCGATCTCAAAATTTTACTGGTAACTCAGTCCGCCATCTTTTCTACGGACACAAATTGCCTCAAATTGGAGAGCAAGGAATTTTTCTTGGTCAAATATCCTCAAATACAAGGCTTCATATTAGTGTTGCAGCTTATCAGAATAAAAATGACGAGGAAGGTACTATAAGGAGAATTCGTGTTTCCGACTTCCAGTCAGATATTATTGATGAGGAGCTATCTAATATTGAAGTTTTTCTCATTGCAGAAGAAGGTGAAAAAACTAGAAGGCTTTTTGGATTAGATAGAGATATAAGGGATATTCGGCGTTATAGCTCTAGAAGGCTATATGAACGGCATGAATCTGAATTTAAATCCACATGGCAGATTGTTTCAACAGAGAATATGCCTCATCGAAAACTAGCTGCACTTTGGGATTTAACAAGTCTAACTAATTTAGAACCTGAGGTAATTTCTGCACTTAAATTGATTGATAATCGAGTTTCAGGTGTTGCTTTTGTAGAAGATATTAGTCGAAGGAGTTCAGATGAAAATCGTATTCCATTAGTAAAACTTGAAGGGATAAATGAACCATTGCCTCTTAAAAGTATGGGAGATGGTATGACTCGTTTATTCCATATCATTGTTGCTCTTGTTAACGCTCAAAATGGTTTTCTTTTAATTGATGAATTTGAAAATGGTTTGCATTGGAGTGTACAACCTAAAGTTTGGAATATCATTTTTCAGCTATCTGAGAAACTTAATGTTCAAGTTTTTGCAACAACTCATAGCCGTGATTGTATAAGAGGATTTGACAGTAATTGGAATCAATATCCTGAATTTGGTGCATTCTTTCGTCTTGATGTTAAGGATGAGGCTATTAGAGCAATAGAATATACTTCTGAAACGCTCACTGACGCTATTGATATGGATGTTGAGGTTCGATAAGTATGAAGAACATTTGCAAACAAGACACCGATAAAATATTGCTTGTCGAAGGCATTGATGACTGCCATGTTGTGATGAATTTATGCGTCGCTCACCAGGTTCCCGAAACTTTTGGCATATATGAATGTGGTGGTAAAGATCAAGTGTTGAAACGCCTGAATGCCTTAATTGTCCGTCCTAATGCTCCTCAAGTCATAGGTGTTATGCTTGATGCGGATCAATCTTCTCTAGGCCGATGGCAAGGCATACAAGATAAATTAACTAATAATAATCACAATTATCTGATGCCGAAAATTCCTAACACTGACGGAACAATAATTGAAAAAATTGAAGGGAAGCCGAAACTAGGATTTTGGTTAATGCCCAATAATCAAGATTCTGGAATACTAGAAGATTTCTGTGCAAAACTTGCAGAACCAACTTCGCTAAAATTTGCTGAAAACTGTGTTAAACAAGCGAGTGAAAGTAAGGTAACAACATTTAAAGAGGTAGATTACAGTAAAGCAGTCATTCATACCTATCTCTCTTGGCATGACGAGCCTGGCTATCCACTCGGAAAAGCAATCACAAGTCAAGCTCTTCGTCCCCATACGGAGGTCGCATTCAAATTTACGGAATGGCTAAAGCACCTGTTCATATGAGATTACTAAATTAACAACTGATAGGTAGCCTATCCGCCATAGGTTAGGTTCACAAGCAGAAGCCAGATTGCACTTTAAGCTGTAACTGTTGATGCGATCACTAAAACTAAAAGGTATGGGTTTTGAGTTAGAGGCGATCGCCTCTTAACTTTAGGTAAAAAGCGATCGCCGTCTCAAACCACGACCGATTTTTCTAACTCAGCAATCCGAGCCTGCAAGGGTGCAATCATCGCCGCAACTTCTGCTTCAGAATAACGAATCGGAATATGTTGGGGACAATTTTCACTAATCGCTTCAACTTGAAATAAGATTGCCCTTTCTACAGGTGCAGAATAATCTTTGAGCCGCAAGGTTTCCAGTAGTTCTGATTCGCCTTCCAAATACCTGGCACGACCCCAAATTTTAATGCGTTTACGGTGCCGATAATCCATCAAAAATAAAAAAGCTTTATCATTGCCCGACAGATTACCAACAGAGATGTACTGCACATTGCCAGAAAAATCCGCAAAGCCCAGGGTTTTTTCATCCAATACTTTCAGAAAGCCTGGAGGGCCACCACGAAATTGAATATAGGGATAACCGTTAGACCCCACTGTTCCCAAATAAAAACCGTCTAATTGGGCAATAAAATCGGCAATTTTGGGCGTGATGGTATCGTTACTGTCGCCATTGGCAATATAGCGTTCATAGGTTTGCCGTGAACCCCGATCGCGTTGGGCGGCTTGGACTTCGGGGGTAAAAGCAATCTCACCAAATTTTCGGGGCATTTTTTCTCCTAAGCTGTAACCAATTCTTTGATGCCGATCATGCCGACAAAACCAGGTAACTCTTTCACCCGTTCAATCCAGCTTAAAACATTGCCATAGGGACTGAGATCAATCTGACCATCACCCGCTAAAGCCACATAGGGAAACACCGCGACATCGGCGATCGTCGGTCGTTCCAATTCTAACCAAGTCCGTTCTGCTAAATGCTGATCCAGTTGGGACAAAATAAACTCGGCTTTTTGATTGGCTCGTTCAAGATTAATACTAGTAGTCTTAAATAAATGGTATAACCGTGCGGACTCTGGCCCCTGACGAATTTCTCCCGCCGCCGTCGAAAGCCAACGCACCACTTGAGCTAGGGGTAACGGTTCCAAGGGCAACCAGCGATCGCCGCCGTACTGTCGCGCTAGATAGACCAAAATTGCCTGGGCATCGGCTAAGACTGTACCGTCATCCACCAAGACGGGAACTTGCCCAAAGGGATTCAATGCCAGAAACTCAGGCCGCTTGTGCGCTCCGACCATTAAATCTACTTTGATCCATTCGTAATCCAATGCCAGCAAGGATAACAGTAGTTTGACTTTGTAACTGTTGCCCGATAGTTCGTGACCGTAAAGCTTAATCATGGGTTTGTCTCTCAAAAAATAAACCGTTCGTTCGGTACATAACTAATCTAACCGAACGTTTGGTATAGTGTCAAGGGGTAAGCTCAAAAATGTTTTAGGAGACGTGGAAAAATGCCGAAGGAAAATTATCTGCCTTGTTTGCTGCAACTGTTTCGTCAGTACGGCTATGACGGTGCAACGCTCTCGAAAATTTCGGAGGCGACTGGCTTAGGAAAAGCGAGTCTTTATCATCATTTTCCAGGCGGTAAGGAGGAGATGATGATTTCGGTGTTGGCCTATGTGGAAGGTTGGTTAGGCAAAAATCTGTTGCCGAGTCTGGAGGGAGAGGGAACAGCCCAGGTCAAATTGCAGCGTATGGGCGATCGCCTGTTGGAACTGTATGAGGGGGGAGAACAACCCTGTTTATTTGCGATTTTGTTGTCGGGTTCTGCCCGTGATACGTTTCATGCTCAGGTTCAACAATTATTTGAAACTTGGATAGCGGCGATCGCGGCGGTTTTAATGGCAGAGGGAATGGATGACAATGTGGCGAAACAGCAGGCGGAAAAAGCGGTGATTTTGGTGCAAGGTTCTTTGATTTTGTCTCAGGGGTTAAATGATGTTCAGGTATTTAAACGGATTATTGGCGATCTTCCCACAGAATTACTTTTGAGTTAGAATTATTATCAACAATCGGGCAATCATCTAAGGTCATCAACTCAGATATTATCTATGTCAATCTTGAGGACTTTCCCGCTTTTGGCTCTCTAGGGGTTGACTATACGGAAACTTTAAGTACAAAAAAAAGTAAGCCCGCAGGCCAGCTAGACTCTAATACTTCGTAACCGTTCAGGGGGTAATCAAGAAAATGCTCCACATGGAATTGGACGGAATCACGATGAAAAAGTAGTTGTAATTGATTTCATTGCAATAATTCTGAGTAGCAAAAGTCCTATGTCAAGTT
>JAYKJI010000338.1:0-4603 GCA_035285405.1 Snowella sp. | reverse complement strand
CATAGCTTAGTTCTCGGAGCGTTATTTCTTCTTCCTTGGTTAAACTAATTTTGAGGGGAGCAGGCATTTACTTTCTCTACTTTTTTAGTCTCTTTCCATTTTACGCTTTATTTGGTTGACCTACTTAGTAGATTCAATTAATTTTGAGATTACCAAAAGCTTTAGATAATAGGGTTTCAGACCAAAAACTTTTTCATTCTTAATCAAATTAACTGTACTAAGTGGCAATCTCTCCTGAGAACACAATTAAGATGAGGTCTGCGATCGCGTTTTTAATCTGAGAAACAAGAGGCGATCGCCCTCATCTTGGCAATAAGCTATTGTGTTTATAATCAAAGCTTAGAATTTTAACAATTGTGAATCTCCGGGCTGAGACAAACTAGGCTTACTAGGATCAACCACTGCTGGTTGGGTTTGTTTTTTCTGTGTTGGCTCTGTCGTTGTTTTTTCTACCTGAGGTTTATAAATTTGGGCTAATAGATCCACCAATTCCAGACGCTGAAGACGATTCAGAGCACGAATAGCTTTAACATCACTGTCCATCGGATTCGTTTGTAACGTTATACTACCGGGGTAACGCTCCGTGACAATAATCTCATTTTCTCCTAGATAATCTGCCAGAGTTAGTTTCCAATCCAATCGATAACGAGTCGCTCTTTTTTTAATATCTTGATGGTAACGAATGAGACGACTAACCAAAGTATGTTCGGGATCAACTTGCCCCGTATCTTGACGACGATACTGATTTTCGAGAGGCAGAAAGGGTAATTTTTGATAAACGATTACAGCAATATCTTCCACCCTTGAACTTGATGTCGGTTTGATCGGGGAGGCTGGCGGTGAACTGCTGTTAGACGCAGAAGTCTGGGGCTGCGGAATAGCGGGCGAAGGCTGAGGTGGAGTGCTTTGGGCAAAGACCGATGATATCAGCCCGGTGGAAGAAAAACTGATGAAATGGATGGCCAGTAATCCCGCCAAAAACCAGATCAACAACTTTGCCCATTGCCATTGACGACGCATCATAAACGGAAGTCTAATCACTGATAATTTCAGGTTGAGTTAATTCATCAGACATTTCAACGATCGCCCGAATCACCGGTTTCATAATCGGATCGTCCATGCTGTCAAAATCCTGGTAACGGTTGCGTTTAGCTCGATTAGCAATTTGAACCGTAATTTGATAGCGATTGGAAGCAGCTTTAAGTAACTCTTCAGAGCTATACATCACGTGAGAAGAATCAAAGGGAGTCCGTTTTTGCATCAGTGTCTGCCAATAAAAAAATAGCTGCAATGTCTATGGTAACGTAAATTCTTCCCCAGAAGAAAAAGCCCGCCGTAGCGAGCTTAGACGATTATCAAGTTTCCCTCTTTTGAAAAGAGAGCTAGGGGAGAGTCATTTAGACCCCAGTCTTAACCGGCTTGAAACTAGGAACCACTAACTCGCTATCTTGCTTAGTTAGCTTGTTGTAAAGTTTCTCTGTATTGGGGAAGTTAGCGGCGGGTAAAGTGGGGAAGCGACGATAGGGAACCGTATCTTCACCAAAGAGTTGTAGATACTCCATGCTATTAACCATGGCCGTAATGAAAGCCCGAACTCCTTGATTGGCCAGAATTTGGTTATATTTCTGGATTTCTTTTTGGTTGAGGGGCGCACGACCGAGGAAGTGCTTAGTTCCCAATTCAATGACTTTCGTATTGGGATGAGGAGCATAAAACTCTTTGATATAGAGATCAGAGCAACCTAAGGCTTCGATAAACTCTTTAACTGTAATTTCCGCATTGCTGAGTTTGCTTTCCAGAGCCGTAAATTCGGCTTGGATGATATAGGGATCCAAGTCACGCTCAAAGATCTGACGGTAAGCAGCCCGAACAGTGGTTTGTACCGCCACTTTATCCAGATTGGTTAATAGTTTGAAGACCTTGCTTTGTTGACGTTGAGTCGAAACGCCTTGGTTCATACGGGAGTGGATCTCAGGTTCAGTGCGAAGACTAGAAACTTGACCCAGTTCAATGAAGCGGGGAGTTTCTTCCTTCTCAATCTTCGTGCCAATTCCTTCGCCAATGGTGCCAGGACGCAGCGATCGCATTTGTAAACCAGCCGGAGTGAGATAACGCTCGTAGGGAACAGTATCTTCGCCAAAGGCCTCTTCATACTCTTTACTGTCGATCATGACATCAATAAGAGCATAGAAACCCTTTTTAGAAGCCAGATCAAAGTAGGCATTCATTTCCTGACGACCATAGGTAGGACGACCTAAGAGACGACGGTGAATATATTCAATCGCCTTACAAACATAGTAAGGAGTCCAATAAAGTTTCAGGAACAATTCCGATTTAGCCAAACGTTTGACGAACTCGCGGACTGAAATGTCACCATTTTCCAATTGGATTTCGGCCACCGAGAGTCGTTGACCCTCATAGACATCCCGACCAAAAACTTGACGATAGGCGGCTCCAATCACAGCTTGAGTGGAAATTTCCCCAAACTTGATATTACCGCTCTTGCCACTGCCGGGTAATTGGTTATTGAGACGGAATACTTTTGCGCCCAAGGAACCAGGTTGTTCACCTCGTGCCCCAGGATTGCTGAGTTGATTGTTAACCGCCGGGCCACGGTGGATCAGGATGCGTCGTGTATCCTTACCAAAGGGAGAGGGGCTACTATTGGGACTACGGGTTTCTTTCGGGAAGATCGCACCAAATTGGATTTCCAGGGGATCATTGCCCGAACCATAGACGTGTTGATCTGGTAAGGGGCGATCGTATTGCGCGTAGGTAGTAATAAACTGAGGAACTTTGCGGAAAGGTGCACTGTAACTAAACAGATCTTGCTGCATCCCCCAATTACGACATTCCTGAGCTTCTACCCCTAAACCCCGAATATAGGGAACGGTTTCTTCGCCAAAATAGTCCGAATATTCTTGGGAATCGACGAGAGCATCAACTAAGGCTCCCAGACCACCGCTAGAGACGATAGAGAAATACTTCTGGACTTCTTCGCGAGAACTAGGGCCACGGCCAAGGAAGTGACGGAAAGCTAATTCTAAAGCGCGACTGTTAATAAAGGGTTCATAAAACTGTTTGCGGTAGAGAGGCGATTTTCCTAAACGACGGATAAATTCCTTGGTGGAAATCTCTCCATTTCTCACCTTTGATTCCAAATCAGAAATGGATTGGCTATAAGCACGGGTGATATCCCGCTCAAAGACTTGCCGATAGGCTGCTTTAACCACAGAAGATTTTTCTGTTTCTGACATCCCTGGCTTCATAACGAACTTTTGTCGTTTTTCGGCGGCGTTAAAGTAACTTTGAGGTAACGCTAAACCTTGAATGTCTCCAGAGGGGCCTTGACGTAATTTGGTGCCTGGGGTGGGAGCTTTTAATTCCGCTAACAAAACGTCAAAATAGTCCGCTACAATTTGCAGGGCTGCTTTGTCTTGACGGAAATAGTCTAGAGAGGAAGCTCGCATTTCTTGGATAGCCACGATCGCCGCATCAATAGAGCAAGCATTCTCGATAACTTCCTTTAATCCACGAGTATTAACCACAATGATGCTGGGATCACCCGCGACGATCGCATAGGTTACATAGCGCAGAAACCAGGACATATCCCGTAGTGACTTCTGCATATTGCTAGGGCCATAACGGGAGATGTTGATCGGACGAAAACCAGGAGGCGTTGGGCCTGCACTGTTAAACACAGTCCGCAAACCACCAAATAAGCCGTTACCACTCCCACTGCTATCGGCATAGGTGACAGTCCCTAACTTCATGCCTTCCTGTACGCTTTTTCCGTCCTCTACGGCAGTAACAGCCGGCTTCTCTAGGTAAGCCATTGGCGATCCTCCCGTAAAAATACGGTTGGCAGCACGAGAAACAATTAAGTCAGCATTACGGGTCAGCGTGTCTGCAATCCCCAGACGGATCGCGCCGGATTGAAAATAAGCCGTTAACTCATTGAGTTCTGACCGACCTAAGAAACGATCCTGTTGTTCAGCTTGAGTAATAGCTGATACGGGAACGGTTTGATAGAGTTGGGGCCGCGCTAACGAGCTTCCACCACTTGCCTTAACACTCATTGGATTTCAACTATCTCCCATTAACAAATTGCGAATGCCTAAAACGAGGGATATAATACTGCCCCGGCAAGGCTGAATAAAATTAAATCGTTAAAAATGAATCAGCATCTAGATTAGACTGTTTCGGGGATCACCAGGGGCTTTGTTAAGAATTGTTTCGATTTTAAATATTTGGGGTGAAGACTGGCTAAGGGAATGGATCTCTGTGTACCAAGTTCGCAGTCCTTCGTACTGTCTTTTGTGTGCTAGGTCTAGGGACAAGATGCCATGACACTGTCATAGTGCCCATGATCGTCCAACATTTAGGCTGAAAACAGCTGAAAGCAATTGTTTTCTTCTTTGAGAAAAATTTAAGCGATCGGAAAATGGGGAATAATCATATCAATATTGTTCATAATAGACCTGTTGGGAAATAACTATTAAAATGGCTCAAAGCCTTATGTGGTCTGGGTTTCAATAATTATGACAGGAGACCGCTCAAAAGCTTGCCAGTTAAGGGTTTCAAGGATTTTGAGCTTATTTCC
>JAYKJI010000337.1:0-37014 GCA_035285405.1 Snowella sp. | reverse complement strand
TAAATAACTGACTCTTTCATAATGTCACTCCTGAGTAAGCGTTGAACATTTAGACACAGGCTCATCTTAGTTTTTGGATTTGTTCGATCGCCAGTCCAGTTAATTCAGCGATCGTTTCTGTTGTCATACCCGAACGAATCCCATTAAACTGACTTGTTACTATAAAAATCAAACAACTACCCTGATCTATCGCTCTTAAATGAATAATCTATTGAATTGTCACCGTTGCCGCACTAGTGCTGCCGACCGCATAACCTGAACCGCCTGTAGCCGTGACGATAATTGTTCTGCCAGTAGTAGCCCCTGCTAAGGTTGTAATTGAGAGAGTAGCTGTTGTACTTCCAGCCGCAAACGTGATACTGGTACTACCAGGGGCTGTATAATCAGTTCCAGCAACAGCAGTACCACTCACTGTAAAACTGCCTGTCAGAGCAGAACTGGTATCTCCAGAACGGGTGAAAGTAAAAGTTGCGTTGCTACCTTTCGTTACTGGAGTACTAGCCGAAATGGTCACATTGTTGGGAGCGCGGATATAGGTTTGAGTCACAATCTCATAGGTTGCCATGCCTCCTAACCGAGAGGATGTATTAGGATTGATCCATTGTGTTGTCTGGGCTTTACTAGAGTTAATATCCAATGCCGACGCGCTGAGATGAAGCTCAATCATTTTGTTTGTAGGATCAATGCAGACAAAAAAGCCCTTGGGCGTACCACTGGGGATGCGAGTCCAGGCACTCGGAGTAGTCGGACAGGTAGAACTTTGGGGTGTTTCAGCAATAAGATCAACTAGAGGAGAAATCGTCCATGTTCCTGTTCCGTAGGAACCATCTGCATTGAGTGCTGGCCCGTAGCGAGAAATAACATTTTTGCCTAACCAAACACCACTCGCAGTGGTCGTAGCTAGACAGTAAAGTATTGAGTTTGTTTGTCCTGATGTTGGATTAGTTAGTCCAGCCATATTCAATCCCAATACAAAAGTAGTGCATCCGAGCGGCAGAGTTGATGGAGCAGTTGTTACAACTGAGTTTGCCATCTTTATTTCCTCGATAATAAAGTCAGCCGCTCGATTAAGATTGTACTGAGTATCACTGGCTATACTAGAGGCCGTATTTTCCCGTAGCATGACCACCGTGCCATAGCCTGCTACACCTACTACTACTAAAGTCAGCATTGAGGCCATTATTAGTTCAATAAGAGTGAAGCCGGATCGCACTCTTCGGTTAACAAGTAGATGATAATAGGCTTTCATAAATATTTAAGGTTTATAACGATGATTTACAATTATCCGAATAGGCACTGGTTGCATCAGCTACGGTTCCTGTGTAAACACCACTTCGCATAATTCCCAGGGCAGAGATCACTAAACAATGTCTTGTGGTGGTATTAGGAGAATGAATAATGATCGTTCCCCAATTATTGGTATTGCCTTTATAGGAAAAGCGAATGTTTGCACCATTGAAATTTTCCAGCATACTTAGATCGGTCAGAACAACTGTTTGACTTAGGCATCCTGCATAAGAGCTATCTACAACAGCGATGGAGGGAGGATTACTGCCGGCGTTAACAGAAACCCTACATTCTTTCCCCATTCTAATTGCACTCCGTTGGGCTTCTTGCAAGGCTCCCTTTACTTGAGCGAGTCCTGCTTGTACTTTACTTTTGGCAGCCATCGCCATCATACTCGGTATGGCCAGAGAGGCTAAAATCCCAGCGATAACGGACACGATCGCCAATTCTAGGAGTGTCCAGCCTTGGGAAGCAACTTGTCTTGGTTCTTGATAAACAGTTGTTTGTTTAGGAAGCCATCCTAGAGAATGGATTACTCTTATCATCATTGTATAGATGCGAACTAGTCATGAAATTAAAATGAGTATATTAAATTCATACTTAGTTTTCAAGATGATGATTTAAAGATCTAACTTTTTTCTTACTTTCCTCCCCAAAAATGTCCTTAGAGAATTGACTAGGTAACAACGCCCTAACATACTAAAACGCTGTGCTGCAAGTGTTGTTGGCATAGGTTCCTGAGCGCATAATACCAATACCGGCAGCAATGACAATACAACGCTGTTCACTGGTTTTAGTAGAAGCCAAAATAACTGTCAGATTGGCAAAGTTATTGGCAGAGTTACCTGGATTGCCTTTATAGGAGAACAAAATCGATGATGGTAGTGATAAAGCGGTAGTGTCATTTTTGGCGGTAAGGGTTATGTCAGAAGTGAGGGTGACAGGGCTAGTAATACAGCCTGCTGGACTACCCGTTATTCCCGTAGAGGCGACATTTACCGTACAAGCCGAACCATTTCTGATTGCTGCCCGTTGAGCTTCCTGAAAGGCTCCCTTAACCTGACTGGCAGTGGATTGTAATGAACTACGACCCATCATTCCCATCATGCTAGGAATAGCCAGGGAGGATAAAATGCCAGTAATCACTGCGACCACAGCAAGTTCAATTAATGTCCAGCCTTGATTATGGGCAGGCCATGGCCGGAGCGGGAATAATTTCTGTGTATAAAGTCGCCAAGTTTTTATTAGGATCATTATCATTGGGGTCCCGTACAGTATAGGAAATAGTTAAAAGCTGAGAGTTAGTATCAGAGCCGTTAGTGATACGAGTAATTTGATAGGGTTTATTGACTAATGGTTGAGTAAGAGTGGTGGTAACAATATTTCCATTAATGCTAGAAGAGGCTGAAGTACGAACAATGAATGATTGGATTTCGGACTTGGTTTGCAATGCCCTTGCATAGGATGTGCTAAAAAATGAGGTACATTTGTTGGTGGGATCGGCTGTTAGAGTGGCAGCTTGATACTTCACCATTTCTAAATCTTGCTGAATCCAATAATTTGCTTGCGCTTGTCGTTCCGCTTTTACTTGCATCCAAACCGCCATCGTAATCCCATTCAATGCTCCCATCAGAAAGGCAAAAGATATCATCAGGGCGGCTAAAACTTCTAGCATGGTGAATCCCTGAGCGGGAAATGTGGAAGTTAGTAGCAACTCTTTGAATAGCAAAAATTGAGCTTTTTTTTTCATCAGGAAACATTCAACAGAGAGCGTGTTTGATAAAAATATAAAAAGGATTCAGTAGCTCAGATAAAGAGGAATTGTCCGTCTCCCCCCAACTATTATCTTGGATAAAAAGTGTGGGTGACAAGGGTGCGTTAGAAAATTTAGCAAAATCTGTGTAAAAACAAAAGAATAGGGACATCCAGACTAAAGATTTCCGTGTTTTCTCAATGGTGTTTTCACTCCCAGCAGAGTTAAGCTGTTCTTACCTGGCGTTTTGACTCTGTAGATAGGTCAGTCTTGCGAAAATAACGACGATCCAGAAAACCTATCCACAGATCTACCAGGTGTCTGTCACAGGAGCTATTGTTTACACACAAGTCTTTGGTTTTCTGTTTAACCTAATCTAGCCCCCTAAATCCCCCAATGCTGGGGGACTTTGAACCGCGAAAGAGACAGAGTTCCCCCCAAAGTTGGGGGGCTGGGGGGGCAAAACGAGGTTAACGGGTAGATGTGTGTACATGGCAGGTCACAGGAGAGAAAGATCAACTAAACTGCCTGAGGCTGGGGTTGAGGTTGAAATTGGAAGAGAGAATAGACAACATTGCGACGAATATCAATCATCATCTCCAGGAACATTTCATAACCCTCCTGCTTGTATTCAATCAGAGGATCTTTTTGACCATAACCCCGTAAGCCAATCGATTCCCGTAAAGCTTCCATTGACTGCAAATGTTCGCGCCAGAGATTATCAATTTGTTGCAGAATAAAAAAGCGTTCGGCTTCTCGCATCAGTCCAGGACGAACTTGATCGACTTGATGTTCTTTGAGATCGTAGGCTTTACGAACTTCTTCATGGAAGAAAATTTTCATTTCAGGAACCGTCATATCGCCCATATCTTCCACCGTGACATCCTCTAAAAGATAGATGAATTCCTTGGCTTTGTTAAGCATATTTTCCAAATCCCACTCTTCAGGGGGTAATTCCATATTAACGTAAGCATCCACAATTTCATCCATCGTTTTTTCAGCATAAACTAATACCTGTTCCTTGAGGTCAAAGCCTTCTAAAACGCGACGACGTTCAGCATAAATGGCTTTCCGTTGATTGTTCATTACCTCGTCATACTCGAAAACCTGTTTCCGAATATCGTAGTAATAGGTTTCTACTTTTTTCTGAGCATTTTCCAAGGAACCCGTTAACATTCTCGATTCAATGGGCATATCCTCTTCCACTCGGAAAGCTTCCATTAAACCGGCTACGCGATCGCCGCCAAAAATACGCAGTAAATTATCACCTAAACTGAGGAAGAAACGGGTAGAACCAGGGTCGCCTTGTCGTCCTGCCCGACCTCGCAACTGGTTGTCAATACGGCGGGATTCATGACGCTCTGTGCCAATAACGTGCAAGCCACCCAACTCCACGACTTCAGAATGTTCCTTACTGGTAAATTTCTCATATTCCTTGCGGATGAGATTATAGGCTTCCCGTAATTTTTGAATTACCAAGTCGTTTGTAGGAGCCTTTTCGGAAGCGATCGCCAATTTATCCTCAGCTTCTAATTCCGTTAAACTTTGCAAGCCGTACTCATTAACGGCCACCTTAACCGCATCCTTCAGCACGGTCTCCGCCTCTTTGGAAATCTGAGTGGGAAAAATTTCTGCCGATACCTGCCAGGTCTTTTTCTTGCCCGTTGCCCCAAAACCCTGGGGACGTTCCCGACCGCCAAAACCCATGCCAGCCGTGCTTAAGGAATTGTCTTCTGGCTGGACAATTTGGGGCATAAAATACTCGCGGACTTTTAAGCGGGACATATAGTCCGAGTTACCACCGAGAATAATGTCCGTTCCCCGACCTGCCATGTTGGTGGCAATGGTGACAGCCCCCTTCCGACCGGCCTGGGCAATAATTTCCGATTCCCGTTCCACATTCTCTGGACGCGCATTGAGGATATTGTGGGGAATTTTCATCTCTGCTAATAAACGGGAAATAACTTCCGATTTTTCCACGCTGGTGGTTCCCACGAGGATCGGGCGACCTTGTTGATGCAATTCTTCGCATTCCAGGGCGATCGCCTTCCATTTTGCCTCTTCATTTTTATAGACCACATCGGGCCAATCCTGACGACGAGAAGGGCGATTAGTTGGGGTGATTGTCACCTGTAAATTGTAAACCTTTTCTAATTCCGTTTCTTCGGTTTTGGCCGTTCCCGTCATACCGGACAATTTGGGATAAAGCAGAAAGAAATTTTGATAGGTAATGGTCGCTAATGTTTGACTTTCCCGTTGAATTTCGACTCGTTCTTTTGCTTCGATCGCCTGGTGTAGTCCATCACTCCAACGACGACCAATCATAATCCGTCCTGTAAATTCATCCACAATGACGACTTCATTATCACGGACGATATAGTTAACATCTTTGAGAAATAATTCCTTAGCTTTAATCGCATTGAAAATATAGTGGGCCCAGGGATCATCCTTATCAAATAAATCCTTAGTATTGAGTAATTGTTCCGCTTTTTCAAAACCTTCATCGGTCATAAGTACATTACGTTGTTTTTCATCCACTTCATAATGTTCATCTTTAATGAGTTGGGCAGCGATCGCGGAGGCTTCCATATATTTTTCCGTCGGTCGTTCCACTTGACCCGAAATAATCAACGGTGTCCGTGCTTCATCAATTAAAATCGAATCCACCTCGTCAATCACACAAAAATTAAAAGGACGCTGTACTACTTCTACCATCGTTGTGGCCATATTGTCGCGCAGGTAGTCGAAACCTAACTCGCTGTTGGTGGTATAGGTGACATCACAGGCATAGTTTTTCTTGCGTTCTTCAGGAGTCATGCCCGATTGTACTAGCCCTACGCTTAAACCGAGAAAACGGTGAATTTGTCCCATCCATTCCGCATCCCGTCGCGCCAGATAATCGTTAACCGTGACCACATGAACCCCTTTGCCCGTTAATCCATTCAAATAGGCCGGTAGGGTTGCCACCAGGGTTTTTCCTTCCCCCGTCTTCATTTCCGCGATCTGGCCTTTGTGGAGAATGATGCCACCGAGTAACTGCACGTCAAAATGGCGCATTCCTAGTACCCGCTTACCGGCCTCTCGGACTACCGCAAAGGCTTCGGGGAGAATTTCATCTAAAATTTCCTCTGTTTCCTCATTGGTTTTGGCTTTTTCCAGTGCCTCCCGAAAAGCGACGGTTTTTTGCTTGAGTTCATCGTCACTCAATACCGCAATATCCTCTTCTAGCACGTTCACTTCGGCAACGTAGGGCTGGAATTTCTTGAGTTTGCGAGCGTTGGGATCACCAAATAGTGCTTTAAACATAGGAATTTTAGACGGTTTAGGCGTTTACGGTGCAGTCTGACAGGTCGAAGCGGCGATCGCTCGCGTCTCTTCGGTTCAGCTGGCTAAGGAAGTTATTTTAATTAACGTAACAATCCATTCTATCACTGCTGTTACGGACAGGGGCGGTTCAGGGTAAGTCAGAGGAGACAGCGATCAAAAGGGCTTTTAGCCTCATCCTCTGTTTTTTTGTCTTAATACTGGCTAATAAGAAACCACAAAAACACTATAATAGTCGCATCATTTTAATTAACTAGAGATTGAGATGCCTGTAAATCTTTCACCAGACAATGTTCCTGATGCTGAGCATGAACAGCTTAAATTATTGGTAGTAGCCTTATGGATTGCCCAGAATTTTAAAGTGGCTAGATAGGAAATTTTATTCAACTATGCCCCATGATTATAATAAAGAGGCTTTTGGTCGAATAGGAAACGATAGTAGCAACCCTCTTTGTGCTGTTTACTGTTCTCTTATCGTCTTGGAGCTTGCGATTAAAGATCATTTTTATACACAGGTCAATCCTGGTTCATGGAGAACCGGCCATAGTATTATTGATTGGCTAACTAGTGATTTAAACCAATCATCTTTAGGAAGCCAATTAGCCAATAAACTTGCTGCTCTACGGTGTACAGATAGAAATGGCAATGAAGTAAGTGTAAATCCGAATCTATATCCTGATTTACGTTATCTTCGCCATGAACAGGACTTTCATGGAAAATCTACCGATGCTGAATTAATAGAAGTAATGGGTATTATTCAGGATATCCAAGATTATTTAAAAACAAGGGGAATCATCGTCTAATGAATGCTCACCAACTGTTAAGATCGATTAAAAAAGCTCGTTTTGAATATGAAACCGTCTTCCGTTTTCCTTATGTAAATTTGATTTGCTCATCTGATAATTTTAGAGAGCTTAAACAAGAAGAAAGAGAATCTAATTTTGCAGATAGCTTGAACATAACTATTGCAGAGTTGCGAAACACGTTACATAATTCTCTTTTATCGTTACGATTGCTAACAATCGAAGAATTGGCAAAGGAATATCCTGAAAATAATCGCCGAGAACGCGGTCATCATTGGTTAAGTGCCATGATTGATCAAGAATCATCTAAAAGATTAAATCCAATTAAAAAAGAACTCCTCAAGCTTAAAGTTATTCATTTTTATGGTTACAAGGGAGGACAAGCTCGTTCTACTTTACTCGGCATTCTTTCTCAAGCATTAGCGGAAGATGGTTGGAAAGTGTTAGTTGTTGATAGTGATATTGAAGCTCCTTCCCTGGATATTCTGTATGGAAGAACAGTTTATTCTTTGTCAAAAACATTATTGGGGGTGGTTCAAGGACAAGAAAATATTGAGCCAGAACGTGTTAAAAATCCTCCAGGGGAAGGTTATGTGGATTTAATTGCTTGCCGTCCTAAACAGGAAGATTTTGATATTGATGCTTCCGCTTTTGCTTTGCGATGTGTTCTTGATCCCATGTTAATTGAACAGGCCGCTCAACGTATTTCTCAGTTTGCTATCGATAAAAAATATGATGTTTTATTCGTAGATCATCGCTCTGGTTTGTCTCCCCTGACTTTACCTTGGATGAGTGTTCTGCCTGGCCCTACTGTTATTTTTGTAAGACTAGATGAACAATGGCGGCCTGCCGAACGTTTTATCAAATCTATTCTCCAAACAAATCCCAATCAACCAGGTCTTTTTGTGTCTTGGAAACCAGATGAAGAACCTCTCGATAGCTATGAGCAACGTAACAATAGTCAAATTGATACGCTGTTAGAACTTTTAGCTGCTACGCTTTCAGAAAATGCCGAGATGGGTGAAGATTTTGAAGCCGAACTGTCTTCGATAGAAGTGCGAGATCATTGGATTTGTTGGCCCTATGACAGTGCTTTTCGTCAAAGCCGTTTACCCGCAACCGATAAGTTGTTTAGCGATAGTTTGCAATCTTTAAATGCTATTCGTAGTCTTTTAGATATAAGTGATAAGAAGAAATATGATGGAAATGACAAATTAACCTTACATCCTAGTGGAGCATTAGATGACGGTGATCTGATTCAAACAGAAGCTTTACGAGAATTAAAAGCTCCAAATAATTCTATTACTTATATTTTGGGACGTAAGGGAACAGGAAAAACCCGATTACTGCGGGAACTTACTAAGTTGAGAATTGGAGAAGCATTGTTAGTAGATTCCCATAGTTCTGATCAGCAAGGTTTAAGATCTCCCAGTGCTGAACTTACGGAAGCCGCAGAATTGTATAAAGATTCACCAGAAAAGCTATGGTGGAATTTACTAATGGCAGCGATTGATATACCTGATACTTCAACTAATAATCTTATTCAGTCATTTCAGGTTCAAATGACAAAATCTGGCGATGATCGTCCTATTTCACAAGTTATTGAAAAGCTACAAGGAAAGCTTAAGCGAACTTTTTTCATCGATGGTTTAGAAACAGCTTTCAATTCAAGGCTGATTTTTCGTTACGTGGAAGCTCTTTTCCGCTTTGTGCAAACTATTCAATCTGATTCTCGATTATCTGATTATATTAATATAAAACTTTTTCTTAGAAGTGACTTGGTAAATCGAGGTTATCAAAACCTTGAACAACAATTAGCGGGCAAAACAATTTATTTAAGTTGGGATACCCAAACAATCTTTAATTTTGTACTTTCCCGTATCTCACAAATTATTTGGTATGAAGAAAATTTTCGGCAATTGGTTGAAAAAATTCGACAGAAGAATTCAAAAATTCTGGAAGGCTCTCTTAGTGTTGATGAATGCGAAGAACTTTTGATGATGGCTTTTCCTTCCAAAATAAATAGAAATAATTTGGCAACTAAAACTTTCTTAAAAACTTATTTTGCAGACAGTGCAAGCGATTCAGGGGCAAGTGATAAGCTAAGATATTATCCTAGAATTTTTGATAGTTTTCTTCAAGCTATTGCTCGTCCTAGTTTAATTCATACAGGGTCTTTTACTCAATCGCAGATAATAGAAGAAAAAATTAATCCTAGTTTGATTTTTGCGGCTCATGAAGAAGCGGCAAGGGATTATCTAAGTCAGCTACAATCAGAATTAAATTATTTGATTAATCTTGATGATAATGATTCTGAAAATAAAACTAAAATTCAGTCTCTATTAAATGCTTTTGAAGGTTTAAAAACTCCTTTTAAGCTAGATGATCGAGTAGAGGAGCTTGAGAAAAAAACAAGTATAGATTCTAGCAGTATCAGAACTGCAATTGATAGAATGAAAAATGTTGGAATGTTTGAAGACCGTCCAGATTATCCAGGGGAATTGCGCGTAGGTCGTCTTTTTAAATCATCTTTAAAAATGAAATATAACAGGCGTAGTAAAAATCAATCCATTGATGAGGAAGGTGAAAACAACCTCTCCTAAATTTTGGCACTTCTACTGGTTAAACTTATCAGCGATCGCCTTTCATAAAAAGATTGCCACCTCATCCTCCACAAAAAGCAATTACTCTCCAAGTGATCGCTCCTTGGATCGAAGCAAGAGTCATAGCTAAAAATCAGAGAGTCAGTTGACTTATCTTAGCCTCTGGAACTGCGATCACCTATTCCCAGAGGTCTAAATTGAGAAGATCAGCCAGCGATCGCGTAAATTGCCAGGTATCAGGAAAGTCTGTATTTTTATATTCAGGGCGCAATTTTTTTAGACATTGTTGATAAACACGATCAAGTAATTGAGAATAATCATTTTCCAGGCTAGGAGAAGTTTCAAGCAAATCTTCAATTTCAGGGCGAATGTTGCGAATGGTTCTTTCCCAACCATTATATTCAAGGGGCATATCAACATAGCAGCGTTTCATAATATGCTCGATTAAGGCACGAATTTGACCTTTAAAAGCATTTTTCTGCGATTTTCCCAAGCTATCAATTTCCTCAATCAGGTTGACAATATCAAGTTGATTAAAGTCACGGTTTTGTAAATGGGTGATTGTCTCTTCTGTCCATTGTAAAAAGTCGTGATCGTATAATAATTTCGGCGGAGTAAGGGTTTTAGTCATTGTTTTATTTATTTGGTTCAATTCTGCAAAACTAGTTAACGTCTAAATCGTCATTTTATGCTGAAGAGAAAATAGGGCGATCGGTCTTTTTGTAAACGTTGACATAATTCTAGCGTCAGGGGTAATTTATCGAGATACCGAATGCTCGAAGCAAGAGTCATCGCCAAACGTGACAGAGTTGGTTAACCTATCTTAACCTGTTTTCTCGTGTTCATCTAGCCAATGATAGACTTAGACTAAATTATTATTCCTCAAGATTGAGTGCAAGAATCCTTTTCTCAGGCAGCAGATCGTCATTTATGGGATGCCAAGATTTTCTTCCTAAATTAAGTGAAAAAAAATGGGGTTAAAGTAAATATGCCAGGACAAATAAAACACCCTACATCACATCAATAAACTGCCAATACAGTTCGGCACCTTCTATCCTAAAATAGGATTTACTGAAGCCATGAACCTGAGTTTTCGATTTTCTGGATAACCCCACAGTTTTTTTCACTAAGCCAGAACTGTTTATTTCGGCAGTAGAGAGCTTGGACGCACAAGCGGAGTCGTGATGTTTGAAGAAGATGGAAGCGTGGTAGGAAGCGGATTTGTGATAGCTTTTTGGAGAGCGAGTTCAAATTCAGGTGAAGAAAATAACTTTTCGGCTGATTTTGCCATCACAGTTTGATAATAGGCATTTGTTCGCCCACCACCGGCATCCACCGCATAGCTTTCCTTGGTGTAAATCACTTTTTTCTGATCTGTATCATAAACCTCCCATTTAACATTCATGTCAATATCCGTTGACCAGCCAGCCCAAGCATCAGAAGCCACTGTCATCCAAACTTTGGTAATGGTTCCACCGACTAAAAACCTAGCGGAAGAAGACTTCCTTTGAGTATCTTGGTTCATATCACCGAACACAGATACATCTCCCTTATCCGAGTCTGTTACCGTATCCGCCGCAGGTTTATAGCCCGCATCTTTTAGTACTTTATAGACTGTGGCAATAAAATTGGAACCATCGCCCAAATCACTGGCGGAAAATTGTTCTGTAACAATGCCCCATAACCCTGCTCTGACCTCACCAATAATGGCAGTGGGATCGACCCCAATACGAATCTTTTCAACCGCGATCAGTATATTTTTGGTGCTGATAATCTTGTTGTTGGTTGAAGCTGTATCGGGAGAAACTTGAGCGATAACAAAGGTTGGGCTTAGGGACTGCCAGGCAACGTGAAGCCCGAATATCACTAGAACTATCGTTATAATTTTGGAAGGTTTAAGCATAAGACCTTCTCTCCTTTACTTCTTGAGAAATATTCCCTTTTAAGCGGCAGGAACACTCTCGCTAATTATCTTTATCCTCCATTGTCATCTTTTTTCTATAACGACAACAAGATAATATGATCTAATTGAAATCTTTTTTAATAGTTCTTAATGATTTTTGATAGCAATATTCATTTTTTTATTACGAGTATCCATCAATTACTTGTCGTTTTCTCCATCTCAAGTGTCTGTTCTCTATGCAAATCTTCTAATCTAAAACCTCAAAGCTATACACAAAACAGAGGATATAAGTAAAAATTAAATCTTGACGAAAGGTGAATAAAACAGTCTTAACGTTTGGAACTGCGATCGCTTCTTGAAAAAAATCGTATGTTCAAACTAACAACTAAAGTTGCAGCAATTGATTAACATAAACTTCCACCTCGGTTCCTGCTGCAATAAACCAGATATTTGTCCGTTGCATCATTTGGCTGATGGACTGTTGGTTGCGTTGAGCAATTTGAGGAACTACGGTGTTGGAACCTCCTTCTAAAATCCCTGCCAGCACATTACTTTTGGGATTAGCATTGGAAATAATACTGCCAGAGGCACTAGTGGTAATAACCTGGGACTCAGTGCGATTCATGAGTTCCGCCACTTTCCCAAAACCACCCAAAAGAAACAGTCCCATATCCATGCCCGTAATGGAAGATTCCTGGTTAGGATATTGGTTAGCAATCAGAGGTTGTCCTTCCAGCGCACGGACAATCATGGCATTGGACGGTAAATTAATTTCTGTGAGTTTGCCATTCTCCTGGATAACGCCTTTGATCACTCTGAGTTGGATTAATCCTTGTTCAGAGAGAGACTTAATTTCGGTTAAAAGTTCTGTGTTTTCGGGTAAGGCGATCGCACCATCAACGGACTTTAACGGTTCTTGAAGACGGACAACAAAGACATTTTTTTCACTATCATTCTGATTATTGGCAGACTGCATAGTTTCCCCAAAAACGGCAGTGGCTAATACGGCTTTGGCTGTGACTCCGGCGGCCACGGAAGTCGGATTTTTGGTTTCAGGAGACGGGAGCAAGGTTTGCAGGGGAGTTACTTGAGGCGTAGGTAGAGAAGTTGCAGGAGTAGATTGAGGGGGAATTGAGGCTTGGACTAAAGGCGATGCTGAAGGCACAATGCCTGACCGAGATGGACTGGTCTTTACGGTGGGCTGAGATGAACTGCGGCGAGAAGTGGAGGTTGCTGAAGGCTGCGAGGCTCCCTGAGATGTAGATGCAACGGTCTGAGGCACTTTGACAATTTTCTCCACCGTGACGATGCGAGGCACATAGACAGTTCTGACCCCCATTGTCTGACTAGGAATGGGCATTCTAACTACTGCACTAGGACTGAGGGGGTCCCTTCTGAGGGTTTCCTGCGCTTTTCTGACGGCCTCAGCCTGTTCTGCCAAAGCTAACTTGGTTTTGAGCGTTTCTACCTCACCGCTTAATAACTGGGTTTCATTTTTCGGGGTTGCCGTCGGAGTTGCTACTGGAACGCTTTTAGATGCCGTATGATGGCCGCCTCCCATGATTTGAGATAAAAAAATACCTGCCAACAGCACGATCGCCAGGGTAGCCGATCCCACTAACCCCAGTTTTGCCAAAGGATTGGCCGAAAGGGGTTCAGTCGTGCGAGAGGATTGGGGACTATCCGGGCTTAAGGGATTGAGATCCGCAACATCTGTCTCTTCCTCATCGGGAGAAGTATTGACCAAAGACAAAGGAAGCTCCTCCTCCGCACTCAGTCCTACCAGTTTTGCCATGCGTTGTTCCCAAGCAGCCATATCGGTTGGGGGATCGGTATCATGGGAATTGGCGGGATCGGGAGTCCTGTCAAAAAATAAATTGGGGGCGGGACTGGGAGAAGCAGGATTCATTGCTTAAGGTTTGGGGTTCTGGGGACAGGTTTTTTGCTGAAAATCACAGATCTGATAAATTTCGAGCCGAGCCTCACCCAGACGATAGGTGGCTAAATCGAGAGGCAACGGTTTACTGGGCAAAGTAATGGGATTTTGGGGAATCGCCCGAACCCAGATCTGTTTATGAAAAGGTAAGGATTTTCCCAGTAGGTCAGAAGAACTAAACAACAGTTGATGAGCGACGATTTCAAGTTTCCATTGCCCTGCTTCTATTTTAAACGGTGCAGAAATTTTTTCGATGACCAGTACTGTTTCTAGATTAGCGTCCTCTCGTCCCGATCGCAGAGATCGCTGTTGTTCTAAAATTTCATTGGCAAATCGAGTTTGAAAGGATTTGGAGAACAGGCCAGAGGTAATATTCAAAACTAGGCGGGGTGGCAATCTAGCAGAAGAGGTTAACATTAAGGTCATACTCTCCCCCACAAAACGGGAAAGGGTTGCCGGTTGTCGCTCTAAATTTTCTTCTGGATCAGCCGTAATCGCCGTTCCGTTCTCTAACTCGATCAAACTTTGAGGCGTTAATTGGCGGCTAAGATTTTGTAGCAGGGATTGGTTGAAAAACAACAGCAATAACATTATCGCGTTTAGTCCTAAAGTACCAAAACTAAACAAAAGTAAAGTATTTTTCTGCTGACTCTCGGATGGACGCGATCGCATGGACAGGACAAAAGTAGGCTTAATAACTGATCATAGGCGAGGAACTGGAGTCGTGGGGAAACGAGAGCTTATCCTAAGGGTTTCTGCTGGCCTAGGGGATAACACCGCCGATAACGCCCATAAATTTTGATAAACTGTGACAGGACATTCTACCGATAGCGAGAAACCAATGCCGATATATAAACAGAGAGCCCAACTCCCTTGGTTTAGAGATTTGGCTTACTTTATCCCCCTATTGCTCTTGGTGACGCTGTTAGTTAGCTTGATCGTTGTTAAAGGTTCTAGCCTCTTATTTTGTCTGCTCGTTAGTGGGGGAATGACAGTGGCGATCGCTTATGGGGGTCGTCGGCTAGGGATTTCCAAATCATGGTTACTCTTTTTTCAGTTCTTGGCGATCGCGTTAGTCACTAGTACCTTGTGGCTCAATTTTCTGGCTGAACCGGCCAATGCCCAATTTTTCAAAAAAGCCGAAGATTTCTTTCAAAATACCCTCACCCAAGGCTCCACCACCACCGATAATACTCGCACGGCCATCAGTTTAGTCTTTAATGTTCTCAGAGCAATTTATCTGCTTTATATTGCTGGCTCTCTTATTGGTATCATTAACGCTGTTCGGAAAGACGAAGATTGGCAAAGTGTGGCCAGAATTCCCCTATTAGTGATCATTGCTGTTACCATTGCTGATGTCTTGACCTCCTTTATTGTTGGTGAACCCAATAAGTAACGTGATCTGTGATGGCATCAATAACACGAGAATTATTTCTTAAAATTTAAAATTTAAAACTTTAAACTAAGGTGACAAACAAATATGATCGAAATATGCCTCTGCCAAAACAAAATCTACAGAGAAGGTAGAGTAGCAAGGCTAAGACCGAAAAAGTCACTCAAAAACAACTATGCCCCAGGAAAAAGATCCAGAATTTCGTCCCGTTAATCAAATCTTAGGATCACAACCCTCCCTTGGCCCCATTCCCGCCGATCAAATTATCCCCTGGGCAGTGATTGCCTTGAGCGTTTACTTTATTATTAATGGTGTTTTTGGTGGTTTATTTCAAGATGACTTTCAAAAGTGGCTCTGGATCGTATTGATGACCGGCTGGGGAATGGCCACCTGGTGGATTTTAACCGGAGGAAAAAGTTGGCGTTTTCTCAGCAAATTAATAGCAGTACCCACCTGGACAAGGGGATTTGCTCGATATCAAAGCTGGTTAGAAATAAATTATGAAAGACAAAATCGGCAAACAAAGCGTCAAACTCGCCAGCAATGAAACTCGTCTCACTCCCTTTGAAGATGCGTTACATTTAGCCACCATGCTAAAAATCGCGCTCTATGAACGGGATATTGGAGCCTATCTTTTAAATAAAAATTATCAAAAAGATCGATTTTGCTTTGTCTTTGGCTTTGATTGTCGTGGCATTCATACAACCTTAACCACTGCCCAAATTGATACCATTTTCAATAACTTGGAAGTTGGCTTAAAAGATATTCCCCTGAACGAAAAGATTACCTTTCACTTAGGTTCCTTTGGCTCTGATCATCTCCGTCAACAAGAACTCAATCAGCTTATTCACAAAGCCAGTTCTAGGGATATTAAATATTTGTTAATGTCAGAAAGAGCCAGGACTAAAGAATTAAAAAAAGCGGGTATTCGTAAAGTTAAATTTTTGAGAATTTATGTCACCTATACCATTGAGCCAAGTGCGGATCAGACAGAAGATTGGATTGAGAAGCTACTAGCTAAATTAGAATTATCCTGGCTACAATTTAAAGGCAAACTGACAGAAGTTGAAAATCAACACCTAGAGACTTTAGTGAGCAATGCCTATAAACAGGGATTTTGTCGCTGGGAACAAATTCTAGGCAATCAGATGGGATTAGATGTACAAGCTTTGACGGCCAAGGAACTTTGGGCGGATCTCTGGCGACGCTTTAATTCAACACCTGCCATTGATATTCCTCAACTGATGGTCTTAGATGAAAAGGGTTTATCTGAGCAATCCTATTCGGAGTTAAGTAGCAGTAAATTACTTTTAGAAAACCTACACAGTACTAGTTTGTTGATGGAGTCTGGGGTTCCTTGTGCCGATCGCCGTTGGGTACATTTGAATAATCACTATATCGGGGTGATGACTTTTTTAGAAAAGCCAGGGGGCTGGCCCAACAAAATGGCCCAACTCCGCTATCTTTGGGATTTAATCGCCAGGGAAACCGTTGTTGATACGGAGATATTTTGTCAGTTAACTGCCGCCAATCCGACCTTAGTGAAAAATACCTTACAGCGAGTTTTAAAACAATCTAATATGTCTGCCAGGTTAGCTCAAGATAAGAATCAAACAATTGATGTTAATGCCCAACTTAAATTGCGTAAATCCGTTGCCGCCCAGGAAGAACTTTATGAAGGAGCCGTACCGATTTATAACGGCATTGCCATTTTAGTCCATCGTCCCCAGTTAGAACAATTAGATCAGGCCACTCGCTATATTGAAACCTGTTTTCAGCGTCCAGCCCAGGTCATCCGTGAAACCGAATATGCTTGGAAAATTTGGTTACAAACGCTACCCATTGTTTGGGAAGGATTGTTAGCTAAACCGTTTAATCGTCGGCAATTATATTTAACCAGTGAAGTGCCTGGACTAATGCCGTTAGTCCTACCTAAAAAAGGAGATCAGGAAGGCTTTGAATTAATTACCGAGGAAGGCGGAACCCCTATTCACTTAGATTTATTTAATCAACATAAAAATCTGGCTCTTTTTGCCACCACTCGTGCGGGAAAATCGGTTCTAGTATCAGGCATTTTAACCCAAGCCTTAGCCCATAATATTCCCATTGTCGCCCTAGATTTTCCTAAACCTGATGGAACTTCAACTTTTACTGACTACACAGAATTTATGGGTAAAGCGGGAGCCTATTTTGATATTTCTAAACAATCTAATAATCTCTTTGAACAGCCTGATCTGCATTTATTAACTCCCGAACAACAGCAAGATCGTCTTTTAGATTATAGTGCTTTTCTCGAATCCGCTTTAATGACAATGGTATTAGGTTCCTCAACGGATAATAAATTATTAGCCCAAACCATTCGTTCGCTTTTAAATTTAGCCCTTACTGCTTTTTTTGCTGATCAAACTATTCAAAAACGCTATCAACAAGCGAGGCAAGAGGGATTAGGAAGTATGGCTTGGCAACATACCCCTACTTTAAAAGATTTTTTACGCTTTTGTTCCCATGAACATTTACTCTTAGAATCTGTCGGCGATCGCGTCGAAGAAGCATTAAATTATATTCAACTAAGACTCAGATTTTGGTTATCCAGTCGAGTGGGAAAGGCCATTTCTGCACCCTCTAGTTTTTCTAGCGATGCCCCCTTATTAGTCTTTGCGCTGAGAAATCTTTCTGATAATGAAGATGCGGCAATTCTTTCCCTGAGTGCCTATTCTGCGGCTTTGCGTCGTGCCTTAAGTAATCCGGCCTCGATCTTTTTTATTGACGAAGCCCCGATTTTATTTGAATTTGATCAAATTGCTGATTTAGTGGGTCGAATGTGTGCTAATGGTGCGAAGGCGGGGATTCGCGTGATTTTATCGGCTCAAGATCCGGATACCATTGCCCAATCTAAAGCTGCTTCCAAAATTTTACAAAACTTAACTACTCGCTTAATTGGAAGAATTCAACCCGTGGCCATTGATAGCTTTGTGCAAATTTTAAAATATCCCCGCGAAATTATTGCCCGCAATGCTTCCGAGAGCTTTTTTCCTCGTAAAGAAGGCATTTATAGTCAATGGCTACTAGATGATCAAGGGATCTATACTTTCTGTCGCTATTATCCTGGCTATGAACAATTAGCAGTGGTGGCCAATAATCCCCAGGAACAAACGGCTCGTCAAAAAGCGATGCAGCATTATAATGATAAATACGAGGCAATTTCTGTCTTTGCCCGTCAGTTAGTGGCTTCTTTACGGGGAGGATAAATTTAGATAAAGCTATGCGAAAACTTTGCTTTTTAACAATTTCTTTGACCCTGTTAATGGCCCTGCCTGCTTGGGCTGATTTAGGCCAGGTCTGGACAGATTTTCAGTCCTATTCTGGAGATCTCCAAAATTACCTCAGAAATAATTTTCATAAGACCTTTAATCCTCTCAATACTCCCGTACAAATTAATTTTGTTAATGCCCAGGGAGATATTGTAGTTCCCAATCCTATTTCCCTAAATGAAAATGTTTATAATGCCCTGACTCTCTATTCCCGCAGCGATCGCTTTGAAAACAATTCAGCGGTTTTTTCTAGTATGACTGGGGATGAAATGGATCGACTCATGACCTTGGGTTCGGTGACAGCCAACTTGGGCATTAAGGGTCAATTAAGGGTTAAAGACAAATTAAAAAATACCGAAAATTCCCTGAAAGTGATCACCAATTTTGCGAAACAGTTTGATGATCTTTTTATTCAATTGCAACAGTCGGTGGTGGGATTAGGTAATGCAACCGCAATTCCCCCGGCTTTAATGGCTCAATTAACGGCCAATCAGGCTAATTTACAATTGCAGTCCATTAAAATTCAAACTGAGCAGGCTAAAATGGCGGCGGAAACCTTGGCTCAAGGCCTACAGAATAATCAATCTTTACAATATCAAAATCTTAATCTGGCTAATATTTCCCAACAAATGGCGATCGCTAATCGTAGTCAACGAGTGGAAACGGCGGCTGAGGCTGCTCGACTCTTACGGGCCACCTCGCAAATGGATTTGTTAGGTAGAAGTCAGTAATCATTTCTCTTAAATTAGCCGAGTGATTTTGTAAAAATAGAAAAATAGAAAACCTCAAGTTAGGAAACTAGAAAAATAAAAAAGTAGTAAAAAATGAAAAATAAGTTATTATTTTTACTGTCAGAAACGGGCATTAATGATGTTTTTAATAGTGGTGTTACCACTGCCCAAAGTATTAGTCAAAGTTGGGACAACCAATGGATCAATTTGTTGCAAAGCAATGCCAGTGATAATATTTATCGTTCCCTCACAACTTTGGGAATTTTCTTTGCGGTGGGAACCTTACTCTTTTTTATGATGCAATGGCTACGGGATGCCATTTATAGCGAGTTTTCCCGCCCTTTATCCGCTTTAATTTGGCCCTTTATTGTTGTTCTTTTATTAACCAATATGGGTAGTGGCAGTATGCTATCCAATTTAACCCTCGGAGTCAGAAATTTTTTAAATACGGTTAATCAGCAGATTGTGACGACTGCGAATGGTAACCAAACCTATCAGCAAGTTTTAAATATGAGTGTGGCGGAGGAATTTGCTGGTTCCTTATTTCGTCCCTGTAGTGCTTTAGTAGGAGAACAACAACAACAATGTTTTATTAAGGCTAATGAAAAAATGCAGGGCTTATGGCAACAATATCGCAACTTATACGGCAACCAACCTTGGATTAGTCGTTTAGAAATTAAAGCCAATCAAATTACCTATAACACGGGTAATGTCTCTGATACCAGTTTCAATGCTTTATTAGGATCAACCCTACAAACCAGCATTAAAAATTTTCTCATTTCTCTCCAGTATGCTTTTCAAAATTTAATTGAAGCCACGATGTTATTGATTGCAGTTCTAGGGCCGATCGCGGTTGGCAGTTCTCTTTTACCCATTGCCGGTAAACCGATTTTCGCCTGGATGATTGGCTTTTTTGCCTTGGGAATTGCCAAAATGTCCTTTAATATTATGGCCATTGTGACAGCTACCGTCATTATGAATGGGCCCGGTCAAGATATGAATACCGATCCCGATTTAATGTGGTTTATGATTTTTCTCGGCATTTTAGCGCCGGTGGTTTCCCTGGCGTTATCAGCGATCGCTAGCTGGGCGATTTTTAATGCTATTAGTCAGACTCATTTTAGTTTTAACAAATTCTAGTGGGCATGGGCTAACACCACTTTTTCGTTCAAAATATTTACGGCTGCTTGATACTGAATATCTTCTGGGGAAGTCACCTGGGGAAAACTTAAAGCAGTTTGCTCCACCACCTGATCGGGGACAATGCCTAATTTGTGAATATCCTTATGACTGGGGGTTTCGTACTTAGCGACAGTAACCGCTAAACCGGCTCCATCACTTAATTCAAATAATGATTGGATTAGACCCTTACCAAAGGTTTTTTCCCCCACTAAGATAGCCCGTCCGTTATCCTGTAAGGCTCCGGCTAAAATTTCACTGGCACTGGCAGTTCCCTGATTTACCAAGACAACTAAGGGGGCATCAGTAAGGGCTTCTCCGACCGCCGTAAAACTGTCCTGAATACCTTGACGATTCACCGTATAGACAATCGTTCCTTCTGGGAGCCAGAGTCGAGCAATGTCAATCCCCGCTTGCAGTAGTCCGCCTGGATTGTTCCGAAGGTCGAGGATATAGGCTTTTGCTCCCTGGGTTTGCAGCTTTTTAATGGCCTGGGCAACTTCCTGGGAAGCGTTAGCACTAAATTGACTCAGACGAATATAACCGACGGGATTTTGGCGATCTGAACGATCTAAATTGGCAAACACAGGACTGAGGGAAATGCGATCGCGGATCAGGGTAATTTGTCGAGCCTGGGACTGACCATCGGAGAGAATTGACAGCGAAACGCTTGTTCCTTTAGGGCCTCGCATCCGGGCCGCCGCTTCATCCAAACTCAGGGTATCCGTGTCCACATCATCAATGGCTAAAATGCGATCATGGGCCATAATGCCAGCCGCTTCTGCCGGAGAACCCGCTAAAGGCGCAATGACTTCTAACTTGCCGCTATCAGGATTGATATTAATTTGTAGCCCCACTCCCGATAAGGCTCCCGAAGTACTAACCTGTAAATTGTGATATTGATCGGGACGGAGAAGACGGGTAAATGGCTCATCTAAAGTAGCCAACATCTCTTCAATCGCCTTATAGGTTTCATTGCGATCGCGGAGAGGACGTTTAATATATTGCTGACGTAGATTCCACCAATTTTGATGATTAAAGGTATCGTCTAAATAGGACTGATTAACTAAACGCCAGGATTGCAAAACCAACTTTTGTTCTTCCGTAAAAGCCAGTGCGTCGGGTGTCCAGCCCAAATAGGTGGTTATTAAAACCAAACTGATGAGTAGAGTTACCCAAAACTTGTGATATTTCATGCTAACGACACTGGCAATCCCAATAATTTGTAACGATTAAGGCTAGACCTCCCATTGTAAAGTATTCCTGGTGATCCTTTAACCTTCCCCATCTCCCCCCAGTCTCCCCCACCTCCCAGTCTCCCCCACCTCCCAGTCTCCCCCACCTCCCCAGTCTCCCCCACCTCCCCAGTCTCCCCCACCTCCCCAGTCTCCCCTATGACCCCCTCCCCCCATCCCGAAATCACTGCTCCTGAAAAAAGCCTTTGGCGATCGCTGCGAGAAAACGGTCTATTGCTGCTCATTGCCCTGATTTTCGCACTACTGATTCGGACATTTGTGGCAGAACCTCGGTTTATTCCCTCCGATTCCATGATTCCCACCCTCGAAAAAGGCGATCGCCTAGTGGTTGAAAAATTGTCCTATCACTTTCAGGAACCCCAAGCTGGCGATATTGTGGTGTTTAGTCCTCCCGATCTGCTACAGGCCCAGGGGTATGCCGCCGATCAAGCCTTTATTAAACGGGTCATTGCCATTGGGGGAGATACTGTTGCTGTACGAGATGGTAAAGTCTATCGTAATGATCAACCCCTAGAGGAAGATTACATACTGGAAAGTCCACGCTACGTATTACCCAGAGTCAAAGTTCCAGAGGGTTATCTATTTGTCATGGGGGATAATCGCAACAATAGTAATGACTCCCATATTTGGGGCTTTTTACCGAAAGATCATCTCATTGGTCAGGCAGTTTTTCGCTTTTTTCCTTTTGATCGTCTGGGCAATGTCTAATTTTTGAGTGTTCCAGACCACAGCCCGTTAAGCCAGTTAGAAACCAAAAACGAGTTTGCCAAATTTTGAGTATTTGGGTGCAGCATTGTGTCCTCTCTATTGATACAATGAAAAGCTATACAAGAAGTGTCTAACGGAGTAGCTAGGGGCAAGAAGCTTTCCCCACTATCGTTAAGGTTAATCCTGACAGGACAACTCGCTCTCTACGTCAGACAGTTTTCGGTCGGAAGATCGTTTGTCCAGATCCTTGCCAACGGCTGCTCTCTCTTCATCATCCAACTAGATAGTTAGCGACATCCTCATCGTCTGCGGAGGAAGTCCTGGTCTGCGGAGGAATTTTTTCCGTTGGCTTTGTTAACGGCATTTCTCAATCCTGGCTTGCCAGACCCCTTGTTTTTGGTTTGTACTCCTCACCTTCATTCAGGACTGTGATTCATGGAATTTTCAATCGCCACATTGCTTTCCCTCTTTAGTGATGACAAGTTAGTAGCTGGCAAAGTGCTGGAAAAGAAGCTTGGCTGTGAGGATGAAAGGTCTATGGAAATCCTACAAATTATCCTCGATACTCTAGAAAGACTAGGGATTTTAGAAAAGGAACGGGGGAAATATCGACGGTTAGTGACGGAGAACCTCGTCGAAGCGAAATTACGCTGTTCGAGTAAGGGCTTTTGTTTTGCCATTCAAGATGAAGAGGATGCGGATGATATTTATGTCAGAGAAACCCATCTGAGTAATGCCTGGAACGGCGATCGCGTTTTAGTCAAAATCATTAAAGACGCTACCCGACGACGCTCTCCTGAAGGTGAAGTCACTTTAATTCTGGAAAGAGCTAATCCTTCTCTCCTGGCTCAAGTTAAAAAAGTTGAACAGAACTTTCGGGCTATTCCTCTCGATGATCGCCTTTTGTTTCAATTAAACCTCCAGGAAAATGGTCTGGATCTAGAACAAGCGGTTGATCATTTGGTTCATGTTGCTGTACTTCGTTATGCGATCGGAGAACAGCCTCCCCTCGGTAAAGTCACCAAAGTTTTGGGCAGTGATGCCGAAGCCGCCGCCGACACCGATATTGTCTGTTGCAAACATGATCTACCTAGTTATTGGAGCGAAGAAGCCCTCAAGGAAGCCGATAACTTACCGATGGGTCTAGAACAGAATGAATTAAAAACCCGTCAGGATCTACGTTCTCTCAAAACCTTTACCCTCATCGATGAGATTGAGCGGGATCATCTCCCCTTTATAGAAACGGCTTTCAGTCTGGAAAAAACACAACGGCACTGGCGATTGGGCGTTCATATTAGTGATGTCGATCACTACATTCAACCAGAGAGTCTGCTCGATAAATTGGCCAAAAAACGTGGCACTGCTGTTTATTTAGGTGATAAGGTCTGTCCCCTCTTCCCGGAAGCCGTTACCCGTCGTTGTTCTTTGCTAGTGGGGGAAGAACGTCCGGCTGTTTCTGTCTTTTTAACCCTTGACACAATGGGACAGGTATTGGGTTTTGAATATCAAGCCACTGTCATTCAAGTAGATCAACAATTCACCTTTCCTCAAGTACAAGCTCTGTTGGCGGAACCGGAGAATCTGCCTTCCGACCTGGCCGATTTTGCCGAGCCGTTAAATCAACTCTTTTTTACCCTCAGCCCTTTAGTCCAAGCTCAACGGTTACAACGAGGCAGTTTTTCTTTGCAGTCAGATACCCCGATCGCCTTTTTAGATGAAGGACGTATGGGCACGGTATTGATCTCTAATGCCTTACCTATCCGTGCTTTTTTAACGGAACTGTTGATTTTAGTCGGGAAAGGGGTGGCGGATCACCTAGCAGCCTTAGATCTGCCTGCCTTGTATTGTACTCAGTCCCAACCCGATTGGGAGGAATTAACCGATCTCTTAAAACTAGCGACTAATCTAGGCTTAGAAGTCCCCAGCAATTTAGAAGCGGATGTCACTCCCCAGGATTTCCAACGCTTAAGCCAGGCTTTCTCTAAAACTGCCTGCGTCCGTATTTTAAATCATTTACTGGAAGGGTCTTTAGCCTCGGCAAAGTATAGCAGTCATCCCACCGCCCATTTTGGTTTGGCCTATGCAGACGGTTATGCTCACTGTGTTTCTCCTGGTCAACGATATGCCGATCTACTGATACAACGGGTCTTGAAATTAGTGCTTACGGTTGGCCGCGATCGCCGCACCAAACAAATGAAAACCGGCATCAACTTAGCCAGTAGCGACTGTTATGGCCAAATTAGCTGGAATGTCTTACCGCCCAATCTTCAGGAAAGTCTCACCGAAGAATTTCACCACCTGGTTCCCCATCTCAATGAACGCGAAAAAACCGCAGAGGATGCGGAAAAAGATTTAATTGGCTTGAAAAAAGCTGAAAAAATGAAAGAACGAACCGGCCAAGTGTTTCGAGGTCTAATTACGGGAGTGCAGTCCTACGGTTTTTTTGTGGAAATCGAAGATCTCTTAGTGGAAGGTTTGGTTCACGTTAGTTCTCTCAAGGATGATTGGTACGAGTATCGGGCCCGTCATAGTTGTCTGGTTGGTCGCAAAAATCGCACCGCCTACCGATTAGGCAATGAAGTCGATGTTCAAGTTAAGAGCGTGGACTACTATCGTCAACAAATCGATCTGGTCACTGTTGGCGGCGGGGCTGCTATTAGTGGTGAAGATTGGGAAGAGGAATAAGCAACAAAGTCTCAATTCTAATCAACGACCGAACCGTAACTTTCCTTAATTTATTCTCTATCCTTTTTTCTTGTCATGATGCACCTTAAAAAGCGTCTCTTTGCCTGGTTTATGCCACTCTTGCTTCTCTTATCTCTTGGCTTAGGGGGTTGTGTTCGCTACGATCTGGGTATTAACTTTACCGAACAGCATTATGGTGAAATTGTCCAACATATTCAACTGAGCCAGCAGTTAACCACACTGAGCCAATCTGAAGCAGATAAATGGTTAGCTAGTTTGGAAAGTCGCGCTAAGGCCTTACGGGGTTATACCCAACGGGTCTCTGATCAGGAATTGACCGTTACAATTCCTTTTGGTAGTGGTCAAGAATTAGTTGATAAATTTAATACTTTTTTTAATCCTAAACCACCCCAAGGGGCCGGTAAACTCAAAGATGATCAGCTAGACCTATTGCAACTGAAAGCTGAGATGGCGATTCAACAAAGTAATTGGTTTTTTGTGGATCAAAATCGGCTAAGGTTATCGGTGGACCTCCGCGCTCTAGGGGTTCTTTCTAATCAGGGTAATATTATTGTCAGTCCAGGGTCATTGATTGACCTTGATTTCTCTTTAAACACACCTTTTTTAGTGCAAAATGGCGTTAATGAGGAGGCTCTCAGTCCCGAAGCAACTTCCACTCATTCTCAATTGCTTTGGAAACTCAAACCAGGTCAGATTAATGTCCTTGAAGCTGTTTTTTGGGTTCCCAGTTATCTGGCGATAGCCGGTGTGGGAATTATTGCCCTTTCCCTTGCTGGCTTTTATCTTAAATACAAACGTTGGCCCGGTGTCTTGCCCCAGGCGATTGCCGAGTAATAATTGCTTTTTTTCTTTAACCCAGTTCTAAGCAGGCCAGCCCATAAATATCTTTGAGGGAGAGAGAAGGCGGATTTCCCTTGTACATACGCAGGTTAAATAATTGGAGTTCAAAACCCCGTTCTTCTAATAAAGAGGTCGCGGCTCGATTAACCTCTGGTACATCAATCAGGACTGGCCCCTGGCGATCGCTGAGCAGTAAATCCAACAGCGCACCGGCTAATTCAGGCTGATCTGCCAATAATGGCCCCAGTCGCCAACCCTTTGGGGTGGTATCGTTGGGCAGTAAACAAGGTCGAATGCGTCCATAGCCTCGGCAAGAACCCGTTTCATCCAGTACAACTTTTACCGTTCCTTCGGGATGCTGTAACCATTCGTGCAAAAACAAGGGACGGGGGGTGACTTCGTGACGAGCATCATAGGCCTGCACAATCTCTTCTGGTACTTCAGCCCCTGACAGAATTTGAAAACCCAAGGGCAAATCTAAAGCGGTTTTCGGTCTGAGACAAGCATGACGATAGGCTGAGGGTAAGCCATAGCGACGGGTATAGTAAGCAGGTTTAAAGCCCCAACTGGCATAGTTCTCTACCCGTTCTAGAGCGGCTTCTAGTCCCACACAGGCAACTTCTTGCAAATATTCAATTGCTTTTTGCCATAGAGCTACACCATAGCCCCGTCCTCGAAAAGCAGGATCAACAATAAACATCCCCACAAAGCCATAACTCTGATCGTAACGAATACCGGCAATACAACCAATCGGTTGATGATCCAGAACGCCGACCCAAACCCCTGTGCGATCGGTATTATAGTAAATTCCCGTATCTCCTACGCCTGGACAGAACCCTTCTTGTTGGGCCCAATGATTGACAAGCGGTAAGTCAGCATCTGTGATCAGACGAATTGTGTAAACCATGATTAAAAAGAGTAAAAGAAGCTAACAGGCAGTATGTCATAAAAGCCTAAATTTAGAATTGCTATACCCCGTCAATAATGGGAAGTGGAGTTTTTGGATGGTAAAATGAGCATTGTAAAGTAGAACAGGGAGGAATGAATGCTATAGTCATTTCAAATAAGAATGAGACACTATGCGGTACAGTCTTGACGGATAATTTCGTCGAGAGATATACCGGGGCAGCATACATCCTCGCTCGTTTTAGCGCACCAAAATCATGTTCAATATCGTTTAAATCAGGAGAATATTTAGGAAGAAATAGGATGTTATGCCCCGCTTCTTCTACTAACTATCTGAGCACCGTCTTTCGATGAATTGGCACATTATCCATAATTAGTATTGATGGTATTGTTAGTGATGGTAGCAGAAATAGACTTAACCAACCTTCAAAACCCGACGCATCTAAACTTCCTTCAAATATCATTGGTGCAATAAAGTCTTTTTTCCCTTTCCTTCTTACTGCTACCAAATTTTCTCTCTTACCTTGCTTTTCTCCATAGATTTTCTTCCTTTTTTTGACCAAGCATACAAAATAGCTTGAAATTTTTCAAATCCTGATTCATCTATAAATACTAAACTTTCACTTCCGTATATCTTGATCAGTTCTCTCAGCATTCTGTAATACTTGATACGCTCTTCTCTATTTCTTTCTTGGTAACTTTCTATACAATTTCTATGCAAGATTTTTCGAGCATTATTGCTATTACGGTTTTTGTTGGCGTATTGATTCTGATCATTTTTGAGCAGTTAGATTTAATGATCGCGGCATTGCTGGGCGCATTAATTTTAGTCTTTGCCCATGTAATGACCCTCAAAGAAGCAATTAATTATATTGGTAATAGTCATGGAACTCTTGCTCTTTTTTTAGGGGTAATGATTCTGGTAAGATCCTTTGAACCGACTAAGATTTTTGAATATCTTGCCACTAAAATGGTCTTATTGGCTAAGGGGAAAGGCAAGTTATTATTATTAGGCATTGTGGCCATTACTACGCCGATTTGTGCAGTTTTACCGAATGCCACAACAGTGATGCTATTGGCTCCCTTAATTCCCCCGATCGCCTCAGAAATAGGGGTAGATTTTGTGCCATTGTTAATTTTAATGGTCTTTGTGGCCAATAGCGCAGGGTTATTAACCCTGGTGGGTGATCCTGCTACCTTTATTGTGGGGGATGCAATTAATATTAGCTTTTTAGAGTATTTACAAAAACTAAGTTGGGGCGGCGCGCTTGCCATCGGGGTGATTATCGCCCTATTACCATTTTTATTCAAAGATATTTGGAATACCCAATTTAAACATTTAGAAAACTTACCCCATCCCAAGGTTAAGCATCCTGTGGTTTTGGCAATCGGGGCTGTAATTATTGCTTTTGTTTTAATCTTTTTTATTATTGGTGAATCCTTTCCTGTGCCAATTCCCCCAGCAGCAGTCGCTTTAATGGGGGCAACCATGGCCTTATTACTAGCCTATAAAAGTAAAATTGACACCGTTAATAGTATTTTGCGGGATGTGGACTGGAGCACCCTACTTTTTTTCATGTCTATTTTTGTGTTAATTGGTGGTCTTGAAAAAACAGGAGTTATTGCTCAATTATCTGATTTTTTAGCCTTCATCTTAGGTAAAAATATTTTTCTAGGTTCCCTCGTTTTATTGTTTGCAATTGGATTGTTATCCAGCTTAATTCCTAATATTCCTCTCGTCGTGGCGATGGTTCCCCTCTTAAAACAATATCTGGTGAGTGTAAATTTACTGGGGCCAGAGGTAATGAATCCCGACTATGCTGGCCAGTTTCCCCCCGAAGTTTTACCGTTATTTTATGCAATGATGTATGGAGCTACCCTCGGTGGTAATGGAACCTTAGTCGGAGCTTCTTCTAATATTGTGGCGGCGGGGATTGCGGAACAGCACGGCAAAAAAATTACCTTTCATCGCTTTTTACGCTATGGTCTAATTACCATGGCTTTACAGTTAGTGGTGAGTGCAATTTATGTGATGATCTTTTTTGCCTTTTAGATTTTCTGAATCTAGGTTTTAGGAGATGGAAGCTTTAATCCAAATTACCAAGGAAACTAAAAAATAAACCTCTTTTCCTACTATGTTAACACCGTTAAACTCTTAAACGACGGGCGATCGCTTTCTTTTAAAAGTTTTAATGAACATAGCATTTTAAGAATAACTATCATTCGTCATTTTTGACAGGATATCACGGCTAATCTAAATATCTAAGTTAGCGTTTGATAAAAGATCATCAATCGAATATAAGCGATCTTCAGTTTTAAAATCAATCTCTAATATCTCTTGTTTTGGTTCAGGAAGGTCATCAGAAAAAATCTGTGTAGAAAGCTGAATAGTGCTTGGTGAAAAACTACTTATGTAAAATGAATTCATAGTATTGACTAAATCTTTAGGTTGTATTTTTCCTAAATAACAAGAAATTTTCCAGCCTTGAGGTATTTCTTTAATCACAATATCTTCTTTGCCTTTTTGGGAAAATCGAGGCGTGAATTGGAATTCGTTCTTATTCGGCTTTTCTGGGAGTTTATAAAAGTCATATATTTCTATTATTTTTTCTTGTTTTTTTATCTCCAATACAACCTTAACATCTTTTGCTGGTATTGAACTAAGATTGTCAACTCCAATCTTTAATGTTGCTATTCTTAGCTTTTTGAAATAATATTCAATCCATTGACGATAGTAGTTTTTATTGATTCCAGTATTAACTTGCAATTCTAACCATTCATTAGGATTTTTACCACGGCTCACACCATAATCTGGAATTATTTTATCGTCGGAAAGTTTTGCGATAATTAATTGACAATCAATTTTCTTTGCTTTTATCTCATCATGCTGCCCTGACACTAAGAACACGTTGAGAGAGGGGATTTCTCGATAATTATTAAGCTCTTCTTTTCCCATGCTAGACAAAATTTCTTCAGGAGAAGCAACATCGGTTGAAGAACTTCTCCGAATATAAACCTGATTCTTTTGAAGCTTGCCAAAATCCTTAACAAGATAAAACGGCCTACGCTGAACAGGAATTCTAATTATTCCTATTTTACATCCATTATATTGGGTGGCTTTATAGGAAAAATCAATAGGCTTCTGAGTTTTAGAATTAATAAACTGCTGCAAGTTTGCATCGTCAAGATCATCAGAAATTCCAACAACTTCACTACGACCCCCTTTAACTTCTTTTACTCCAATCAAAATGTAAGCATCCGTCCTGCGATGTGCATTAGCAAAGGCCAAAACGTCTTTTAATAACTCTGCTTTCTCGTCTTCAGTCGCTCCACGAAAACGATATTGCTCACATTTAAAATCCAGAGTATTTCCTTCTTCTTCAAATAAAAGTTGGTCGATTAAATCCTGTAAAGACATATAATTCTCGGAAAAATAAGATAGTTGTTTAGCAGAGAGATAAATGGATGATTGCCTAAAAATCCGATAACGGAGCAGGACTTCCTCTTAATAATCCTGCTGTACTTAAATCTTCATCAATCTCTTCCCAATGAATACCATAACCGCCGCCACAAACTTGCCAATGCGCCCGTTGTTGAGGTTCTGCCTTTAATAGTCGGGGATACCAAACTAAAGGAACGGTAATCGTGCGACCATCCATTAAATCTACGCTGAGGGTGTCTTCTGTAAAATGAACATCTTTAACCCGTTCATCTACTTTAATTGCCATGACGCTCATACCAAGCCTCCAGTAATACCTGTTGATGTTCCTCAACTATTGTATGCAATTTACGCAATTCTTTGGGACTAAAGCCAATGTTATTGGCTACCATAACAGACTTTAACCAAAATTTAGCGGATAAGTCATCTCGATCAATATGAATATGGGGCGGTTCATTCGGTTCATGGCTATAAAAATAGAAACGATAAGGCCCCAAACGTAAAACAGTAGGCATTGTTAAACTTTTAAACGACGGGCGATCGCCGTGTCCCAGGTTTCTTTCATGGTTGCTAAATCGCAATCAATTAAAGCGGTATTATCGGGCGTTAAAACCGTTAAATTACCGAAAGCGGAACCTACAACGCCTAATATTTGCCAATCAGTATTTAAAATTTCTTGTAAATAACTTTCCCAAGTCTTTTTATATTGGGGATGAACGGAAACAATAATACGACTGGCGGATTCTCCAAACAGCAATTCATCTAAGCGTTGATTGTTTGTATTAATCACAATTTCTGCCCCTAAATTGCCACTAATAGAAGACTCGGCTAAAGCCACAGCTAAACCCCCTTCTGCACAATCATGGGCGGAATTTAACCAACCTTGACGAATACCATGACGACAAGCGGCTTGCACTTTTTTCTCTAAGGCAAAATCGAGACTAGGAGGCTGACCCGCTACCGTTTGATGAAGGGTTGCTAAATATTCCGAACCGCCCAAAGCATTGTGATTATTATTCCCTAATAAATAAATCAAATCCCCAGTTTGTTGCCAACCTTGACCGACAATTTTAGCTAAATCGGGAATTAAACCCACCATACCAATTACTGGAGTCGGATAAATGGGTTGAGGTTTGCCGTCAGAATCTAGGGTTTCATTATAGAGAGAAACATTGCCCCCTGTAACGGGTGTACTCAACTCTCGACAAGCTTCTGAAATCCCCTGACAAGCGGTGGCTAACTGCCAATAACCGACGGGATTTTCGGGACTACCAAAATTCAAGTTATCCGTTACCGCTAAGGGTTCTGCTCCCACACAACTCAAATTTCGAGCTGCTTCTGCTACAGCTAATTTTGCCCCTTCGTAAGGATGTAAATAAACGTAACGGGGATTACAATCCGTTGTAACAGCAACTCCAATGGTACAGTCTTGGGGATTAGCATTGACAGGACGAACACGAATAACGGCGGCATCGGCTCCCCCTGGCAATAAAACAGTATTATTTTGCACTTGATGATCGTATTGACGATAAACCCATTTTTTTGAAGCGATCGTGGGAGTGTCCAAGAGGATTTTTAAAACGTCATTCCAGCTTTTTAATTGACCGTTAATTTCAATCCCATTGGGTTGAGAAGAAGGTAATTGATCAGCTTGCCATTGCCAAGCTTTTTGGGCATATTCAGGGGCTTCTTTGACTAATTCTCGATGGTAAATGGGGGTATTATCTGCTAAAGCTGTCGCGGTAATTTCCGCCGCAATTTCTCCTTGAAATAAAATGCGAACAATGGGGTCTTCGATTACTGTACCCGCGACAACAGCTTGCAAGCCCCAACGGTGAAAAATATCAATTAATTCCTGTTCTCGTCCTTTGTGGGCTACAAATAACATTCGTTCCTGGGACTCAGACAGCAAATATTCGTAGGGAATCATGCCCGTTTCTCGCACGGGAATTTTATCTAAATCCAGTTCAATGCCTACCCCACCTTTGGCGGCCATTTCGGAAGTGGAACAGGTAATACCTGCGGCTCCCATATCCTGGGCAGCCACTACGGCTCCTGTTTTAAAGGCTTCTAAACAGGCTTCAATTAAAGATTTTTCTAAAAAGGGATCACCGACCTGAACGGCGGGGCGATCGCTCATGGAGTCATCGGTTAATTCCGAACTGGCAAAACTGGCTCCCCCCATACCATCCCGTCCTGTTGTGGAACCAACATATAAGACAGGATTACCAATCCCTGCGGCCCCCGATTTGACAATGGTTTCGGTTTCCATTAGTCCCAAAGCCATCGCATTAACGAGGGGATTACCTGAATAGGCGGGATCAAAATAGACCTCACCGCCAACGGTTGGTACACCGACGCAATTACCATAGTGTGAAATACCATCCACGACTCCCATAAAAATGCGGCGATTACGGGCATCGTCTAGGTTTCCGAACCGTAGGGAATTTAAAATGGCGATCGGTCTGGCTCCCATCGTGAAAATATCACGCAAAATGCCCCCGACTCCTGTGGCGGCTCCTTGAAAGGGTTCTACCGCCGAGGGGTGATTATGGGATTCGATTTTGAAGGCAAGTTGCAGTCCGTTACCTAAATCTACGACCCCTGCGTTTTCTCCTGGCCCGACCAAAACGTGATCGCCGTTGGTGGGAAAGTTTTTGAGGAGGGGGCGAGAGTTTTTGTAACAGCAATGTTCTGACCACATGACCCCAAACATCCCTAGTTCGGCTTTGTTGGGATGTCTGCCTAAGCGTTGGACAATATCGGCGTATTCTTCGGGTTTGAGTCCTTCGGAGGCGATTTCGGCAGGGGTAAAGGGTGTGGTCATGAGTTTAGGATTAACGGTTTAGGGTTATTTTATCGTGAAGTTGCCTAGGGAGAAGATCGCGTTTAGGATAATGAAGTTAGATTTGGGGGAAAGATAGTTTGGAGACAATTCAAAAGTTTTCCGAAAAGTCTAACAATTAACAAACTTTATCATTGAAAACCTCAGGTTTCTTCTGATTACCCTGAGGCTAAATTCATGATAAGCGTATTGGTGGTTATTTGGGTTCTTGAACCCGTAGCACGCTATCATCGGCAGCGACATTAATGATTGTCTTTTGAGGAAAATAATCCTTAAATTGTTTGAGAGCATCTGCTAATCCCTTAGCTTCAATTTTGCGTTTTTCAGCTAATTGTTGGGCAGTAAATCGTTCTTTCAGAGTAGCTTGTATAGTTTCCGGTAAAACCAGACCTTGGAAGGTCACTTTATGAACAGTTAAACCTAAAGGTTTCAAGGTTTCTTCTAAACTCGGTCGAACTTTCATCGCCATTAAGTCACTGCGATCGCTGTAGAGGGTTGCCAAATTTTGTTGGCTAACTACCGGGCGTAAAGCCGCCGAGAGATTGGCTAAAATAATCGCTGTTTCGTTATCACCAACTTTTTCGTAAAATAACTCCGACGATTGAGGATCTACTTGATACTGTAAACCCACCTTGAGATTAAAGTTAATGCCCTCCTTCGACGTGACTTCCAAAGTTTCTTTTAAGACTCGAATTCGAGTTGAAACCAGCGTTACTGTCTCTAAAGGATTAAACAAATAGAGGCCTGGTAACAGAGGCGATTTCGCCAGGGAGGTTTCCACAATTCCGACCTGGCCAACGGGGACAAAAATAACGACTCTCAGTAAAATTTTGATACAGAGAATTCCCAGACCAATACTGAGCAGGAGCAGAGGTAATTTAGGGGAATATTTTAGGTTCTTGAGGGTAATGGGTTCCGTTATCATGAGCAATCTCCAAAATTCATCGAGCGAGAAAACGGCGGGCATAACCCCTGGCTTCCTCTTTACCTAAAGACGGTTGAGCGATGTCCTCTGTGAAGTGGAATTTGAGCAGATGTATTATGATCAAGGAAGTCATGCCTATTCCCAAAATAAACGGCGATCGCTTTCTTACCCTTTATTAACCGCGATCGCCCCTTTTCCAATAAGAGAAAATAAACTGCCTTAATAGCTTAGGATTCTGACTGGATTAAGCCAAAAATTTGCGAGAGACGTTGACGAATCCAGATAATCGGATGATTAAAGTCGCTATCATTACATAAACCCAATTCTTTTAATTTTTGCTTATGGCGATCCAAAGTATCCTGACGTTCCGCTAACGCTTCTACCACATGATCGGCTAAGTGAGGATATTGATGAAGTAGTTCATGAAAACATTCCTGGGGAATTAAAAAAAGCAAAGATGGCTCTGCTGTTCGCATCGTGGTCGGATAGGGAATATCTAACATTAGGGGCAGTTCTCCAAAGTAGTCTCCCGACTCAAATACAAAAAGACGATTGCTAATTTTATCATTTTCGTAAATAGCATCAACGTTACCTGTCAGAACCACACAAAAAAAGCGAAAATATTCACCCTGTTTAACAAGAATTTCCCCCTCATTTAAGCGTTTTCGTTCTCCCATTTCAATCACCTGGCGCAAATCGAGGTCATTAATGTTGGCGAAATAGGGTAATTCTTTTAACAATTGCTTCAGGGGAGGATGACTGGCTCTAGAGAGGGATTTTATGGTTTCTAGATTCTCTTCTCTTGCCATCAAGTCGCTAGTTTCAGAGGCGATCGCCTGGGGATTACGCAACCAAACATCTCGTCGCGGAAAAGGAATTTCAATTCCCCGTTGTTGAAAATTATATTGAATAATAAAGTTAAGGGAACTCAGAATAGATAATCGTTGGTAAATTTTCTCAATCCAAACCCACAGTTCAAATTCAAGAGCGTGTTCTCCAAAGCCTTTAAATATGACTTTAGGCGGTGGATTTCTGAGGACACTTTTTTCCATATAAGCCGATTCTAACAGAGTTTCTGTCACCAAAACAGGATCACTTTCGTAAGCGACTGTAATCGGAATTTCCATGCGTCCTTGGCAATTATCATAATTCCAATTTTCGACAGTGACACTGGTTAGTTCTGTATTAGGAACTACTAAATCACTGCCTCTAAATGTCCGAATAACTGTAGAACGAATAGAAATTTCTCGGATATAACCTGCCTTATTATTAAATTCAATTAAATCACCAACTTTTAATTTTCCTTCTCCTAAAATGGTTAAACCACTCACTAAATTTTTGGTTAATTCCTGTAACCCGAAACCAATACCGATACCTAAACCCCCAAGAATAACTGCAAAACTGGCTAACTGAATACCCATTGCTTGTAAGACTAGAATAAATCCTAATATTCCCAGTCCTAAACCCACTAATAAGCTAATAACTTCTCGATTGCCTTCGTTAATTTTTAATTTTAAGAGCAAAAAATTCTTTAAAAATCGCTTCAAGCTCCGAGCTAATAAACTGACAATAATAAGTAATCCAAAAACCTGAATTAACCATAATAAAGTAACGGATTCTTGACCTAGCTTAAACAATGGCATGGTCATAGAACGATACAGGAATTCAAGACTGCCTTGCATAATTCTTTCTAGGTTTATTGGGATTAACAGAAGTGTCAACATATTGTTTAAGAAAAATCAGTGCAAGTGAGTATGATTAAGTTGTTTAATATCAAACAAGAAATCTCGATAATGAGATTAACAACAAAACTTAAGATTATCGTTTTTTGAGGATAAGGAATGACACACCAATTTTGTTGATCCCTGGCGATGTGTTGAGGTCAGTTTTCTCACTAAAGCTTGCTAGAGTATTTCTCCATCGGGACTAGAAATGGGTAAGATGGAAACAGTGGCCATGATAATAGGAGCGGAAAAGTACAGTGTAAAGGATGTAAACTATTTTATCGTAAAGTTACTTGGGAAGAAGATTTGGAAACGGCGATCGCTGTAAATTTCAAGAAATAGGAAGTTTACGAATACGAATAGATTTGTCATTAATTGTTAACGCAACTCCTTCCAAAAGTTCGTATTTGAGTTGAGGTAAAATATCCAGTAATTTTTGAGTAATTAATGAAGGTTGAGCTGATGATAAACGTAAGGTAATTAAACTTGGCTGATCATATTTTCCTAAAGCAATTAACATAGAAAAGTCTAAATCCTGAGTTACAACGATGCGGTTTTCGAGCCTAGCAAGTTCGAGAATCTTGGCATCGCTGGCTGTAGGAGGAAGTAAATCTGTTGTTCGTACAATATCGTAGCCTTGAGCTTTTAAGTCGGCAACCGTTAAAGGGGAAATATGTACGTCAGCAATTAAGCGCAAATTGTTCATGCGGAAGGAATATCTATGACTCTATCGGAAACGACCCAAGCAGCATAATTAAGAGCTTGTTGAATATCTTCTGGTTCTAGTTCAGGATAGGCGGCTACAATTTCCTGTATAGAAAGTTGGCTGGCCAAGAGTTTGAGGACAAAGCTGACGGTGATTCGCATTCCTCGAATGGTCGGCTGTCCAAGGCAGAGGTTAGGATCAATCGTAATTCGATTTAATTGAGTCATTTTTCTTTTTGATGAATAGTTTAGTTTATTGCTCTATCCAAAAAGTGTGATAATGGATTGAGCATTAACGGTTTGGGGTTATTTTATCGTGAAGTTGGCTAGGGAGACGATTATGAAAGGGTGATCGCTGTCTTCACTGTCGGAAGATTTATCTGTTTCTATACTGAATTAACGATATTTCTCTATAAGTAGCTATTTGCTCATCTCTTTTACGCCTAAAAACATATTTTAAATTATTTCAGTTATCTTAACTGTACTTTACGCCACTTACTCTTAAAGAAGTCCGCTAATGATATTATCAATTTTTCAAAGCATTAAAAATTTGTTTACTAAAAAAACTGTAATAACTGATCCGTCTATCGAGCGGTTAAAGAACACACCATTAATACACGACTTAAATGCTTCGGATGAAGAAATTTGGAATGTTGTAACTAATTATGGTCAATATAGGGAAATTTGGCAAGTTTATCGTAACTGCGGACTCTTAGAGGCAATAAAACGGAGAGACG
>JAYKJI010000336.1:0-6650 GCA_035285405.1 Snowella sp. | reverse complement strand
AAGTTGTGGATCGCCTTTTAGACCGCTTAAGCGAAATCATCCCATCGCATGAATCTCATCTATCCCTTGCTATACAAGGGTTTTAAGTATTTTGGTAAATGTGCTACCCCCCTGAACGCTTACGTCACTTTTAACATTTGATTGCCGCCTCGCTGTAATTCATAGGCCGTTTTTTGTATTGTACAATGATAGCCTTTTTTCGCTAGGTGTTGAATTATATTTTCCAAATAGGGTGATGGCTGCGACATCAGAGTCAATAAGGGAAAAATTCGGATCTCTTCACAGACTCTCAACATTTCCAAGATTGAATCTAGATGGAAGCTTTCGTCTAAATGCTCCGAATAGAGAAAAAGAAAATGGGAACTTAGACCAAGTTGATATTGCTGATCTTGATAGGTCAAGCTGGGTAATTCTCCCATTTCATAGCGACCTTGCCTTTGACCAAGTGGATAATCGAGACAGAATAGTTGAGTGGCTCGTTCTCGATTTTTTCTGAGATCTGCTGGGGATTGATGATAAGTCCAAACCCAATCCTGAGGGGTTCGTTCTACTTGTTCAATGATGTTATCTACCACTTGATAGAAGCGATCGCGGATTTGTTCAGCCGTAAAAAGATACAATGGATCAATAGACTTAATACGATAACCCCGTTGTGTTCCTTCCGCATTAAAACTAGCCGGGCCGTCTCCCACACTTAAAATAGATTTTTGGAGATCGGACTCGCTCAGATCAAATATTTTGATATACTCATCTAGTGATCTGCCGAAAGGAACTACTTGCTCTAATTGCATTACCATCAATGATGCTGCTCCCAAATGTTAAGATCAATAACGAATCAACGACAAAGAGCTTTTTTTATACTGTTTTACGTCTTTTTTCAGGATTTTTTTCATCATATATAAATATGCTAGATTTTCTCAATACTCAATTAGGACGCTATCCCAGCAAGATTAAAGCTAAAGTAGAAATTTACACTTGGCAAACCTGTCCCTTTTGCATCAGAGCGAAATTGCTCCTGTGGTGGAAAGGGGTAAAATTCACTGAATATAAAATTGATGGTAACGAAACCGCCCGCAATGAGATGGCTGTCCGGGCAGAAGGGCGACGAACCGTTCCCCAGATTTTTATTAACCATCAACCCATCGGTGGCTGTCAGGAACTCTATCAACTCGATGCTCAAGGTCAACTCGATCCCCTATTACAATCATTTTCCTCTTAGAGGAGAAGCAATCAGTTTGTAAGAATTGCAGATAGGAGAGGGTAATCTTTTGTCATAATAGAAGAATTGTTAATGGCCATTAAATCTATTTTCCATGAATGAAGTCTCGAATCTGCCTACGAACGTAAATAGTACTGCGGTTAAGTATGGTGAACGTCTGATTGAGTCTGGACAGTTAATTACCTTTCCAAATCCGAGGGTTGGCCGTCGCTATGATGTTCATATTACCCTTCCCGAATTTACCTGCAAATGTCCTTTTTCGGGCTATCCTGATTTTGCCACCATTAATATCACCTACTGTCCCGATCAATCTGTTGTCGAGTTAAAGGCTCTGAAACTTTATATTAATCATTACCGCGATCGCTGTATTTCCCATGAAGAGGTTGTCAACGTGATCCTAGATGATTTTGTTGCGGCCTGTGATCCTCTATTTGTCAAAATCAAAGCAGACTTTAATCCGAGAGGAAACGTCCATACGGTCATTGAAGTTCAACAGGAAAAAGCCAGCCAAAATTCCTTGGGAACGGCTTGTTGATAGGACAAATGACTAATCGATGGCAAGCCTTAAAACGTTTCGCGCCAGCTTTATTAGGATTATTATTGTTTGGTCTTTCCCTTTGGGCAATTCACCAGGAATTACATCGCTATGGCTGGCAAAATGTTTTAATAAGTCTCCAAAGTATTCCTCGTAAACATCTGTTAGGGGCAGGCTTGCTAATGGTAATTAACTATATTTTCCTAACGGCCTACGACACCCTAGCGATAACATATGTGGGAGAATCTTTACCCTATTTCAAAACAGGATTTGTGGGATTTGTGAGCTATGCCATTAGCAATAGTGTGGGACTAGCCTTACTCAGTAGTAGTGCTATTCGCTATCGTTTTTATTCCCAATGGGGTCTCTCCAATCGTAAAATTGCTAGTATTATTGCTTTTTGTAATCTCAGCTTTTGGCTAGGTTTATTGACGGTGGGTGGGATTACTTTCCTAATTGACCCCCTACAACTTCCTCCCTTTCTGCGGCTGCCTTTTGCTTCAGTCCATCCTTTAGGATTTATTTTCTTAACCCTGACTTTAGCCTATCTCTGGCTAAGTCTTTTAACCCGTCAATCGCTTCAAATTGGCAAATGGCGTTTACCCCATGTTCCACTTTATCTTTCCCTTTGGCAAATTATCATTACGGCGATCGATTGGGGATTAGCCGCGGCCATTCTTTATATTCTTTTACCAAACCATTCCTCCCTCAGCTACCCTGGCTTTTTTGGTATTTATTTATTAGCTCAAATTGTTGGATTAATTAGTAATGTACCAGGAGGACTAGGCATCTTTGAAACAGTCATTTTATTAAGTTTAACGTCACTGTTTTCCTCCGTACAACTGTTGGGAGCGTTATTAGCTTATCGAGTCATTTATTTTTGGATCCCTCTTTTGTTAGCAACCCTAAGCCTTGGCTTCTATGAAGGTTTCCGACAAGTTCAGGCAAAATTGCATTCCTAAATTAAATCCTACTATTCACAACCGTAAACCATGATTAAGAACCATGATTAAACTTAAGGGGCTGCCACCAAAGGGACAACAGGTTATTGTTTGGGGGTTGGTATTACCCTTGATGGTTTTAAATGGTTGGGTTTTAACCCTCATTATTGATTATTTCCAAGCTCCAATTCGCATTTTTGTGATTGCTAATTTGATTGCTTTTATCTTGGGTTATCCCGTGCGCTGGTTACAACGTCATCCTCGTATTCAGTTATTACAAGCCGTCATTTTAGTACTATCGATGGCATTTATTCTATTAGGATTAATTGCAATTACAGTGATTCCCTTATTAGCGACTCAAATTAATCAACTGTTACAAAGCCTGCCCCAATGGGGAGCCTCTAGTAGTCATCACTTAAAAGCCCTACATGATTGGTCTGTACAATGGCAATTACCAACCGATTTAAGTCAATTGGCAAATAAATTATCGGAGAAACTACCAGAACAGTTACAGGCAATTGTTGGGCAAGTATTAGGCTTTTTTATTGGGGCTGCTGGTGGTATTTTTGAAGCAGGTTTAATTATCATTATTGCGGTTTATTTATTGCTGCGAGGAAAAAGTTTTTGGGATGGTATTTTCCAGTGGTTCCCCCGACCTTGGCGACATCGGATTCGACAAAGCTTACGACGCAGTTTTCAAAATTATTATATTGGTCAAGCAACCGTCGCCACTTTATTAGGATTATCTTTAATTCTTACTTTTATTCTCTTTAATGTTCCCTTTGGTTTATTATTTGGATTGGTGATTGGCCTCATGGCCTTATTTCCCTTTGGAGGTGGCGTTAGTATTATTATCATTAGCTCTTTAGCCACACTCAATAGTTTTTGGCTGGGCATAAAAGTCTTTACCATTGCCACTATCATCGATCAATTGGTGGAAAATGCGATCGCCCCTCGATTGCTAGGAAAATTTACGGGAGTTCATCCAGTCTGGGTTTTGTTATCTTTATTAATTGGGGCTAAGGTGGCTGGTGTCCTCGGTGTTTTGATTGCCGTGCCATGTACCAGTTTTGTCAAGGAGATGTTAGATGGTCTTCAAAATAACGATGATTTAGTGAATAGTTGATAGTGAATAGTTGATAAGTATCCATTCAAAAATTTTGGAGCTTATTATTATGGACAATGGACGGAAGCATTCTGAATGGCGTGATAAGATTTACCAAAAGGGCAATAGGGATGTTGAGATTTATAGAAGCGATCGCCCTTAGGCAAAATTTAAGCCAAATTAAAAATTAAGTTAACATTTCTGCTCCGATCATCTTCTCATAACGCCGTTGTAACTCCCCTTGCAAAATCGGAAAATTAGTTAGATTTACATCGCTTTGAATTAAATTTTCTGCCGCTTCCCTGGCTAACAATAAAATTTCCTGATCCTCCACTAAGCTGGCTAAGGCAAAGTCTGGTAAACCCGATTGACGAGTGCCTAAAACTTCCCCTGGCCCCCGCAAACGCAAATCCATTTCAGAGATAAAAAAGCCATCATGGGATTGTTCTAAAACGCTTAACCGTTGACGAGCGTCAGGATTTTTGCTATTCGTCATTAACAAACAATAGGAAGAATGTTGACCGCGACCCACACGCCCCCGTAATTGATGCAATTGCGATAAACCAAACCGTTCCGCATTTTCGATTAACATTACCGTTGCATTGGGCACATCAACCCCCACTTCAATGACCGTAGTGGAAACAATAATTTGAGTTTCATTATCTCGAAATGAATTTAAAACGGCATCCTTATCGGCTGAATTCATGCGTCCGTGTAGTAAACCAATTTGAAAGTTGGGAAACACTGTTTCTGATAAATATTGATGTTCATCTACGGCGGCCTTTAAATCTAATTTTTCTGACTGTTCAATAGTGGGAAAAATAATATAAACCTGTCGCCCCTGAGCCACTTCTCGTCGAATTAAATCATAGACCTGTTGCCGTTCCTTCGGTGTTAAAACGGTCGTTTGAATGGGTTGCCGACCTGGGGGTAATTCGTCAATTTGGCTAACATCTAAATCTCCATGTAAGGTTAGGGCCATGGTGCGAGGAATGGGAGTAGCGGTCATGGTTAAAACATGAGGGGCTTCCCCTTTTGCTAATAATTTAGCCCGTTGTTGTACCCCAAAACGATGCTGTTCATCAATAACGACCAAGCCTAAACGATTAAAATTAACCTTATCTTGAATCAGGGCATGGGTTCCCACTAATAACGGTAATTCTCCCGTTTCTAATTGGGTATGAATTTCACGACGTTTTTTAACTTTAGTCGAACCCGTTAATAATTCAACGGGTAAATAAAGCAGATTAAACCACTGCACTAATTTACGATAATGTTGTTCGGCTAATACTTCCGTCGGAGCCATAAAGGCCGCTTGATAACCGGACTGTAAGGCGGCTAAAACGGCAAAAACTCCGACAACGGTTTTTCCTGATCCCACATCTCCCTGAACTAGACGATTCATCGGTGTGGAATTTTTTAAATCTTCTAAAATTTCCTGGACAACTCGCTGTTGAGCATTGGTTAATTTGAAAGGTAAGAGTTGATTAAATTTTTCAATTAATTCACCACTAGGGGTGAAAATAACACTTTTTTCAGTGGCTTTTTGAATATATCTTCTTTGTAAAAATCCTAGTTGTAAATAGAAAAATTCTTCAAACACTAATCGTCGTCGAGCCAAAGTTAAACTATCATTATTATCGGGAAAGTGGATTTGAGCGATCGCCGTTTGTAAATCTATTAAGTCATACTTTTTTTGAATAGCAGGCGGTAAAGCATCTTCTAATTGGGAAACGGCCCCCAGAGCAGTAATGACACATTTTCGTAGTAAATCAATGGGAACGCCTTCGGTGAGGGGATAGACGGGCAGAACGCGCCCAATATTAATAGATTCAACGGGAGAATTGGGGTCTTCTAAAATTTCAATAGAGGGATTATCTAAGGTTAGCCCAAATTTATTTTCTTTAACTAATCCTGAAGCCGCGATCGCTGTGCCTGGGGGATAACGTTTTTTTTGTCCTTCTTGATAGGCTTTACTGGTAAAACGATTACCGGCTAAAAAGCGACTGAGTTTAATGCGTCCGGTTTGATCCCGTAACATCATTTCAAAAATAGCGAGTTTGGGATTTTTGGGACTATTAAATATATTAAATTTAACAACGCGACCGATAATCGTGACCGTATCCCCTGCTTTTAATTCGATAATACTTTTTTGTTGAGCGTAATCAATATAATCTCTAGGAAAATAAAAGAGTAAATCCCGAACCGTTTGTAGGTTTAAATACGCTAAGGTTTTCGCTCGATAGGTGCCAATCTCCTCAACTTCTTTTAAGAGTTGATCTAAAGCGATCGCCTTATTACTTGTCGGCAAAGGAGCCAGGGGCTTGGTCTCAACTTCTCGAACAACAGTTTTAGGGGCAGTAGGTGTTTCCAGATTTTGGCGTAATTCATGTAAAAAACGGCGGGTTGTAGCGACTAAACTTTGACGTTCTTCTAGGGTTTGTTGACCATATTGGCTAAATTTGATGGCTAATTCTTGCCAACGCTGACGAGAATGGGCAGGAGTACCAGGAGGCGGTGATTGCCCTAAACTCAAACACAAAAATTCACTAAAACGGTATTGATTGCCTTGCAAGTCAGTAAAACCCCGCTCTGCTTCCACAGAGAGAGCTTTTTGCAGTCGTAGCCAGTCAGGGTCGCGTTCGGTCACAAGTCGTAAGGAAGGGGACAATTCCTATGATAATTGCAGTGGTTGGGAAGTCGGGAAATTTCTCTATAATGGTTTAAGTAGGGCTTGCTGAAAAAGTCAAAAAACGAAAGAAATGTGGGTTAGGGAAGTATAAACTGAAAAAGCAGAGATAACTTATACTTATGATGAGAAGTCAAAATACGAATTTTGTTTAATCTATC
>JAYKJI010000335.1:0-7028 GCA_035285405.1 Snowella sp. | reverse complement strand
CCTGGGGACATTAAACCCCAGGGCAAGAAAGCTGATTAAAATTCTCATCCTGTGCATCAACATCCGTCGCAATAGTTCTGCCTGCTGGCTAGCCCAGGCGTAAAAGTCAGATTCGTAATCAATTATCTGGGCTTTGTCCATATCATTCTCTGTAGTCTTGCAAAAATCTGATTAAGTCGGGTAGGGTTGCTTGGATGTCTGGGTTAGCGGGAGGGATAGTGCGGGGGATAGGGATGGTTTCAGTTTAGTATATTTTTTAGCTTGTTTGCCGGATGTGTTCTCAAGGTTTTACTGTAATTGAGTCAATAAAAGCTGATTTAGATTCTGCTAATTGTTCATCGGGGGCAAATCCCGCTAGGGTGACGTAATTTTCTAGGTTTAAATCCTTATTAATTAATTGTTCAATTCTAGGGCGATCGCTGCCTTTGCTGCCAATGATGTAGTAAATATTCTGGCTTAGGAGTGATGTTGAATTGATCATACTTAAAAGTACAGGGAAGTAAATCTAGTTTTTTGGGGATCAACATTTTCTACTTCGTTGACTCATAGCGTAATCAATGGCTTGTTTTAGTCCCTGGGCAAAAGACTCGGGGGAGTATTGTTGGATATGTTCTAGGGCGGCTTGCCCTATTGCTTCCAAGTCTACTTCTCCTGAACTCATTTTCAGCATAAGTTTAGTTAGTTGCTCTTGATTTTCGGGATCAAAGCCAAAGCCGTTGACGCCTTCGATAACCAAGTCTTCAAAGCAACCACAGCGGTTGGAAACCAGCACTGGTAGGCCTGCGGCCATGGCTTCGTTGACCACCAATCCCCATTGCTCGGTGGTGCTGGCATGGATAAAGCATTGAGCATGGGCAAAGTAGGGAAGCAGTTCATCTTGTTGCAGGAATCCCGGTAAATGGACAAAGTTTTGCAGATTATATTGCTTAATTTGCTTTTCTAGCTCAGATCGGCGTTCGCCATCGCCACATAAAACCAAGTGCCAAGCATGAACACCCTGCTGTTGTTGATAGGTAGCATAGGCGGAAAGTAATAATGCCAAGTTCTTTTTCTGAACAAAACGATTGATGGCTAAAAAGAAAGGTTTATGGAGAGGGTCAGGTAATTGTTTGATGGTGTCAGGGTGAAAGGTGCTATTGTCTACTACGTCATAGCCGGTGAATATAGCCTGTTCAGGAAATCCTAACTTGATTAAATATTTTGTGTGGGGGTATCCTCCTACCAGTGCACTGGAATATTTATTAATAAGCCAACTTTTAACTATCTCTTTCCACCAAATACGAGGTTCGTCATCTTCTTTGGACTCTGACATGAGAACTACTGGCTTTTTGTTGATAAGACTCCATAATAATGCTGACAACATAGATAAACGAGCATATCCAGCAATAACAAGAATATCAGGATTTATTTTGGCTAGATTATTACATATATTTTTGCAGACCTTAAACTTAGACTGTAATTCTTCTGGCTGATTTGACAAGACAAGCCTTTGGTAATTTGTCTTTTTGTCAGGATGCTGCCATGGATAAGTTATCGATGTACTTCCTACTTCAATCAACGTAATTTCATCATGAAATGATTGAGAGGCAACAGCAGAATAACGAGCAAAAATATATGGGCCAGAGACAGAAGTTAAAGCTACGATTTTCATAGTTTCTATTTAAGCCTACAAACAACACCTATACCCTCAGCCAGTTGAGGAGAAAATTTCAAAAAAGAATTGGCAATGTTTGCTGCTAACCCTCGACCTCCGTTAACATAGCTGAAATCACTTTCTACGACGAAACCATGTCTTTCTAGTAGGGATTTCAATGTGTAGGGAGAGTGGTGTAGAGTATGATCTGGGTGAATAAATTCATGTTTTCCCATAGCCCGAACAAAACCCTTTAATGAATAAGCATTCGGAACAGTAATAACCAGCTTAGTTGTAGATTGAATATTTTCTCGAATGGCATCAAGGGCTTTTCCCTGATTGCTCAAATGTTCAAAAACTTCCCCTGCTACAACAACATCAAAATCTTCTTGAGGGTAGTCTCCCGGATTTTCTATATTGCCATGCTGAATGTTATTAATCTGATGATTTTTTGATAACCACTCAATCATTTCGTTGTTAATATCTAAGCCCATTAGTGAGGCACTAACCTCCTTTAGTTTCAGGTGCAATAATCTGTTCTGTTTAACCGCATTGATAGTTTCAGGGGCATCAGTTGCTCCAAGATGGAGGACTTTTTTCCCTCTACATATATCTTGAATATAGTTTACCCTATCGACAAAAACGGTTTGGTCAAGTTGGTGTTTAATCATTGTTGGAATTTAGATTAGGTACATAAGCAACAAAAACATTGAACTAGTTTTTGTGTTGTCAAAAAGGAAGGGTTTAAATATTCTTGAATTGAATTGTGCGTCCTCAAAAATGCTAATCATGTTGGAATTGAGTTTCTTTATAATAGCAAAGAATTGGCATATCTTGCTTTACGTCAGACAATGCGAAAAACGATTTCTAGATTAGCTTCATTTTATGTTCCAGAATACTTATTTTTCTTGATAGCTGGGACGTTTACAATATAGAGTTATTAAAAAAACAACTCCACCATTAAAAATAAGTTCATTCACAAATCTACCAATTTCATGGGTAAGACCAACCATGGCTGAATCTACTATACCAGTATATAGAATAATACCAACAATACTGCGGCTATAAAAAACTGAAGTCCATAGAGTTTTGTAAAAATAAGCCATCAGGGCAAAAAACAGGCATCCCAAAAAGCCAAAATCCATGAAGGAGTCACCAAGCCCTGTTAATGTTGAGCCTGTAGGTATCCGATAAGCATAGTAGCCGACTAAATCAAGATCGAGGTTAAATTGTAAAGAGCGTTTGAAATCAAAGCCTACCAATTGACCGGGTACAAATTGAAAAATAAAGGCATTCCATAGTTTTGCCCCATAGCTATAATAATTAAGCTGACTGACATAGTCCATGATCAACGTCGCATTTCTGAGTTCTAAAATATTTCCTTCAAGAACAGTATCTAATCCCTGCTCCGATGCGGTTCTAATTTCATTCCATTGACCGGCAAATAATAACTCCCAAAATCTACCTCTTAAGGCGCCTAAAGTGGGGATAACATAGGCGGCAATGGGAGTTAAAACCACTAGCAGTAGCCTAGGAGGAATGTACTTTTTGACAAAGAAAAAACATAGCCCTATGGTAATTAAAAAAGAAATTGTAGGTTGACGACGACCGAAAAAAATAATGGCACTTATGGTGGGAAAGGCCGCAACGAATGTCAAAATAAGATTGATTAAAGAGGGTTTTTGTAAGGTACGAATGAGAAATATCGGCAAGGCAATGCTAAGGGTTCCGCCAAAGAAGTATAAAATTGTAGCTGGGCCAGTCCAGTTCCCACCGGCAGCGGCAGAGGTCTGGATAGTAATTCTTGATAGCATAAACACGCAGACCTGACCAATAATCAATAAAACTATGCCGGCGTGGAATAATTTATCTTCATCGATTTCAAGATTAAGCCCATTGAAAAGTTTATAATTTGGTGAAAGTTGATAACCAATCCAACACATCGCCGCACACAAACTTGCATAAATCAGCATCCTTTCCACCGCAGCATTCGTAACACCGATTCCCGGATTTTCGACAATGGCGATCGCCTGGGGCAAAATAAAGGAAAGAAACACAGACGCCATAAAGAACGGAAACTGATAAATTCTTTCGAGGCGAATCAATGACCAACCAACAATGGCAAGGCAGATACTTATGAAAAGGAAAAGAAGGAAATCGGCCATGGTCGAAATTAGTTTAGGTGATACTTGTCTGTTATTTGCATTGATGATTCACTTTATTAGGGTTAAAATTGAAAACCACCCCTTCTTGTAGAACCAACGAAAGTCTTTCCTGAAAGCAGGGATCAATGGTTATGGGAATCGTCTCAAGAATTGATTTTTCTTCGTATATTAGGGGAAAGTCCCTGAGCACTTGGCTGATACTTTTATAGCTGTTGAAAGACATGGTAGGTCCACAAAAAAACTATTTAGTTAAAAGATTCTAAAAGATGTTTGAGAGTATTTTTGGCATTTTCATTATTAAGTTTTAGGTAATCTGCCCTATCCTGATTATCGTTAAACTTAGCGAGGCTATGATGAATGTTTAATAAGCTATCGACTATGGCCTGGGGATCACGAATGGGGACAATAAAACCATCTATACCATCTCTAACAATAGAACCAGTGTTATATGTGGTGATGATTGGCAATCCATAAATCATTGCTTCGTAGGTAACCATGGCAGATCCTTCACAAACAGAAGGTAACACAAAAACATCCGCCCAGCGATAAAGTCTATCCATTTCTGAGCGGGGAACCCTGCCCAAAAATTCACAAACGTTACCATATTTTTGAAGCTTTTCTTCGTTAAGAGTAATGTCACCCGCGAGTTTACAAACAAAGGGGATTTTGTCTTCCAGAAGCGCCAGAGTTTCAAGTAAATAAGGAACACCTTTTCTCAAGCAGACGGAGCCAGCAAAAAGAATTTTTAATGGGTTATTGCTTTCTCTCTTTAGTTCAGTATTTGATAAACCTAATGAAGAATTTTTAGTGTTACTTTTCCCTAAAGAAACTACTGAAATTTTGTTGGCTGCAATGCCAGTTTCTATCAGAGACTGCTTCACAAATTCAGAGCCACACACGATATGGTCAGCCAGTTCTTGTTCTTGTCTTTCCCTGTTCAACTTGGCTATCATCGCAGAATTGGTCGTGAAAGGGGATTTTGACCAACCTGGCCATCGTTGTTCTTCCTCTTCTAGTAACTGAATTTCCAAGGATTTTACCGCCAAAGTTTGATCCAAAATACATCTAATTCCATTATTTTTTGCAAATTGAAACACCTCCAAGCAAGCACTGTTAAAACCATAAATAATATTGGCATCCCCCAGTCCTGTAGAAATAATTTTTTGATTAAATTCTTTTCCAGTAGATATGTGTATTTCATCCACTTCTTGCGAAGAAGATGCTTTGCTTAATTTGATAGGGTATTGAATACCCCAAAGGGGAAAATCAATAACTCTAGCTCCATCTAGTTCAGGGGCATAACGGTCTGCCATTTTTTTGATCGGTTTAGGCAGCCGAGAGTAGATTAGCTTTGATCTAAGTAACGAGAAAAAAGAACTGTTTCTAGCATAAAAATCCGTGTAAAAAGTGTCTAAGATTCCCCACTGATGAAATAAAATTGGCTCTTGATAATGTTTTCTTGCTCCCAGATGGGCAATGGCTACCTTGGCTTGCGTAAATTTGCCGTCCATAACTAACTAACTTTGATCAGTACTCCCTGATTTACCGCCAAATAAGTTGGAACTAAATCCACAAAATATTTGACTTCACCGCCTCTTTCTTGAACTGCTTTTAACAAGGTTTCCTCAGCAATTCTAGTATCTCCACCTGCCGGAGTAGAATGTTTATCAGAATTATCAAGATATATGTACCCCCCCCCGTTTTATTTTTGTGATGGCAACTTCAGCACAATTTCCTCTCTCCGAACCATCAATGAGAATAAAGTCGAAACTCGAGTCGGGATAGTTGTCCAAGCTAAAATAATCGCTCCCTGGTTTAAATTGGTAATCTACATTACCAGCTTTATTGATTGTTGATTTAACTTTGTCATACCAGGGCTGGTAGTCCTCAATACTAGTTAAGCTTTTTACCCGCTGGGCAAACCATAGAGTTGACATTCCTGATCCCCATTCCAACATGGCCCAATCCGGTTGAAGTAACTCTTCTAGATACTTAATCGCTCGATAACCCAACCAAGGCAGAACTGGTCTATAGCCAATACTTACACGCAAAAGTGTCGTGACTAAACAGTGGGGAAGATAAACAAAACCGCCCATATCAAGAAAATTGCCTTTCTCGTCATGGAAACGACTTTTATGGGCTTCTCCACCAGTAAGCACTTTGTTGATTATTGACATAGATAATGATCGGTGATTATGACTCATCATATACCACTTTTACAAAAAATTTTGGCGATGTCGCGGTACAACGCCTGAAGCGTAGCATAGACCGAAGCAATGTTAACTACCAAGACCTCTTAATCGCCCCTGAACAACGGCGAGATCGCCAGCTTTACCAAGCCTTCGGTTGGAACTTGACATCATTGAGAATGACTAAATCTTCCCCGGATTGGGCGAGCACAAATAAACCTTGACGGTAGGCATAACGGGCCACTTCTGGAGGCGTAACCATGGCTGCCACCGCTCCCATCAATTGAATATTTTGATAGCGGGGCAACAATCGCTTAAATTTTCCTAGCCGCTCCAAATGCTCATCCACATCCCGTTGGGTCAGTTTACTTTTTACCTCAATTGCCACTGCCTGGGTGGTATCCACAACTAAGACGTCCACGTCTATGCCTTCTTCGCCATTATCCACCGAAACATCCCTGGAGATTTCCCGTACCGCAATGCCCCGCTCCCGAAATAATTTAACCGCCGCCGGACGCACCTGCCATTCCACAAATTCCCCCAGGCGATTCCCCAATTCTCCCAATTCTTTGTTGACCGCCCTAATTTGCTGATCTGTTTTTTGGCTTTGTTCTTTGAGCAGTCGCTCTGTTTCCTGAAAACGACGATCAGCTTCCCGCATACTCTCCTGCATCCGGCGATCGGTCTCTTTCTGGGACTCAATTAATTGTTCGAGTAATGCCCAAACGTCATCAGCGGTGGTAGCCATTGCCTTTATCTCCTAGGTCTATTTTTTCTAGTTTAGACTTCATGGTCACTTAAGAACGGCGATCGCCGAACCTCAACTAAAACAAATCACCGTATTCTGCCAACAGGGCCAAAGCTGACCTCAAGGCTTGTCGATTTCGGTTGGAGGGGTCAAGTTGAAATTGTATTTCGGCAATACGGCATCGAGTTTCGATTCTAGCTCGGCGAGCCTCGCGTTCTCTTGCCTCAGCTCTCTCATTCTCTGCTCGTGTGCGATCATCTCTTCTTCGTTGCTCTTCTTGAGCCAAGCGGTTT
>JAYKJI010000334.1:0-3221 GCA_035285405.1 Snowella sp. | reverse complement strand
CCGCTTGATGTTGAATTCTACTGGTTTATGGAACTTCTATTTGAATGCTGCCTAATTGGTAAGAGATGATGAAATCCTTACTGTGCAAACTTTCTGTTTCTCTTTTATTTCCCAACAGGTCTATTGCAAGCCATCCATCCCAAAGGAGTACCCGTTCCCCACAATCCCCCTGGTGCTGGAATTTGACTTGGTTTTTCCAACAGGGCCAACAGCGTAATACAGGGATGATAGCTAACTTGTTCTAGTTTGTATCTAACTTCGGGGGTTAAAACAATGCCAGAGAGATCCAAAAGGGCCAAGCTTTGGGGAACAGGAGGTGTGAGGAGTAGTCTATCGGCCTTGAACATTTGACCTGTTTGAGTGTGAACTTGCCAATAGCAATCCTGCCAACTTAACTGGGTCACTTGCGTATTGGTGTAAACCGTTAAAGATTCGGCTAAATATTGGGCCAAACTGCGATTACTTTTCACCCCCCGATAACAGGGTTTATGACTCGCCTTAAAAGCACCCGTTTCTTCATAAAAGCCCTGACTCCACTCCGTAATAATGCCAGCCGCTAACCATTCATCTATCCAAGTCTGAAATTCGGGATCACTAGCCGTAAAGTACTGCGCTCCATAATCAAAGACACCAGCGATTGCTTCTGAATAAATTAGGCGACGGGTCGCTAAACGTCCTCCAATCCCCCGTCCTTTATCCAATACAATGACATCTATGCCATGACGAGCCAACAGAGTTGCTGCCATTAACCCCGCAATACCACCCCCAATCACTAAACAGGAAACACTCATATTAATTACTCATATTAATCGAAACTCGATATCGTACTGTAATCCTTCGATTCCAACTCAACCCTAACAATCTCCACCGATGACAACTAGTTGATATTTTAGCCCTTCTCGAAAAATATCAAGACACACATTGAGTTGCCTAAAGAAAATTCATCCGCATAGTGGAATCAAAGAAAAGGAGGAAATAGAAGAGATTTTGGCAAAGCGTTGTAATGTACTGAGTGGAATGAAGGAAGAAATTCGAGAGTTGACCTATTATCATTGGCTAGAGTTTCATTAACTGATTAGTGGGTTATCGGAAACGGATTTAGTAGATTACCGGGCCAAGGAAAATTTGGCTCTCAAGATTAAGCTGGAAATGTTGGCTTGTGGCACTTGTGAGGCGTTAGCTCAGTTCAACATTGAGTCAGGTTACGCTGAGTCACCAATTGCTTGGGTTATTGAAAATGCTTTAAGTGAGGCAGAAAAGTCTGATCTTGAAGGGATTCGCTCGATTTCTCAGCCGTCCCTTGATTTGTCTATGCTTTCTTCTGTTGCTCCAGTTGCTCCAGTGATTAATCAGGTTGTTCCATCTGTTGAGTCTGTCTCTAATGAGGTAATGGAAGATTCCACTTATCACTGGGATGAGATCGAACAAGAAACTAATCTTTATATGGGGCAATTGGGATGAACGCTTGAACAGGGTCGGGCTTATCTCCAATCTCGTTATGGGGTGAGTTCCCGCCGTCGTTTATCGGATGAGCAGTTGCTTGAGTTCTGGGTTTATCTCAAAGGGGAGGTGGCTCGCAGAAATCTTTGAGTTTTGGGTGAAGGGGTTGATGGTGATCTGTATCAATCATTTTCATGGCGGAAGCGGAACAAATAGCGATATGGGGACTTGGAGGTGAATGCCAAATTTTCAATGTCCCCGTTAGCTTTCTACTGTAAAGCCGCAATTAATAGGTCAGCAACAGCCCCACCAGATGCGGGATTTTGACCCGTAATGAGTCTCTGATCTTCAACCGCAAAAGGGGCCCAAGGCTCATCTGCTTTTTTGTAAATAGCCCCTCGTGCTACTAATTCAGTTTCTGTCAGGAAAGGAACAAACTTATCTAGTTCCGCCAGCTTCTCTTCCTCATTAGAAAAGCCAGTAACTTCTTTGTCTTTCACAAGCAAAAATCCACTTGACAATTTGATATTTAGCAAGCCTGCGGCACCATGACAGACCGAAGAAACAAAACCACCCTTTTCATAAATTTTTTGGCTGATGGATTGTAGTTCCTTATTGTCAGCAAAATCCCAGATCACTCCATGACCGCCAGTATAATAAATGGCAATGTAGTCATCGGCAGTCACTTCACTGGGTTTGAGTGTTGCTCCAAGACGGTTCATAAATTCTTTCTTCTGATACCATTCCCAATCAATGGGATCGGCCATTTCAAGGCTGTGGGGATCAATCGGTGTATATCCACCCTTAGGGCTGACATAATCAATTTCATAGCCAGCCTCTTCGACTTTCTTCACAAAGTGAACAGCCTCTCCAAGCCATAGACCAGTAGCTCGCTTCAAATTTGGATACTTTTCAATGCTTGTTAGAACAACAAGTATTTTCTGATTCATGATGTTTTTTTAATTCACGTAGAGTTGATTAAGACATTTAGATAGACAATCATTAATTATCATTCCTAGATACCTTGTTAGACAAATATTTTAAAAATTCCAACTATTACAGCACTTTGCTTAATTACACCATACAGACAAAAAGCTAAAATCCTTACTCAGCAAGCCTTGTAGGAAAAAAAACTGTACGTCGAGATCCCGATAAGTGCTGTAATTATACAGGAAATTTCCTTATCTCAACCTAAGTAGCAAGTTAATAGGGGTTTAGGGTGGGTATATAGATCGAAGCTACAATGACTTTTTGCGCTACGATTTCTGCACGTTCTGTAGCTGATTCTGAGGCAATTTTGAGAATTGGCAATTGGACTTCAGAAATTTCTTTAGGTTTGAATAACTCTGGTGATAGAACATAGCTTTTGTCTCGATGGAAAAACAGAAAATTAAGCTGTTAACTGTCAGATGAACTGTAGCTGATGACAGCGATCGCCGCACCCTGGGGGTCTTGAATGAGGGCAAACTTCGATGAGGGAGGAATAACGATCGGGGGAATAAGCACTTTGCCGCCCAATGTTTCTACTTTCTGGAGAGTTGCCTCTAAATTTTTGACGGTGACATAGGTTCCCCAAATCGGTTTCATATCTGGGGGAGCGGGAGAGATACCGCCGATTTCTTGACCTTCCACTTCGATAACGGTGTAGGGAGCATTCGTCACTTGACCTTTCTTAAAACGCCAACCAAAAACCTCTCCATAAAATGCTTTAGCGGCGGTAGGGTCTGTCGTTATTAGTTCGCACCAACTGAAGGCACCAGCAGTCTGAAAGGGATTCATTA
>JAYKJI010000333.1:0-9594 GCA_035285405.1 Snowella sp. | reverse complement strand
CTATTTAGCCCTGTCATCCCCCGTATTAAGCGATCTTGTTTGAATATCCTTTCTATATCTAGCATTCTTGGATTTTCTGGTCATTGCTTTTTTTCTTATTATCCCTTATAACCCAACAAGTCTAATCAACAAGGTTGCGGTCACTGGATTAGGGAGAATCTAATAGTTGCTGAATCAGATTCGTTACGTATTTGAGTTTAACGGGTTTGGATAAATACTCATTGGCTCCTGCTGCCAAACAACGCTCGCGATCGCCTTCCATGGCTAAGGCTGTGAGGGCAATAATTGGAATCTGGGCCAGTTGGGGATCAAGACGGATCTGCTTGATTGCTTCTAGGCCATCTAGTCCTGCCATGTCAATATCCATCAATACTAAATCAGGTTTTTTGGCACTGATCAGGGCGATCGCCTCCGGCCCCGTTTCCGCAGCAAGCCATTGATAACCTTTGGCTTCTAGATAACTTGCCATACTCAAGATATTGGCTTTATCATCGGCCAGCAAGATGACAAATGAACGGCTTGGTTCAGGAGAGTCCTCGGTTTGCATAGTCGGCGACGGTACAGCGGGAATATGACAGGTACTGCAAGGGAGATCAATCGTGAAGCGACTACCGACCCCCACCTCACTGGTGAGTCCTATCTGGCCACCGTGCAGTTCAACCATCTGTTTCACCAGGGCTAGTCCCAGACCCGTACCTTCATATTTGCGACTTAGTGCACCGTCAATTTGCATAAAAGGCTGAAACAATGTGGGGATATTTTCCGGTGCAATGCCAATGCCTGTATCAATGACCGCAATTTGCAAGTAATTTTGCACGACAGCAGGCTCCCCCGCTGGCTCCGCTTGATGAACCAACGGCACGGGACTGGCTTCTAGGGTAATGCGTCCTCCTTCTGGCGTAAACTTAACCGCGTTATTCAGCAAATTAATCAAGACTTGGCGGATTCGTCTCTCATCGACCAAGAGGTCTGGTAGATCTGGCGGTAATCGCATTTCTAATTGCAGCTGTTTTCGATGAGCTATTTGTCGAATAAACGTGAGACTGGCTTCAAAGATAGAGAGCACCGGTGTGGGAGCACAATGCAGTTCCATCTGACCCGATTCGATTTTGGCAATATCCAGAATGTCGTTAATCAGTTCTAGTAGGTGAAACCCTCCTCGTTCAATAGTTTGTAAGGCTTGGGTCTGTTTTTCGTTCAGTTCTCCAAAGATTTGTTCCTGTAGTCCTTCTGTCAATCCTAAAATAACGTTGAGGGGTGTACGGAGTTCATGGCTCATATTGGCCAAAAATTCATCCTTGAGGCGGGTGGCACGAGCGAGTTCTTGATTCGTTTGCTGTAATTGGGCTTCGGCTTGTTTACGATCGCTGATATCGGCAACCACCCCAATAATTTGATGTTCGGTAGAGGATTGATCGGGAGAGAGAATACCCCAAACCGAAAGCCAACGCATTTGTCCATCTAAACGATAAATACGGTATTCCAAAAAATAGGGATTTCCAGTACTCAAGGTGTGGGCGATGGCTTGAATGACTTGTTCTCGATCTTCAGGGTGTACCATGGACAAAAAGGCGGATCGTTCACCGGAGAAAGTCCCTGGCACAAAACCAAAAATTTCCTGAGCCCGATCAGACCAAAGCAGTTTCTCCGTAGCAAGATTACAACTCCAGGCTCCCATTTGAGCCGCATCTAAAGCCAGTTGTAATCTAGCTCTTTCCGATTTGAGATCTTCGGCGATTTGTTTACGGGCTGTGACATCGCGAAATACACCAACGATGCCAATGATCTGGCCTTGCCCATCTCGTAGGGGAGCTTTGTGGGTTTCCAGCCAGATCTGTTCACCGTTGGGGAGAGTCATCGTTTCTTCAATTCCCCATTTAGGCTCTCCTGATGTGATCACCCATTGATCATCTTTGGCATACGTATCAGCTTCCGTGGTCGTCGGCGAAAATTCAAACCCTGTTTTACCGATAATCTCTTCTGTGGATGACAAGCCCATCAGATCGGCGAGGGGTTGATTACAGCCTAAAAAGACCGATTTTCGATTTTTCCAAAATACGCAGAGGGGTAAGGTATCTAGTAGGGTTTGAATAAATTGCTGAGAGTCTCGCAGGGATTGTTCAGACTGCTTTTGGGTGGTAATATCTAGGTTAACCCCCGTGATGCTTTGAGCATTTCCCTGGGCATCGCGAACAACAACGCCGTGGGCTTTAATAAAATGAATGCTGTCATCGGGATGGACGACGCGAAATTCAATGTCATAATCTCTTTGCCCTAAAATGGCTTGCTGGAGTCGTGTTTCCACCCTGGCGCGATCATCGGGATGGAGTGCGGCGACAAAAAGGTCACAGGTTGGACGGCGATCGCTTTCTCGGTCAACGCCATATAGTTCGTACATTCGGTCGTCCCAAATCGCAGTATTGGTTACTAAGTCCCATTCCCAACAGGCGATCTCTCCAGATTTGAGGGCCAGGGTGAGACGTTCGGTGAGTTTCTGGCGTTCGGCCTCTACCTGTTTCCGCTCTGTCGTATCTCGAAAAATTCCCTGAGCAATTATTTCACCGTCTAACTCAATGCGACTAGCATTAATATCAACTGGTACTTTTGCTCCATCTTTGCAGAGTATTAACGTGTCTAAGGTCTCTCCTAGATTATGCTGAATCACATTATTTTGAAAATGGCTATAGGTTAAGTCCAGCACTTCGGGGGGATGAATTTGGCTAATGTGCATTTGCCTTAGCTCATCTCGACTATACCCTAATAGTAATTCTGCCTTGCGGTTGGCTTCTAGTAATTGCCCCTGATCATTGGCCCACAAAATGGCATCGTTGGCGTTATCTATTAGGACATGGTAGCGTTGCTCTTGCTTGAGTTGGATTTTCTGGGTTTCGATTTGAGCATCTCTTAAGGACAATATTTCTGGTATTAATCTATTGATTAAGGCTTCCTTGGTTAAAAGTCCTACCAAGCGATCGCAGTCGTCCAGGATGGGCAAGTGCCGAATAGCATGATTTTGAAAACAGCTAAGAACGGCCTGAAGATCAACCAACGTCTTTTCCTGAAGCGTAATGACTGGCTGACTCATGACCCCTTGAAGCGGTAACTGGTCTAGGGGCGTGGATTGCAGACTCAGACGAATGAGATCTCTTTCCGTAAGAATTCCAATAAGCTGAAGCTCATCTCCCTCGTTATTTTGCTCGACCACTAACACACAACTCTCTCCCTCTTCCTCCATCCTGGCGATCGCGGCCAGCACCGTTGTCTGGGGGCTAACTAACAGGGGTTGACGTAGGAGACTAGAAGTCCGATGGTTGGCAGCAGGGGTAAGGAGCTTATTCATGGGAGATATCTGGCTCGTGGGATAAAAGTTCTTGGATGATCTGGGCCAGATCCTTGAGGCGAACAGGTTTGCTTAAATATTCATTCGCACCGGCCTCCAAACATCTTTGGCGATCCTCGTTTTTGGCTAGGGCCGTTAAGGCAATAATGGGAATGCTGCTGAGATTAGGCGACCGGCGCATTTGCTGGATCACTTCTAAACCATCCATGCCTGGCATTTGAATATCCATCACTATGACATCCGGCTGTTCTGATCGGGCCAAGGCGATCGCCGTTTCACCCTCTTTGGCCGTGATCAATTGATAACCTTTGGCTTCTAAATAACAGGAAAGGGTGATCAGATTGGCTTCATTGTCCTCTGCTAAGAGAATCACGGGAGAACCAGTTACCCTAGACTCATTAGCATTAGGCCCATTAGCGGCGATCGTCGATTCAGCTCGGAAGGTTGATGGCGATGCCTTGAACTCAGACACAGCGCAAGGCAGTTCAATCCGAAAACAACTCCCGACATTCACCTCACTGCTAACGGTTACTTGGCCACCATGCAACTCCACTAAACGTTTAACCAACGTTAAACCCAGACCCGTCCCTTCGTATTTGCGATTCAAAGCACTATCAATTTGGATAAAGGGCTGAAACAGTTTGGGGATATCTTCCGGCGCAATGCCAATGCCGGTATCCATGACCGCTATTTGCAAATAGGATGGGGGAGGCAAATCAGCCGCATTTTCTGGTGGGGTAGCAACTTGACTCACTTCTAGGGTAATCCGGCCACCTTCTGGGGTAAATTTAACGGCATTATTGAGGAGATTAATCAGGACTTGACGAATGCGTCGTTCATCTATTAAGAGGTCGGGCAAATGTTGGGGTAATTGAATCTCTACATGAATCTGTTTGCTGAACGCTTGTTGTTGAATAAAAGCCAAGCTAGTGGTACAAAGAGACGGAACAGAGGTGGGTTGACATTGCAACTCAAGCTGGCCGGATTCGATTTTGGCCACATCTAAAATATCGTTAATCAGAGAGAGTAAATGTTGACCACTGCGCTCAATGGTTTGTAAGGATTTTTTCTGTCGCTCGGTAATCTCACCAAAGATGCTTTCTTGCATTGCTTCCGCCATCCCTAGAATGGCATTGAGGGGAGTCCGAAGTTCATGACTCATATTGGCCAAAAATTCATCCTTAAGGCGGGTTGCACGGATCAGTTGTTGATTGCGTTCAGTGAGTGCTTGCTGGGTTTGCTGTCGTTCGGTGAGTTCTTGCTGCAATTGTTCAAACAGATTGGCCTGTTGAATGGCGATCGCCAATTGATTAGCCAGGGGTTGGAGAAAGTCGATTTCTTCCTGTTGCCAAACACGGGGCGTTGCACATTGATGAAGGCAGAGCAGACCCCACAATTGCTCACCGCAGAGTAGGGGTAAAATCAGGTTGGCTTTGATCTGAAATTGAGCCAGTACATTACTGTGACAGTTTTGGAGTCCACCGTTGTAAATATCCGCTACCGCAAAACATCGACCATTGGCATAGAGAGAAGAATAGTTGTCGCCAAAGCAGTGATCATGGACGCGAATCGCTAATACGGAGGGGAAGCCGACCACCAGGGATTCCGATACAAATTCACCATCGTCAAAATTAGATTCGGGATAGAACTTGAAAATACCCACCCGATCCGCCTGCATGAACTGACGAATTTCCTGACAAGCGGTGTCAAAAATGGCCTGTAAATCCAAAGATTGCCGAATTCTTAGGGTAATTTCTCGTAATAGCAGTTTTTGCTCTGTCTGTCGGCGCATTGCTTGTTCAGCCTGTTTGCGATCGCTAATATCTTGCACACTAGACCAAATAAGCGTTTCTCCCTTTTGTTGAATCAGTAATCCTGTTAATGAAACTGCTACGAGATAGCCATCCTTGTGAATATATTCCTTTTCGTAGGGGCCATAGCTTCCTGTTTCCTGGAGTTGTCGGAGTTGTTCCGCTTCCTGAGCTTGATACTTGATCGGCGTAATATCCCAATAGCTTAAATTGAGGGTTTCTTCTACCGTTCGTCCTAGTATCTTGGCAAAATGGGGATTGACATAAACTAACTGTCCGTCCAGACGACAACTAGCGAGGCCGACAGGAAATTCTGTAATTAACTGACGATTCAATTCCTCACTTTCTTTTAACGCAATTTCGGCTTGTTTGCGAGCACTAATATCCTTACCCATGCTGACAAAGCCAATCACTTGTTGATCCGTATTTTTTAGCGGACTAATCACTAGGGAACTAGGGAAGCGAGAACCATCTTTGCGAATTTTTGTCCATTCCTGTTCCTGAAAAATCCCCTGCTTGGTTTTTGCCGTGAAAACCTCCAGCATTGAAGTTAGCTTGCGACCTAATTCTAAAGAGAGGGAAGCCGCTCGCTCCCTAAGTTCTTGCTCATCGTGGAAAATGGCAGGGGTAACTTTGCCCACTACTTCTGCGGCACTGTAACCTAACATTCGTTCTGCCCCCTGATTAAAGGACTGAATCAGGCCATTGAGGTCAGTGGAGATAATGGCATAGTCTGTACTGTTTAAAATCGCCTGTTGCAGACAATTCACTTGCCACAGTTCCTGGGTTCGTTCAGCAATTTTTGTTTCTAATGCTTGGTTTAATTGTTGTAGTTGGTGTTCTGCCACCTTGCGATCGCTGATATCTGTCACCGTACCGACATAACCAATGATATGTCCATTAGCATTCCATTCCGTCACCACCTGGGCATAGACCCAGGTAATTTCACCATCGGGGCGTTGCATCCGAAATTCCGTTTTGACGGTATCAGAGTCTTGAAGAAACTGCTCCCACTGCTGGACGACGTGTTTTCGATCATCTGGGTGTATGATTTGTTGCCAACCATTCCCCATCGCGGCTTCTGAGGAAATGCCCGCAATTTCACACCAACGTTTATTGACATAGGAACAGGAACCCTGGGGATCGCTGCGAAAAATGCCAACGGGAACGGCAGCAGCCAGGGATATATAGCGTTGTTCACTTTCCCAAAGACGAGACTCGGTAAATTGACGTTCCTTTAGTTGTACTTGTATTTCTTGATAGGCCAGGGCCTGCTGGATGGCGATCGCTAATTGCACCGTAATATTCTGCAAAAGGGCAATCTCCGCCGCTTGCCAATCTCGATAGTCCGTACATTGATGACTAATTAAGAGTCCCCATAACTGGCCATTGACTTGAATGGGAACGGATAGATTGGCCTTAACCTGATACTGTTCCAGCATTTCAAGGTGACAAGCGGGATAATCCACCTGATAAATATTAGCGGCGACGGTGGGTTGTTCACGGCTATAGGAGAGGGTTCGCTCAGGAGGTAGGCAAGGTTGGGGCGTGTGGTGTCCCAGGGATGCCAAAAACAGGTCTTCCACAGATTCCGCCACAATCACACCAGTGCCATCGGCTTGAAATTGATAGACCACAACGCGATCGCACTGTAAGAAATGTCGTACTTCCTGAACGCAGGCCGTTAAAATCTCCTGGAGATTAAGGGACATCCGAATCCGATTAGCGATTTGGGCCACTAAGTTTTCCTGTTCAGTTTTCGCCCTCAGATCGGCCATGCGAGCCTCTATTTCTCTTTCCAGTTCTAAGGTGCGGTTTTCTAGAAGCGCGATTTTTTCATCCTCTAGCGAGACCACTTTTTCTTCTAATATCTCCGTCAGTTTGTACAGTTCTAGGGGGGTCAGAATTTGTAACAAACTGGTTTGAGTCACAATTCCCAATAATTCTCCTCGCTCTCCTGTCACCGGAACCCGACGAATTAAACGAGTTTCCATTAACTGTTGCACCGTCCAAAGCGATGACCCTGGTGAAACCGTAAAGAGGGGTTTACTCATCATCATTCCGGCCTGATAGTTTTCGAGGTCTAAGCCCAGGGCCTGAAACTGCACCAAATCCCGCTCGGTTAAGATCCCTAACGGTCTGGATAATGATTCCGAAGCATCAGGGAGGGGTTCAATAATCACGACACAACTCACTTTATGCTCGGCTAGACGTTGGGCGATCGCTAACATCGAAACCTCCGGGCCAGCACAAATCACTTGACGGGTCATCACCTCTGTCACCAGACGCAACCGCAACAGATTAATCGGTCGGGAAATGTGCCGCAGACTTTCATGGGTAACTAGCCCGACGAGCCGATCCTGATCGTCCAAAATGGGTAAATGGCGAATATGATGTTGCTGGATCAGATTAAGGGCAACAAATAAATCCGTAAACGCCGATTCGCGCAAGGTAATAATCGAAACGGTCATCACCTCTCGTATCGTCAAACGATCTAGCGCTAACTGCTGGGCACTAAGACGTACCACATCCCGCTCCGTCAGCATTCCCTTCAGGTTGCCATTTTCAACAACGAAGATACAACTTGAACGCGCGCCCAGATGTAGATCATCTAGTTGACCATTGTGGTTTTTAACGGTCTCGCAGATGGCCCTGACACCACTCATTTGGGTGATTGCTGCTACCACCGTTGTATCGGGTGAAACTGTGAGGGGATCACGAATGATCGCAGTCTGCAATTCCTGAGGGGAGAGGGTGATAGGGTCGATTAACATTCTGGCAAAACCATTGGTTGATATTGTCTAGATATTTCTGAGAGGTGCTGACTGCCCATTCTTTGAGCCATAATGGTAAACTTAGCAGATCTCACCGCTAGATTTCAGGGTGAAACAGGAATCCAATTCATTTGATGAAAACGGCGATCAGGAATTTTGCCCAAACGGTTCGAGAATGGACAATTTTCGATAGTTCTAGACTTCGGTATTGGTTTTGGCTAGGAGTGGGGATCACCCTCAGTATTTTTCTGTTGCGATTTTCTCTGGCCGGGTTTGGCGTGTTTGGCGATGGTTTGGGGTACTACACGCCTCTGCGATCGCTGCTCTTTGACGGTGATTTACGGGTTGCTAATGAGTACGCTTATTATAGCCAATCGGCCTCAAACTTTGGCGGGGGGATGCGAGTACCGGGCCCCATTCCTGAATACAGTAAATACACGTTAGGTTTGGGATTTGTGCTCTTACCTTTTTTTGCCCTGGGCCATCTTTTGGCCTTGGTATTACAGGGGATGGGACAAACGGGCATCGCCAATGGTATGACCTGGCCCTACGAATTAATGTATTGCCTGGGCAGTATTAGTTTGGGGTTAACAGGTTTAGTGTTGGCCTATAAAATGGCCCGTCGTTTTTGGGGAGAAACGGCCAGTGCGATCGCGGTGGGGGGAATTTGGTTTGCTTCACCGCTAACCTACTATCTCTGCCTAGAAGTCTCCATGTCCCATGCGGTTTCTAGCTTTTTAGTAGCTCTCTTTCTGTATCTTTCTTTGACCCGTCCCTGGATTCAAGAGCGACGCTTCCAAATTGGCCTAGGGATCATTTTAGGGTTAGCTGCTTGGGTGCGTCCCCAGGACAGTCTGTTCTTAATCGTACCAGTGCTTTTGGGCTGGCTAGGCACAGAGCAAACCCTCGACAGAAGGGAAACCTGGCAACTCAGTTGGCAAAAACTTAAACATCCAGACTACTTGCGAGCCATCTTTGTTCTTATTAGCGTGGCGGCCTTGATGCAAATTCCCCAAATGCTCATTTATCTTTGGCAGTACGGCGGCCTGACTCAAATTCCCTACCTAGAAGAAGGTAAGGCCAGGGGCTATGGTAACAGTTTTCATTGGTTACAACCGGCTCTCTGGCAAGTGCTTTTTTCTGGTCATCGAGGGCTTTTTGTTTGGCATCCTCTCACGCTGTTCAGTATTATCGGTTTGGGCTGGGTAACTCGTTCCTTACCACGATTAGCCAGTAGTTTACTTTTGGCCTTTGCCCTTCAGGTGTACTTTATTGCCTCCTGGTGGTGTTGGTGGCAAGGGGCCAGTGTGGGAGGACGAATGTTTGCTAATTGTAGTTTTTTATTCGTGCTGGGGTTGGCCTATCTCTGGCAACAATTTCCTTCTCGTCTAGGGGAAAAAACGGCGATCGCCATTACTGTTTTTTTGGCCTTCTGGAATGTGCTAATTATCCTACAATACCAATCAGCGATGATTCCCCCAGAAGAGGCCATCACCCTCAAACAGTTATATCAAAACCAATGGCAAGTCATTCCTTTTTTTCTAGAACATTTACTCAAAAAAATCTAACAACCCAGTACACATAAGTTGCAGAATCCCCCCTAGTCCCCCTTGAAAGCGACCCATTAAGCAGAAGTCTCTGAAACCCTTGCTGGGTCTCAATCCCCCCC
>JAYKJI010000332.1:0-17830 GCA_035285405.1 Snowella sp. | reverse complement strand
CCCCGGCCCGCCCCCCCGGCCCCCGCCGCCGCCCGCCCCCCCCGGCCCCGCCCCGGCGGCGCGACCCGGGCGAGATTGGCAACCGTTAAGTAAAAGCGCGATCGCCGCTATCAAGAACCAACTTGATTGGCAATGGCCGTAAACGGTTTTAAAGGATAAGGGGTTTAAGATCATTGGGACTGAGGCGTGGGTGTTGGCTCAGGAGTGACCGGCAAGTTTGATGCGTCTTTTGGGTACAAAGCTACGACGTGGGGGACGGGACGGGGCTGATAGGTGACGAGGGATTTGCCTTCGTAGGCCAGGGATGTACTGGCTCCTGAATCGACCATAATGGCATCTCGGAAACCTAATTGAGCTAAAGTTTGGCCCAGGGAAACCGCATCCACTAGATTTTGGGTGACACCTAGTACAGGTTGCCCAGCTTGATTAATGCCCCAAAAGGCCCGATTCCGCCGCGCATCAAAGCCGTATAGATTGCCAAATGACTCAGGAGTACTAGGCTTGCCGTCTTTGACTAACCAGGCTCCGGCGACAAAGGCATCGGTAATCGGATTAGGATTTTGAGTGGTTTCAGCGTTGGGCGAAACTGGTGGACTTTCACTATTTTGAGGGGTTTGGCCATTGCCGGTCGGATTGGCTTCGGCTTGAATGCCGGCTAAGGTGTTATGACGTTCGGGATCAAAGGGGATAAATTTAATCCAATGGTTGGTAATCAAAACTAAAGGCCGTCCAGTCAGTTTCGGATTTTCACTCTTATTGCCAGGGACAAAACCTCGATTAGAACTAAGAGCGGGGCCAATGAGAATATTAGAATTTAAAGATTTGAGTGAAAAGAAGGTACCATCCACTCCCGCCACTGCACCTGTTCCCTTGAGGATTTCTGGGACTTGATAGCGACTATCGGCATGAATAGTACGGGGAGTGCCACCACTGACTAAAATAATATCGTTACCGTTTAGCTTAAATTCTCGATGTTCAATGGGAGTCGTTAAGTTGAATTGATCTGCGGTTACGGGAGCCGGATATCCTCCCCAAGCTGAGGCGATCGCGGTTTTTAAATTGGACTGGCCAAAGCGGCCAATACTGAGCAGATCGGGGGAAGCTCCAGCATATTTTTCATCGTTATCATCCATCGAAAAGGCCATTTGATAACCGGCGGCAATCACCCATTGTTTGACCCGTGCATCATATTTGCCTTCAGGGTAGGTAAAGTAATGGATGGGAATCCCTAAACGTTCTTCTAATAGGCGTTTGGAAATAATAATTTCCTGATTGAGTTGATCGTCAGTTAGGGGCCGTAAATCGGGAGGATGGCTAATGGAATGGGCTGAAATAGTCACTAACGGATCGGCTGCCATTGCCTGTAATTGTTCCCAGGTTAAGCTACTGCGTTTAGTGGTTCCTTCCATTTTTTTGAGATAGATGGAAAAAACGGCTGGATAACCATATTTTTTTAATAGCGGATAAACATATTGATAGTGACCGCCATAGCCATCATCAAAACTCAGAAGAACGGGTTTATTGGGTAAAGGAATGCCCGTGCGGAGGTGGGCTAACAGCATATCAGGACTAATGGGAGTTAAGCCCTGTTGTTTAATTTCTTGAAAATGGGCTTCTAATGACCCTGGTGTCACATCCCAGGAAACCTCCTTTTTGGGGAGAATATCGTGGTACATAATAATGGGAACAGAGGCTAATTTTGCCTGGGCATTAATTTGGGGAAAAGGGGCAACGGTCGGAAGAACAATTTTGTTTTCGTCAGAGGCGGGGGTTATTTGAGCCGCTAATTTACCAATGAAAGAGGGAGATTGATGGTTGGCTTCAGAGTCTGAGTTTGGATTAGGGAAAAGACTGATAGAGGCAGCTAAATTCTGGCAGAGCGATCGCGGAGTTTCTTGAGGCTTATCTGTAGAGCTTTCTGGGGTTTGAGGTGATGTCGTTGGCTGGGGTGACGTGGTTTCTAGCGCTTGAGGGGAGGTTAAAGGAGAGGGAGCCGTTGCCAGATTTTGAGAGGGTTGGGTTGTCTGGGGCGATGAGCTTTCGCCGCTTTGGGCAGTTTCAGTGCTTTCAGTGCCTTGGGCTGTGACTGGCTTTGGAAAACAGACGCTCAGGATTTCGTTAACTCCTTTCTGGATTAAGTTATCGTCCAAACTATTCGGCTGGGGACTGGCTAACGTCTTTGGCTCCGAGGACTGAGGTGTCTCAGAATGGCGAGCAGGCAAAATCATCAAAGAAGCGGCGATCGCTGAACTGCCTACTAAGCCAAGGGACAACAGCAACAAGGGAATTTTCCACTGAGAGAAACTCATAGCGATCTAGCAAAGAGAACTTTTAGCATCCGTATATATAACATAATTCTTAACATTTAGAGCAATGAGAAATTTCCGTGAGGTATTTTCAGGGCAATTTCCTTTAAGTTACCATTGTTAATGAGGGTTAAATATCATCAATTGGGGCTTCATCCTTTGTTAGAATTTAAAATAAGGAAAAATTAATTCACTATTTCTTTAATTTTTCGATTTAATGAGCATTGCTTGCTGTCACTTAATTGCGAAGGTGTTATTTTGTCGCTCCATGCTTCTCCTCACCAGTCTCCCGCTAACGCCTCTGCTCCCATCACCAAAGATCCCTGGTTAGCCGTCAATCTCTCCATGTTTTATCCTGGACTAGGACAGATCTATGCTGGAGATTGGTTACGAGGATTAGGTTTGTTTGCACTGCAAAGCCTGTGTCTAGGGATTGGTTTCTGGTCAATTCTCAGTCCAGAGGGAGATATTATTAGTGGACTGATTTATTTATTGATGTCCCTAGCAATTTATTTAGGAAACATGATTGATGCTTTATTATTAGTGTTTAATCAAAATCCCCAATTTTATCGAGAAAAAATTCCTCGTCAATGGAAAAATGCCTGGTTTGCCGTCTTTGCTTCTCGAATTTTGCCAGGTTTAGGACATTTTTATAATCATCAATTTATTATTGGCTTAATCTTTTTTACCTTAGGGATTGTTTGTCTGCGCCTCCAGGCGTTTTACGCTCCTCTTTTATGGCTTGGCCCTGGTTTAACGGCGATCGCAGCCTATCATGTCTATCGTAGTTTTCCGGCTGCAAAATCTTTGCAACGAACCTTGATTAGTATTCTAGTCGGATTGATTTTTTTGGTGGGATTAGCCCTGAATGTTTTGCCCCAATGGTTAGCCCGTTCTCTCGATACCTTCGTTATTCCCAGTCCTTCGATGGTTCCAACGCTACAGGTCGGCGATCGCATTTTGGTGCAAGAAAACCCCGACTACCAACCGCAACGAGGGGATATTGTGGTTTTTAAACCGGCTGAAGAGCTACAACGTCTTGATCCTCAACCCTCAGAATTTTATACTAAACGTGTGATTGGTTTACCTGGAGAAACGATTAATATTAGTCAAGGTCAGGTTTTTATTAATGGACAACCCTTGGCGGAGGATTATTTAGCCGAAACACCTACCTATGATTTGCCTAGCAAAGCCATTCCGATTGAGCATTATTTTCTACTAGGAGACAATCGCAATAATAGTTTTGACTCTCACCTTTGGGGCGTATTACCGAGACAGGCAATTGTTGGCAAAGCTTACAAAATTTATTGGCCCCTAGATCGGGTGCGATCGCTGCTTAATGTAACTCGTTAATTTTCTGAATTTCTCTCTAACTATTCAAAAATTTTATCGCTATGAATCCTGATAGCCTTCAGCAACTTCTCGAAGCCGTTGCCCAGGGAAAAACAAGTCCCAGTACTGCCCTTGAAAAACTTAAATATCTAGGCTTTGAATCTTTAGATCACGTTGCCAAAATAGATCACCATCGCCATCTACGGACAGGTTTTCCTGAAATCATTTGGGGACAAGATAAAACACCAGAACAAATCATTCAAATTATGCAAGCAATGGGTCGTTATCATCCCATCGTCATAGCAACTCGCATCGAAGCGGTGATCGCTGAAATATTGATGCTAGAAATTCCCCAACTCAGTTATTATCCCGTGGCCCGCATTTGTGCCCTCATTCAACAGGAATTAACCGTAAAATATACGGGTGTGATTAGCATTTTGACTGCCGGAACAGCCGACTTACCCGTAGCCGAAGAAGCTGCTATCACCGCAACTCTCTGTGGATTTGAAGTACAACGTCTTTGGGATGTGGGAGTTGCAGGCATTCATCGTTTACTCAGTCATCAAGCCTTAATCAGTGAAGCTGATGTTTTAATCGTGGTTGCTGGCATGGAAGGTGCTTTACCCAGTGTGGTGGCCGGTTTGGCCAACTGTCCTGTTATTGCTGTTCCCACCAGTATTGGCTATGGGGCGAGTTTCGGTGGCCTTGCTCCCCTCTTAACCATGCTCAACTCTTGTGCAACGGGAATTGGTGTGGTGAATATTGATAACGGCTTTGGGGCGGCTATGTTAGCAGGGCAAATCCTACGAACAGCCCAACGATTAAGCAATTCAAACCAATGATCACCAAAAGTCTGCTAGAAAAAATCCCCGTTATCTTAACGAGGACTGATCTAAAAATAATCGTTTTAAATCTATAATTTCACTTCAATATCTACCCCAGCCGGTAAATCTAGCTTCATCAACGCATCAATCGTTTTAGAAGAGGGTTGGTAAATGTCAATAATGCGTCGGTGTGTACGGGTCTCAAAATGCTCACGGGCATCTTTATCAACGTGGGGCGATCGCAATACACAATAAATCTTGCGTTTAGTCGGTAAGGGGATCGGTCCGACTGCTGTTGCACTAGTCCGATTGGCGGTATCTACAATTTTGTCGCAGGATGTATCGAGAAGACGACGGTCAAAAGCTTTCAGTCTGATGCGAATTTTCTGTTGTTGGAGAGCAGCCATGATTTTACCTATTTTAAATTTTCAAGGTTCGAGGTTATTGTACAAACGGAACTTCAGACGATTAAGTACTTGAAGTATAGACATTAAATATCAGTGACCAAGCAGAGCGTTCGTTAAAGCATTGCTTAATCACTGAACATTCACTGAAATTGTTGCACCCTTGGCATTGGGTTATTTCTTCTTACCACCCTTGGTATCAGTTTTGGGTTCATCAAGGATTTTAGAAACCACACCCGCTCCAACGGTACGACCACCTTCACGGATAGCAAAACGCATTCCCTGTTCGATCGCGATCGGGCAGATTAACTCCACCGTCATTTTAATGCGATCGCCTGGCATCACCATTTCTACCGCACCACCATCATCAGAGGTAAAGGCGATAATTGTGCCAGTTACATCTGTAGTACGAGCAAAAAACTGAGGACGGTAATTGGTAAAGAAAGGTGTATGACGACCTCCTTCATCCTTGCTTAAAATGTAAACCTCACCTTCAAACTTGGTATGGGGGGTAATAGACTTGGGTTTAGCAATTACCATGCCGCGTTCAATTTCTTCCTTTTTAATACCCCGTAACAGCAAGCCCACATTGTCCCCAGCCAGACCTTCATCCAGGCTCTTTTGGAACATTTCTACGCCGGTAACAGTGGTTGTTTGTGTATCACGGATACCAATAATTTCAACGGTTTCACCAACCTTGACCTTACCACGTTCAATCCGACCCGTAGCAACTGTTCCACGACCAGAGATAGAGAATACATCCTCTACGGCCATTAAAAAGTCCTTATCTACCGGGCGATCGGGGGTGGGAATGTAAGAGTCCACCGCGTCCATCAATTCCACTATTTTTGCTTCCCACTCAGCATCACCTTCCAAAGCAGGGCGACCAGCACATCGGATAATAGGAATATCATCACCAGGGAAATCGTAGGTACTCAATAGATCACGAACCTCCATTTCCACCAGTTCCAGTAATTCTTCATCATCCACAAGATCTACCTTGTTCAGACAAACCACTAGACTAGGAACACCCACCTGTTTCGCCAACAGAATATGTTCACGGGTTTGGGGCATGGGGCCATCCGTTGCCGCCACCACCAAGATTGCTCCATCCATTTGAGCAGCCCCTGTAATCATGTTCTTTACATAGTCAGCGTGACCAGGGCAGTCAACGTGAGCATAGTGACGATTGGCCGTTTCATACTCAACGTGAGCCGTATTGATGGTAATACCGCGAGCCTTTTCTTCAGGGGCGGCATCAATCTGATCAAAGCCTTTAGCCGCACCACCAAATTTCTTAGTCAAAATGCTAGAGATAGCGGCAGTTAAGGTTGTTTTTCCATGATCAACGTGGCCGATTGTACCAATGTTGATGTGGGGTTTGTTCCGTTCAAATTTTGCGCGTGCCATGAATAATAAATTCCTTTGCTTGATTCTTCACATTTAGCATCAGTCCCAAAGTCCTTATATTGTAACGTTAAGACTGAACTAAATTAACTAGGCGTTCCCTTTGCTTTTGGCGATGATCGCTTCAGCAACGTTTTTGGGGACTTCTTCATAATGGCTAAATTCCATCGAGAAGATACCCCGACCCTGGGTTTTTGACCGAATATCGGTCGCATAGCCAAACATTTCTGCTAAGGGAACCTTAACAGCAACCTTTGCTATCCCTCCTACCGTATCTTGTCCCTCAATTTGTCCCCGACGGGAATTGAGATCGCCGATGACGTTGCCGATAAAGTCCTCTGGAACTTCGACTTCGACTTTCATCATTGGCTCCAAAAGAACGGGAGAAGCTTTCATCACGGCCGTTTTAATTGCCATTGAACCGGCAATTTTGAAGGCCATTTCCGAGGAATCCACATCATGATAGGAACCGTCCACTAGGGTCGCTTTCACATCAATGAGGGGATAACCGGCTAAAATCCCTGATTCACAGGCTTCCTTCATACCCTGTTCCGAGGGATTAATATATTCCTTGGGAACGGTACCACCGACGATTTTAGACACGAAGACAAAGCCACTTCCAGGCTCACCTGGCTCCAGTTCAATGACGACATGACCGTACTGACCCTTACCACCACTTTGACGGATAAATTTACCCTCGGCTTTTACGGCTTTACGGACAGTTTCACGGTAGGCAACCTGGGGCGCACCCACATTGGCTTCCACCTTAAATTCCCGTAACATCCGATCCACTAGAATTTCGAGGTGTAACTCACCCATCCCCGCGATAACAGTTTGGTTCGTTTCGGGATCAACATTGACGCGGAAGGTGGGATCCTCTTCGGAAAGAGATTGCAGTGCTTTGGACAGTTTTTCCATATCCTGCTTGGTTTTGGGTTCTACGGCGACCGAGATTACAGGTTCAGGAATAAACAAGGATTCTAGGACAATGGGCTGACTATCATCACAGAGGGTGTCCCCCGTGAGAGTATCTTTTAATCCCAAAACAGCCCCTAAGTCTCCTGCTCGCAGTTCATCCACTTCGATCCGATCATCGGCTTTAAGAATGATCAAGCGAGAAATACGTTCTTTTTTGTCTTTCGTTGAGTTAAGAACGTAACTTCCTTTTTTGAGAATGCCTGAATAGACCCGCACGAAAGTTAAACGACCGTAGGGATCAGCCATGACTTTGAACGCTAGAGCCGACATGGGAGCGTCATCATCAGCTTTCCGTTCTTCGGTTTCACCGTTGGGCAAGGTTCCTTGAATCGCTTGCACTTCTAAGGGAGAAGGTAGATAGTCAATCACCGCATCCAGCATTAACTGGACTCCCTTATTTTTGAAGGCAGAACCACAAAGGACTGGCACAATCGAACCGGCGATCGTTCCCTGACGTAAGCCTGACTGAATTTCAGCTTCTGTCAGTTCTTCACCTTCCAGATATTTTTCCATGAGAACGTCGTCAGCTTCAGCAACGGCCTCCACCATGATCAGACGATATTCTTCCGCTTGCTCTTGCATCTCGGCGGGAATATCCGTTTCTTGAATATCCGTACCTAAATCATTGGCATAAAGATAGGCTTTCATTTTCACCAAATCAATGATGCCCTTAAATTCACTTTCGCTACCGATGGGAATTTGTATGGGAACGGCATTCGCTCTCAGGCGATCGCGCATTTGTCCATAGACCTTGAAAAAGTTAGACCCGGTGCGATCCATTTTATTAATAAAAGCAATCCGAGGCACCTTATAGCGATCTGCTTGCCGCCACACGGTTTCGGATTGAGGTTGAACTCCACCCACCGAGCAAAACACTGCAATGACACCATCTAGAACCCGCATGGAGCGTTCGACTTCGATGGTAAAGTCCACGTGACCAGGGGTATCAATAATATTGATCCGATGATCTTTCCAGCTTGTGCTGATTGCTGCGGCGGTAATGGTAATTCCCCGTTCCCGTTCCTGATCCATCCAGTCGGTAACAGCAGTTCCTTCATGAACTTCACCAATTTTATGAACAACCCCTGAATAAAAAAGGATTCGTTCCGTTGTTGTTGTCTTGCCCGCATCAATGTGGGCCGCGATGCCGATGTTCCGCACTCGCTCTAGCGGGATAGTACGTGCCACAGCTACCTCCTTAAAATTTGCCCGGCTAGTGTTCGCTAAATCTTTGGTATTCGTTTACACTATTTACAATTCTATACTTTTCTTTGCAAAAAAAATGCTGAGAAATCAAGGCGGATAACCGCCCCGTTTTCTAGTAGCGGTAATGAGCAAAGGCTTTGTTGGCTTCAGCCATACGATGGGTTTCTTCTCGTTTTTTGATGGCGGCTCCTGTTTCATTAGCAGCATCCATAATTTCGTTAGCCAGCTTGCTAGCCATCGTACGTCCACCGCGAATACGAGAGTAATGTACTAGCCAGCGCAGAGCTAAAGCTGTTCCTCTGGCAGAACGAACTTCCATCGGGACTTGATAGGTTGCCCCACCGACACGACGGGCCTTGACTTCTACCAAGGGGGTTAAGTTTTTAATCGCTTTTTCAAAAACTTCCAACGGTTCATTCCCTGTTTTTTGTCCGATCGCCGTGAGGGCATCATAGACAATGGTGGAAGCTAGGGATTTTTTGCCCGATTTCATTACCCGACGGATGGTCATGCTGATTAAACAACTGTTATAGACCGGATCCGGGGGAACGGGACGTTTTTTGACATTTCCTCGACGAGACATAATGATTTAATTTGAGGTAAACAGACACTTTAATAGTCTCCCCTGAATTCTTTTCCGAATCTGAGGGAGCAGGATAGCGATCGCTAGGTTTGTATTAAAACGATCTTTTTTAGATAGCAAAGAACGAGAAAATAAGCTCGCCTAAGGGGATTTTATTTAGCTTTAGCTCGTTTAGTACCGTATTTAGAACGGCCCTGTTTACGATCCTTGACTCCAGTGGCATCCAAGGTTCCCCGAATGATGTGGTATCTGACCCCCGGTAAATCCTTGACCCGACCGCCGCGGATCAAAACAACAGAGTGTTCCTGTAAGTTATGACCAATCCCTGGAATGTAAGCGGTAACTTCAAACCCGGAGGTCAAACGAACCCGTGCTACCTTACGGAGAGCCGAGTTAGGTTTTTTGGGGGTTGTCGTGTAAACACGAGTACAGACACCGCGACGCTGAGGACACTGTTTAAGCGCGGGGGACTTTGTCTTTTTCTGTACTTTGGAGCGTTCGCTACGAATTAGCTGCTGAATAGTGGGCATGTTTTAACTAGGAAGATTCTGACAAACTCCCAATGCTCAAGAGAATCGTTGACAAATTCCCATTGTACCGTTGTGTGAAGAGACCTGTCAACTAATCATTTTAAATTTTGATCATTTAATCTCTTAATTAGGGAAAATGGTGTTAACTGAGGTTTTAGGTTTACGTCCAGATTGACCAACGTTTAGGATCTTCGGCAAACTGCTTTTTCTGAAAATGACAACTCTTTCATCAACCGCCATTATTCTGGTGACCGGCCCAGCGAGATCAGGGAAAAGTGAATGGGCAGAAAATTTGGCGACAAGATGGGGACAAGAATTTAGTCAACCAATTATTTATGTGGCGACGGCTCAGGAAGATCTTGAAGATCTGGAATGGCAAGCTCGTCTAGAGAAACATCGTCAACGTCGTCCTCCCCATTGGCAAACTCTGCTTGTTCCCACGGATCTCTCTGCCAACCTTTTAGAGGTGATTCCGCCAGGGATTGTCCTGGTTGATTCCTTGGGAACTTGGGTGGCTAATTTACTAACCCTTGAAGAAGATCAATGGCAAGGTCAACAACAAGAATTGATCTTTACTTTACAAAAATTAACTTTGACCGTTATTTTGGTTGCCGAAGAAACCGGATGGGGGGTTGTTCCTGCCTATCCTCTGGGCCGACTGTTTCGCGATCGCCTGGGTTCTTTAACTCGTCAAGTGGGGGCGATCGCTGATCAAGTTTATTTAGTCACGGGGGGCTATGCGTTGAACCTAAGCCAATTAGGGGAACAGCTAGATGCTCCTCAACCGTAAATCTAAAATCATCTAGAGTAGGACTGCTAAAACCCTCTAAAACTCGCTAGGATAGGGAAATAAAAAAGAATCAAGCAAAGTTAATTCCTAATTAGCTTGATAACTGGACAAGTTATTAATAGTCTTGAGTTATAGATTTTTTTGTTATAGTATGCTTTGTGTGATTCAACAGCGTTTTAACAGAATTATCTAAACAAATGCAATTTTAGAGATCAACATATCCTTTTCTTCCTTATTTTTGAGTAATCTAGGCATCTATGGCATCTGAAATCGAAGTTAAAGAATATCTCGCCTATTGGTTGCAATTAGGTAAAGGAATCCTTATGCCAAAATCTCAAGAGCGTCTATTTCCTCAACCGATTTTTGAAGGAACTCAGTTTTCTAAGAATTTTGAGCAAATTTGGCAGAGAATCCTCGTAAATCAGACAAGCTGTTATCTTGAAGGGACTGAACAAACGTTTCAGGAATTGCTTTCGCCGGCCTGGGAAATGGTATCCTGTGCTCGTTGTACTCTTCCCATGCCTCTGAGTCGAGTTCATCCCCCATCCTGCCTTTGTCCCTGTGTGGATCTTTGTCTTTGGCCCAACAACGAATTGCCCTTACCTAAGCTACCGACCTTAGAAGGGGTGCGCCTACGTCGTGTTCAACTTCGTCTTCAACAAAAAGAGCAGGATGAGCAGTTCCCAGATAGCCAGGACAAGGAAAATAATCCAGAAAGATAGCTGGTTGTCTCTCCATTGATAATATTCAAGCGTGATCGCCGTATTAATATCGTTATCCAAATTATTGTCAATAAAAGTTGATTACCTTGGTTAGTTAATGACGAAATGATAAGATAGTGTAGTATTTTTATGTTGCTCTAGCTTAAAAATCTCTTTATTAACTGCTGCCTTTTTTTAATTACTTAGGTATATACAGAATTTGTTGAGCCTCAGTGATGACGAGATTGCTTCGTTTTTGCGTTTAAAAGCCGTTTCTAGAGAAAATGATAGAAAAATGGAAGAAAAGCGTCCTTCTCTCAATGACATTAAACAATTAAGTCTCTCTATTCCTTTTTTTAAAGGGTTGGCAGAAGATAGCCTAGAAAAGGCCATTACCCATATTGTGATTCGTGAACATCCGGCCAATCAAGTGATTTTACTGGAAAATGATTGGGGAGGTTCAGTCTATTTCATTATGAATGGCTGGGTTAAAATCCGTACTCATAACGCGGATGGTAAGGAAATTACCTTAAATATTGTCGGTACGGGAGAAATTATTGGTGAGATGGCCGCCTTGGAGGAAGCTCCCCGTTCTACGGATGCTATTACCTTAACCCCAACTAAGGTCTGTAGTATTCCTGCCCAGGATTTTTGCGCCTTACTGGCCACTGAACCTAGTGCCGGAATTCGGTTAGCCCAATTAATTGCCAAACGCCTACGACAACTGAATCGACGCTTACGACTACGGGAAGCCGAAAGTATTGCCAGAGTAGCGGATGCCCTATTATTTTTAGCGGAAGGTCAAGGTAAAAGTACTAGGCAGGGAATTGATATTCCTAATTTTCCCCATCGAGAGTTAAGTAGTATTAGCGGACTGGCGAGGGAGACTGTCACCAGAACATTGACTAAGCTAGAAAGAAGGGGTTTAATTATTCGCGAAACCGATCGGATTTGTATTCCCGATCTCTACGCCTTAGAGGAAGTGATTACCTGATATTCGTCAGTATTTTTGACTTGTGATTTTTCCCTGATCCTATGCCAACCGAATTAAATTCAGAAACACCTTGCTTTGACGATGACGATGAGACGAATTGGGTTGATCAGGGTTGGGATACTTTGCCCACCAATACGGATATCCCTGACTTAGGGAGAGTAGAAACGGTAAAACATCAGCGATCGCCGTTAAAATCTCTCAAAACCTTAGCCATGGTGGAGAGTGCCTTTTTAGCGAGTACGGCTAGTTTGATCTGGCTAATTAATTATTATTTTCCCCTTGGCCCTGTTTTAACCATTTTTTTCCCGATCCCTTTGGCCCTGGTTTATTTGCGTTGGGGGCCGAAGACAGCAATTAAGGGGGTAATTGCGGCAGTTTTACTGCTATCGGTGTTGATGGGCCCGACCCGTAGCATTGTTTTTTTAATGCCCTACGGCTTAATGAGTTTACAGCTAGGTTTTTGTTGGCAGCGCAATGCTCCCTGGTTTTTTTCGATCCTATTGGGAGGATTAATTGGGGCTTTTGGTTTTTTCTTTCGCTTCTGGCTATTTTCCATCCTGTTAGGGGAAGATCTCTGGCGGTACGTGATTACACAAATTACCAATCTTTTAGACTGGGTCTTTCTGAAACTAAACCTCTTGGCACAACCTGATTTTATGCTGGTTCAGGCGATCGCGGTAGGTATGATTTTGCTTAACAGTCTGTTTTATCTAGTTGCGGTTCACCTCATGGCTCTTTTAGTGTTGGATCGGATCGGCAACCGGATTCCCCGTCCCCCCCGTTGGCTCTCTGTCATTTTAGACTACGAGTAAGGAGGGGAAAGTGGGTAAAACCTTAGAAAAACCAACCGTAGGAATGGAGTCCTTTGCCCAGTAAGTTTACGCCGAGATAGCAGATCCACACCACCATAAAACCACTAGCCGCCAGAATAGCCGGTTTGCGACCTTGCCAACCTTTGGTAATCCGGGCGTGGAGATAGGCCGCAAATACGAGCCAGGTAATCAAGGCCCAGGTTTCCTTGGGATCCCAACTCCAGTAAGATCCCCAGGCTTCGTTGGCCCAAACGGCTCCGGCAATAATACCAATGGTCAGGAGGGGAAAACCTAAGCCAATAATGCGATAACTAATGTTGTCCAAGGTATCCGCTAAGTTAAGTAGTTGAGGAGAAAGCGTCACATTTTCCGAGCGGGGTTTTTCTAAAACGGCAACTCCTCCCCCATTGGCCCTCATGGCTGGTTGGGCATTGACTAAATTGGCTATGGCTGTCAGTTTTTGACCGGGACGATAACTGCCTGTGCCCACAGAACTGCCCCGCAACTCAACCGTTTGCCCCCTGGTTACGACTAAAAAGGCGATCGCCAGTAAGGAACCGACCATTAGAGCGGAATAACTAATCATCATGACGCTAACGTGCATCATCAACCAATTTGATTTCAGAGCTGGTACCAGGGGAGCCGAAAGTCGCATATCGGCAGGCAACGTGAGAGCGGCAAAAGCCGTAATGGCCATGGCCACAGGGGTTGTCACCACACCAACTAAATGACTGCGACTCATGTTTTCCGCAATCAGGTGAACGGTTGTCAGGCCCCAAGCTAGGAAAAAGAGGGATTCGTAGAGGTTACTAATGGGAAAATAGCCCGCTTCCAACCATCTGGCTCCTAACAGGGCAGCCATACATAAATTGGCGATCGCGACCCCAATGGTTCCGAGGGTTGCTAACCAGGGTTGGGGAAAGGCTGCACCGGCCCAATAGACCAGCATGGTGACAAAAAGAATTAAAAAAGAAAGATTATCGAGCAGATTTTCGAGGCTAACTAAATTCATTGCTATTTTTTTAACCGCAGACCATTCTCCAACTATTCTATCGGCTCTCGGTTCCAGGCAACGGCGATCGCGGTAGATTCCCTCTGTCTAGGTCGTCACTCTGACGGCGATCACCAATTTTTCTCTGCTAATTCACGGCCAAACGATGATCTGGATCACCCTGAAAAGAAAAATATCATTTTACAATGTAGAACAAATGAGAGGAAAGTCCTCCCAAATCAGGGGAAATTCAGGACGATAAAATTCATACCCTAGGAGAAATGAGTTATGTCTGAGTTATCTAGCAATTTATCGAGTGAAGAACGAACTGAGTCAGAGCTAGAAGCTTTAATGCAAGAAAGACGCTCTCAGCCACGTATTCCCGCTTTTTGTCAGGTACTAGACGAAGGAGGCAACTTTATTGGAGTTTCTTTTGACCTGACCTGCATCGGTATTTGTCTGAGCCTACCGAATAGTTGGACTCAAGATAAAACCTTTTCCATTGTTCTTAAACGGGCCGATCAAGAGTCAATCCCTCCCGTTACCGTCACGGTAGAACCATTGTGGCGTAGAACTCGTAACCCTGATTTTGATGAGATTGGTGGCAGAATTATCAGCAAAGTTTCAGAAGAGTACTTTCAACAACTTTTAGAGTATTGTCAACTCTTTGGCCCCAGTGGTTTATTTGCAGAGAATTGATCTCTCTTCAGTCTTCCTTGGATTCATTCTTCTTCCGCCTGATTTCCCCGTTGATTGGACACGGGGTTTTTCTTTATCTCACCGTTTGACGATCAAGCATTTCTTTCGTTTAGTTGATCTTGTTTGAGAGTTTATCCTGGGGCTTGAAGATCGGTGAGATACATTCAGTAAGCCATAATAGTCAATAGAATAGTCGTTAGCCTTAATTTTATCGCCTCATCACGACATTTTTTGTTTATGCTTGTCTGTCCTAACTGTAACCATACTAATCCAGAGGGGGCGAGTCAGTGTGAAGCCTGTTTTACACCTCTGCCTCAGTTCATCCCCTGTCCCCATTGTGCTGCTCCAGTACAAAATGATGCTACTTTTTGCGGTAGTTGTGGTAACAGTATTACCCCTGTGGCCGCGATCACCGAACCAAAAGTTGAACCAAAAGTCGAACCTGAAGCAAAATTGGCAAGTGCGATGCCTGTAACCCCAATTGCGGCGGCTCCTGTGCCCGTTAATCCCCTGCCGCCGATCCAAGCGGCTACCCAACTTCAAGTGCAAAAAGCCGGTCTGCTCCATATCGGTAGTCAAACATTCTTGGAACTACCCCAGGGATTAGCGGTGATTCATATCGGTAAACCTAACGAACAGATTCCCCCTGATCTCGATGTTTCTGGCTTTCCCCATTCCGATATTGTTTCCCGTATTCATGCAGATGTGCGCGTAGAAGGGGATGCCTATTATATTGAAGATGTCGGTAGTGCCAATGGAACCTATATTAATCACGCTCCTTTAATGAAGGGTAATCGTCATCGTTTACGAGCCGGCGATCGCATTTCCCTTGGTAAAGGGGATGTCATGACCTTTCTTTTTCAGCTTTCCTAAATCCGTTGATCGGGAGGACTCATGCGCGGACAATGGCAAATTGGCTCATTCTTTGGGATTCCCTTTTACCTGGACACATCCTGGTTCATCATTGTGGGCTTGGTCTCGTTAGCAAATGCCACTGAAATTAATCAGCAAATTTTAGGGAATAATCAGATCTGGTTAGGTGGAATTTTGGGACTGCTGTTGGCCCTATTACTCTTTGCCTCTGTTCTATTACATGAGTTAGGTCATAGTTTGGCCGCCCGTACCCAGGGCATCAAGGTGAATTCCATCACTCTTTTCTTGTTTGGCGGGGTGGCTGCCATTGAACGGGAATCTAAGACCCCTTTCGGTGCATTTTGGGTGGCGATCGCCGGCCCACTGGTTAGTTTTGCCCTGTTTATCATTTTTTGGATAATTGGCAATCTAGGTCAACAATGGCTAATCCTTCGCTATTTTAGCCAAAATTTAGGACAAATTAATCTTTTTTTAGGACTGTTTAATTTAATTCCAGGCTTACCTCTGGATGGTGGCCAGATCCTCAAAGCCTTGATCTGGAAATTGAGTGGCGATCGTCTAGTGGGTGTTCGGTGGGCGGCCCGTAGTGGTCAAGGCATTGGATTAATTGGGGTGGCACTGGGATTAATATCCCTCTTTGTGATCGGCGATGCGGGTGGAGCCTGGTTGGCCCTAGTGGGTTGGTTTGTCTGGCGCAATGCCAATGCCTACGAACGCACCAGCAATTTACAGAGCGGATTGAAAATGATTCGGGCCACGGAAGTTATGACTAGAGAGTTTCGGGTTGTCAATGCTAATCTAACCCTCAGAGAGTTTGCTGAAACCTATCTCCTGCAAGGGAATCAAAATTTAGTCCCCTATTATGCTGCCTCTGACGGACGTTATCGAGGACTGGTAAGGATCAATTTATTCCAGGACATTGAACGGAGCGAATGGGATTGGTTAACGCTTCAAGATATTGCCATTCCCTTAGTGGAATCTCCCCATGTCGGAGAAAATAGTACTCTAGTGGAAATTATTAATCAATTGGAAAAGAGTGGCGATCGCACCCTTACTGTGTTGTCGCCCGCAGCAGCAGTGGCCGGTGTTATTGATCGAGGAGATGTGGTCAAGGCGATCGTGACTCAACAGGGTTTACCGATCCCAGAAGCAGAAATTAAACGCATCAAACAAGAAGCTGTTTATCCCTCCTATCTTCCCCTCGTCAATTTAGCGAAATCCCTAGAAAATTGACCAGGTGAGAGCCGAAGCATTGTTAGCAAACACCAGAAAAAAAGACACGATCGCCGTGTCTCACTCATCAGGTGTCGATGCAAAAGCAGTGCAAAATAGCTAGGGCTGTTTTTTAGGAGAAAGCAACATCATCATATTACGTCCTTCTTTTTTAGGAGCCTGCTGAAGTTCGGCCACTTCTTGTAGGTCGATCGCCATCCGTTTCAGCAGATCTTCCGCCAGATGGGAATGTTGAATTTCCCGGCCACGAAAAGTAATAGTTGCTTTTACCTTATCGCCTGCCTTGAGGAAACGTTGAGCCTGATTGATCCGCACCTGGTAATCATGTTCATCAATCTTGTAGCGCATCTTCACCTCTTTAACATCGGCAGTATGCTGTTTCTTCTTGGCCTCTCTGGCCTTTTTCTCTTGCTCAAATTTATATTTGCCGTAATCCATAATCCGACAGACGGGAGGTACAGCAGTCTCACTAACCAGAACCAGATCGAGTTCTCTTTCTTCGGCAACTTTTAAGGCGGCATCTGGGGTGAGAATCCCTAGTTGGGAGCCATCGCTATCGATGACACGAATTTCAGGGAAGCGAATTCTTTCGTTAATTTTGGGTAAATCGCGTTGAGGTCGTTTTTTATCGATCACAGGTGTATTTTTCTAGAATAGGAATCGAAATAGTTGAGGAAAGAACTAAAGGACAACGAGAAGTTAATACTCACTTGCCATTTTACCGACTCTTTAGAAATTTCGGCCTTAATTCTTTTGAAATTTTTATTGTATTAATTTCTCCATTGATTTTGTATTAGGCTTTCCGGGCTAAAGATTATCTACTAATCGATGCTCGACATCTCACTACCAGGGATTGAATTCTTTTGCCTGTATGGGTTTGAGAGGATGAGTCCCTTACAGAAAATGCCCTACAAACTTTGTCTCGACAGCCTGCTTCCTCTGCTCAGAAACAATCTACTGTTGAGGGCGATCGCTTAGGATAGGAAATATTGTAACGATTTGCAAAGAATTATTTCCTTTTATGGCAAAGGTCAATTAACGGTTATGGAATCTTCCCCCTGGCAGGAGCGTATTGGTCATCAACGAGAATGGAGTTGGCGCGGTTGGCAATTACGCTACAGTTTCCAATTTCCCTCAGAAGCGATCAGCCCAGATCGCCCACCGTTA
>JAYKJI010000331.1:0-5685 GCA_035285405.1 Snowella sp. | reverse complement strand
CTCCTCTTAATGCAAGGGTTTTGAGCCATTTTAACCTATTTTCCTGCATTCTAGCTGTTCTTAATTTGGCTACTATCTTTTCTCCGTAAGGGTTTCAGCTTTTTTCAGCAAGCCCTAATTAAAGTCATTTTTACTAACCTTAATGTATACCATTTATGACAGAGACAAAACTATTGAGGGACTAGAATCTTTTTGACAATTTGAAGAAATAATTTTACAATTATATTTGTGGTATAAACTATATTCATTTTAGGTACTAAAGTGTTTTGAGATATCTTTCGGGAGCAAGTTCCCCTTGTTCAGGAGAATTGAGGGAGCTCGACCGAGGCAATCAAGAAATGATGGGTTTCGAGTTAGACGGGGTTTATGTATTCATTATTTGCCTAAAAGCAATTATCACTTGATCTTTTTTATATACTTTTTCTACCTCTTCAAGGTAACTGTAATGGTGCTTAAAGCTGATATTCTTGTCATTGACGATACTCCTGAAAATCTGACCTTACTGGCCAATATTCTGACAACGAGGGGTTATAAAGTTCGCAGTACCAATAAAGCTGCCAATGGCTTGCGAGCGGCCAAAACCGTTCCCCCCAACTTAATTCTCTTAGATATTTTCATGCCAGAAGTGAATGGCTATGAGGTTTGTGAACGTTTAAAAGCTGAAGAAGTAACTCAAGATATTCCTGTTATTTTTATCAGTGCCTTAGGGGATACCGTCGATAAGGTCAAAGCGTTTGCAGTGGGAGGAGTCGATTATATTACTAAGCCTTTTCAAGTAGAAGAAGTCATTGCCAGGGTAGAAACCCATTTAAAATTACAAGCTGCCAAATTAGAAATTCAGCAATTAAATAATGTTCTCGAAGAAAGGGTCAAAGAAAGAACCCAAGAGTTGGTAGTTATGCAGGAAGAATTGCGCTATTTAGCCCTCCATGATCCTCTAACCCATTTACCCAATCGAACCTTATTTTTACAAGCCTTAGACAAATCCATTAATCACACAATTGCTAACCCAGATTACACTTTTGCGGTGTTATTCTTAGATGGTGATCGCTTTAAAGTTGTTAACGATTCCTTAGGCCACTTGGTTGGCGATGATCTCTTATTTGCTGTTGCTCGTCGTTTAGAAAATTGTTTACCTAAAAATCTGCTCTTAGCGCGTTTAGGAGGGGATGAATTTACGATTTTATTAGAAAATCTCGATTCTATCGAAACGGCAAAGCAGATCGCAGCCACTATTTACCAAGCCATGCAGGAGCCATTTATATTAGGGAATTATTCTGTTCATATTAGCTTTAGTATTGGTATTTGTTTGAGTAAGGGTTATCATGAGTCGGCTGCTATTTTACGAGATGCAGATATTGCCATGTACCGAGCTAAGGCTTTAGGCAGTGGTTATTCTCAAGTCTTTGACCAACAGATGCACGATCAAGCAATGCGCTTAATGGAATTAGAGAACGATTTACCCCAGGCCATTAAGCGTCAGGAATTACAGGTTTATTATCAACCGATTATTAACTTAAAAGATAATAGCCTTCACGGTTTTGAAGCCTTAATTCGCTGGTTTCATCCCCAGAAAAATCTGATCTCTCCCTTAGATTTTATCCCGATCGCAGAAGATACTGGCTTAATTATTCCCATTGGTTTATATGTGTTAAAAATGGCCTGCGCTCAATTAAAAGATTGGCAAAATTTGGGGCTTATTACCCCCGATATCTCAGTCAGTGTTAACCTTTCTCCCAAACAGTTCTCCCAACATGATTTATTGTCTTCTATTAATCAGATTGTTGAAGAAAATGGATTAGCCAAGGAATGTTTAAAATTAGAAATTACGGAAACTGCCATTATCAAAAATCTTGATTCTGCCAAGGAAATTTTACAGCAACTCCAAAGTCAAGCCATTCAAATTAGCATTGATGATTTTGGGACAGGATATTCTTCCCTTAGCTATCTTCATCAATTTCCCATTAACAACCTTAAAATTGATCGTTCTTTCATCACTCAAATAGAATACGATTTACAAAAACGAGAAATTGTTAGAACCGTGATCGAGCTTGCTCATATTCTCGGTATGAAAGTTATTACAGAAGGCATCGAAACAGAAGCTCAATGCCAGATCTTACAGGAATTAAAGAGTGAATTTGGTCAGGGCTATTATTTTAGTAAACCGCTACCGGCTCCAGAAATGGGCAAGTTTTTAGTAAAAGCCTTATAACCGTATTCACATTAATCAGGAATTTCAAGTTTTATTGGTCATTCATTCCTTTTACACCGCTCAACAACATGACTAATCCACTGAGTAAGATCAGTAAGGCTAATCCACCCAAAACCCAGTCCATCCATGAATTTTCCATCATTATTCCCTAAAAAATAGTATCAAAGTTTAAGCTTGATCCAGTTTTACAGCATATTAGACTTAGGGAATAAAAGAGATTCCTCTAAAGATTAAATAGCTTAGATCTGACAATGTTCAGGCTCGAACAAGGTGCGATAAGCAAGCTGTAACAAAATCGTATCAGAAATAAGGATCTTCTGATAATTTACTTCCTACTTTTTAAGCTAATATAAAACCATCTCTATCAATAACTGTGTTTGGGAGGATATATCAATGCTTCGTACTTTTCGTAAATATCATCGAACCTTAGCTCTGATCGCCTGCTTACCTTTAATCGTCACAGTGATCAGTGGGCTTGGTTATACGATGATGGAAGAATGGTTCCATCAAGATGAAATTGGGGAGTTTCTCCTCTCACTCCATACTTTTGAGATTATTCATCTAGAAAAAATTTATCCCTTGCTTAATGGCATTGGTTTAATTGGTTTATTGGTGACAGGGATCACCATGACAGGTATTTTCAAAAAACGGCCTCCAACTTCCAAAACAGGAGATTCTTAGCTATGTTTTCTACCCGATATTTATTACATCTTGCCAAACCTAAATAATATTTAAAGCATGATCAATCTATTATTTAGGAAAATTTGCTCAAGAATTTTAACAGCATTTGGGTGCGGGGTGTTAATTTGGTTCGACGGTAAGCATCGGCCGCTTTTTTGATCATTTCGGACTGGGTAGGATAGGGATGAATCACCTTGGCCAACTGACTCAGTCCCTGCTTGGCCGCGATCGCCGTTGTGATTTCTGAGATCAATTCTCCACCATGACGAGCCACAATGGTTGCCCCTAGAATGCGATCAGAACCTTTCGCTAGGACAATTTTAATAAACCCTTCAGTTTCGCCATCAATAATAGCGCGATCGATAACCTCTAAAGAGATTTTAATAGTATCAATATTAATTTTTTGCTGCCCTGCATCTACTTCGGAAAGACCAACCTGGGCAATTTCTGGATCAGTATAGGTCACTCTTGGAATGATTAAGTTACTCAGTTTTTCCCGTCCTAAATTGAAAGGAGAAAAAAGCATATTTTTAATCACAATTCGGGCTGTGGCATCGGCAGCATGGGTAAATTTTTGACTTAAACAAATATCTCCGGCGGCATAAATCTTAGGGTTAGTAGTTTGTAAATAATCATTAACCTTTACGCCTATTTTTTGATCATATTCAACGCCTACTGCTTCTAAATTTAATCCTTCCACATTGGGAGTGCGACCAATGCCCACAAGAATTTCATCAACCGTAATGGTTTCTAACTGATTCTGATCACGATAGTAAATAACCTTGCCGTTTGCTATTTTTTCTACTCGCTCTATCTGAGTATTTAGATGTAATTGTATTCCTGCTTGGCTAAAAATAGATTGGATAATTAGGGCCGCATCTTGATCTTCTTTGTTTAAAAGCTGATCCTGGCTATGAAATAAAACAACCTGGGAACCTAAACGCTGAAAGGTTTGTGCTAATTCACAACCAATGGGGCCACCTCCGATCAGGGCTAAACGAGAGGGTAATTGGGTCAGGGAAAAAACGGTTTCATTGGTCAGAAAGCCTGCCGCCGCTAATCCTAAAATGTCTGGTGCTTTGGCCCTAGCTCCCGTTGCAATTACGGCTTTTTTGTATTCTAAAATCGTCTCTCCCACGGCGATCGCTGAATGATTGACTGAATTATTGAAAAAATGAGCCGAGCAAAAAAAGACATCCACACCCAGATTTTGAAAACGAGAGGCTGAATCCTGGTGACTCATCTCAGCACGAACTTTTTGCATTCGTTCCATCACCGCCGCAAAATTAATCTCAGGTTCCGTCGCAAAAGTAATTCCCAGGGACGGCGATCGCTGCATTTCCCCCAGGACACGAGCGGCCCGAATCAGGGCCTTAGAGGGAACACAGCCAAAATTGAGACAATCTCCCCCCAGCCAGTGTTTTTCGACCAAGGCGATTTTTAAACCAATGCCTAGACCGGCTGCTCCGGCGGCCACCACTAATCCGGCAGTTCCGGCTCCAAGGACAACCAAATCGTAGGGGTTTTGGGGAGGAGGATTGATCCAATCGGGCGGATGAACGTGGGATAATAGGGCTTGATCATCGTTATTCATATTTTATTTATACGGGTTCTTGTTGCTTATGCAGGAAAAAACAAAACTCCTCGAAGCGATCGCGGGTAGAAATCGAGGCTTACGGGCGACAGAAATGGATCGGATCAATATTCTGACAGCAGTAGAGCATTTGGAAGATCTCAATCCTAATCCCCAGCCCCTAGACAATCAATCTCTATTAGACGGCAACTGGCGATTACTTTATACAACTAGCCGCAATCTGTTAGGCTTGGATCGCTTTCCCTTGATTGACCTGGGGGAAATTTATCAATGTATTCGGACAACGGAAGCTAAACTCTACAATATCGCTGAATTCGTTGGCCTACCTTTTTTGGATAGTTTGGTGGTGGTGGTGGCCAGCTTTGTGCCGGTTTCCGAACGTCGAGTTGAAGTCAAGTTTGAACGCACGATTATCGGATTACAAAAAATTATCGGCTATCGTAATCCCAATCAACTGATTCAGGATCTAGAATTGGAAAAACGCTTTTTAGCAGTGGATTTTGGCCTACCCCAACGAGAATCTCTCGGCTGGTTAGAAATTACCTATTTAGACGAAGATCTGCGCATCGGACGCGGCAGTGAAGGCAGCGTTTTTGTCTTGGCAAAAGACAATTATCATGGGCAATGATTTTATTAGGGAGATGACTCGCATCATTAATCTGATTTTTCCCGTTAAGTCTAAAATCTAGCAATGCAAACGTCTAGACTCTTTATCTAGCAAGGCTTTTAGAAATAATTCTTTTCGGTAAGATATAGAGAACACTAGCTTTCAACGGGCGATCGCTCTGTCAAATTTAGTGCGTCCCGGCGATAAACCCAGCACGCGAGTTTGCAAGACATCGGGGGACAAATCCTTAAGCTGAATTTGTAAATCCTCTAATTGCGCTTTCTCTGCACAGAGAACATAAAACTCCAGAATGGCGGGATTACGTTCAGCATCCACTTTTAAAATATTAACACTCTCCCCAAAGAGTTCGCCTAATTTATCAGAAATAATCATCAAAATTCTAGGACGGTTTTTCACTGTCACCTGAATTTCAACCGTACAAAACTGACAATTCCACTGTAGTATTTGCTGATGTTCGGGTTTGATATTTTTCAGATTAGGGCAGTCTTGACGATGAACCCTCAGTGATGGCTTCTGATTTCGTTCACTAATAATGCCAATAATCTCTCCATTTTGGGGCAACGGAAAACA
>JAYKJI010000330.1:0-24798 GCA_035285405.1 Snowella sp. | reverse complement strand
ATTTAGCCCTGTCATCCCCCGTATTAAGCGATCTTGTTTGAATATCCTTTCTATATCTAGCATTCTTGGATTTTCTGGTCATTGCTTTTTTTCTTATTATCCCTTATAACCCAACAAGTCTATTAGTTGATATTTTACATAATCTCTGCCCTATAGGCTGTGTAGAGCACCGCTACTATCGAATCACGACCCCGAATTCGGCACTATGTCGTTTCCTTGGCATGTTTGTTGACTCGTTGAGTACATAAGCTTACTCCCTGAGTAACCTTTCCCTCTTCTGTTCTGTTCTTGTCTAGTTTCTGGGGAGCATTATATTGCTGATGATAACGTCAGTTTCTCTGGCCTTGATGGATGAATGATATAGTTAACGAAAGATATTTTTTTCTTCGTTCAACATACCGAATTCAGTACCGATGTATTTTTAAAGATATTTCTTAAAAGTTTAAGTAACATTTCAAATCATTACATTTAATGATGGTTTTAGGTACATTTAAAGAGCGAGAACCTAAAGCCTTAACCAGAGGTAACATCCCTTGTAATCCCTGTAACCCTTGTTAGGATCTATATGACGATGAGCAGTAACCCCCAAGATATGCCGGAAATGGACAATTGGTTTGACGATGAAATCGAGGGAATTCTTAAGGACTTAGAACAGGAAACGTCCTCAGAAGGTGATGCCCAGGGAATGGATGACCTCAATAATCTATTTGACGAAAGTGCCTTTGATGAAAGTGCTTTTGATGAAAGTCTCTTTGAGCTAGATGCCCCCATTGCTAGGGTGGAAACGCCTCAACGGATGACACTTTCCCTAGATCAAGCTGATGCAGAGCTAGAAGCCCTATTTGAAGATCCAGCGGAATTGGAAGAAGCAGAACTCGATCCCTACGAAACCTCTAGTTGGTTAGAACTCGATAGCCTAATCTCAACGGGTTCTTCTCCGACGACAACCCCTTCCCCAGCATCAACCCCGATTTCCAATCAGCAGAATAACGATAATTTAGTCGGATTTGATGATTTAGACAATTTGTTCAAGGAAGCAGAAGAAGATTTAGCCCTCAGTATCCCTGAAGAAATGTTGCTGGGTTCGTCTTATACAAACGGCCATGAAGATCATTCTCCCACTCCTGATAGTACTTTACAGTCCCTAGAATCCAGTTTTTCTGTCAGTTCTACCTTCAGACCTTCGGAATTAGAGGATTTACGAGAGTTATTAGGGGTTACAAGTTCTTCCTCTGAATCTGAAACGAATGACTTTTTCAACGACTTTAATGAAAGTACGGCTCCGTTATCTCCCCCTATTGCGGTATGGAATGCCGTTCCTGAATCTTTACAGTTTTATGACGATATTGACCAGTTAGAATCCCTGTTAGCAGAACCACCTCGTTTCCAGACCATTGAGGAACCGTTAAATATTCAAGCTCTGGAAGCTTTGATTGATTCCCCTGTTATTACCGCTCCAGTCATGGCAGAAACGCCTGTGCCTGTTGCCCCTGTTTATACGCCTGCCTACACCAACTATGAAGCAGAAGATGAATTCAAGGATTTAGAGGCCCTATTGGAACAGGCCGATCGCACAATGGGAGGGCCACCAACGATGGTTGCGGTGGGAGGTCAACGCCTTCAACCCCGTAACCGGCCAGGGAAGACCAAGGTTTTTGAACAAACCATGCGAGTTCCGGTCAAACAGTTAGATAATCTGAGTAATTTGATTGGGGAATTGGTGGTTAAACGAAATCGCCTGGAGCAAGATCAAGAACGCCTACGCCAATTTTTAGATAATTTACTCAATCAGGCCCAAAGCTTAAGTGATGTGGGTGGCCGAATGCAGGATCTCTATGAGCGAACATTGTTAGAGGGGGCCTTATTAGCCAGTCGTCATACTAATCGCCAGTCTCCTAAATCAACCTATTCCGGGGAAGCTACTGTCACCGTGCGCGATCGCGGTGGTTTTTCTGGCACGACCCAAGGCGGCGATCAACCCCTAGATGCGTTGGAGATGGATCGTTTTACGGGTTTCCACTTGCTATCCCAGGAAATGATTGAACTGATTGTGCGAGTGCGAGAATCCACTTCCGATATTCAATACTTAGTTGATGAAACCGATCAGGTGGCCCGTACCCTACGACAAGTGACAACTCAACTTCAGGAGGGAATGACCAAATCTCGGATGGTTCCCTTTGCCCAAACAGCCGATCGCCTCCCCCGTGCCATTCGCGAAGTTTCTATGAAACTGAATAAACAGGTCGGACTGCAAGTAGAAGGTCGGGAAGTGTTGATTGACAAGATGATCCTAGAGCATTTGTATAATCCCATGACCCACTTGGTCAATAATGCCATTACTCACGGTATTGAAAGTCCAGAGGAACGACAAAGAAAAGGGAAGTCCCCCGAAGGTGAAGTCAGTATTTCTGCTTTTTTACAAGGCAACCAAACCTTAATTACCGTATCTGATGATGGGGCTGGTATTGATGCCGAGCGGGTTAAACGCAAAGCGGTCGAAAAAGGAGTGATTACACCATTAGAAGCCCACAGCATGAATGAACAGGATGTCTATGATCTACTGTTCCATGCAGGCTTTAGTACCAAAGACAAGGCAGATGACTTTTCGGGGCGGGGAGTCGGTCTTGATGTCGTGCGAACTAGTTTACTGGAAATTCGTGGCTCCGTCACCATTGATTCCACACCAGGAAAAGGAACCACCTTTAGCATTCGTTTGCCCTTGACCCTGAGTATCTGTAAAGCTCTTTGCTGTCTCAGCGATCGCGCCCGTATTGCCTTTCCGATGGATGGCGTAGAAGATACCAAAGACTACCTACCCAGTGACGTGGTCTTGGATGAGGAGGAACATCCCTGTATCCATTGGCAGGATATGTTACTACCGATCTATCGTCTAGGAGACTTACTGAACTACAATCGCCAACTCAGTCGGGGTACGGTCTATGGCGGTAAAAAAGAAGAAGAAATTGTCTCCATTGTCATCCTACGGGGAGGAGCGAGTAATTTACTGGCGATTCAGGTTGATAACGTATTAGGCGAAGAAGAAATTGTTATTAAACAGATTGAGGGGCCGGTTCCCAAGCCGCCAGGCATTGCTGGAGCAACTGTTCGAGGCGATGGTAGTATTATGCCGATCGGGGATGTTCTCGAACTCATTGAGATTGCCCAAGGGCGTATTCGGACTGATATGGGTGGTGGACTCTGGCGTAAAACAGCAACTCCCATTAACCAAGACCTACAAATGGAGCCAACAGTCCTGATTGTGGATGACTCCATTACGGTACGAGAATTGCTCTCTCTCAGTTTCAGCAAGGCCGGCTATCGGGTGGAGCAGGCACGGGATGGTCAGGAGGCCTGGGAAAAACTGCGATCAGGATTGCCCTGTGATCTTGTCTTCTGTGACATCGAAATGCCTCGTATGAATGGTTTAGAGCTACTCTCACAAATGCAAAGTGATGAGCAATTAGCTAATATTCCCATTGCTTTACTAACCTCACGGGGGGCAGACCGTCACCGAAAAGTTGCCGCCAGGTTGGGAGCCAGTGGTTATTTTACCAAGCCCTATACCGAAAAAGATATTCTAGATGCCGCAGCCCGCATGATGCAAGGCGAAGTCTTGCTGCAAGGCAGTATCAAGCAACCCCATTCTTTTCTGTCCCGTTTTAAGAAAGCCAAACAGACTAATCCAGGCCAGTTCCCACCCCTTCAAGATGATATAGATGTGTCGCCCAGGGTTCTGATCATTGACGACTCTGTCATGGTGCGGGAAATGTTGTCTTTGACCTATCGTAAAGCTGGTTATGATACCGAAGTGGCGCGAGATGGTCAGGATGCCTGGGAAAAACTACGCTCAGGACTGCCTTGTGATTTAATTCTCTGCGATATTGAAATGCCTCGTATGAACGGCTTAGAGCTTCTGAGTCGATTACAAGATGATCCTCAATTATCTCGAATTCCAGTGGCGATGATCACCTCACGAGGGGCCCAAAAAATGCAGCGTCTGGCCGCTGAAAAAGGAGCTAAGGGCTATTTCGTTAAACCCTACATTGAAGAAGCACTTTTAGAAGCATCCCAACGCCTCATGGCCGGAGAAATGCTTCTGGACGTTAATGCGATCGCCGAGGATTAAGTTAGGCGCGATTGAAATGGAGCCGAGCAGAGTCGAACTGCTGTCCAAATTGGGTATTTACCTTCCGCTCATTCACAGGTTTAGCCCCTCTAATCCTCAGGGCGAGAACCATCTCTTATCCCAGATGGTGGGATGCTTTGGTTAAGTCTTTACTGAATAGCCAACCAGAGAAAAGCCATTAAGTGCATCCGTTGGGGTTTACCTCTAATCCTTAACGGAGTCAAATTAGAAGTAAGCGGACTCTGACGAGTTTAGGCAGCTACTGCCACGCGCTTGAAGCTAACGATGTTATTCGCAGTTACATTTTGTTTGAGTCTTGGATTCACGAGAGGAGACTCACTCTCGACCTGTATCACAGAGAAGCGTTCGCCAACCTGTCGAAACCGTTGCGGCCCCCTATTCGTCCCTATGGTAGCCTGTCTATGGAAGAATTGGCAAGGGGGGGAAAGGGAAAAATGTGATATAATCTTGTGTAATTACTTTAAATTATCTCTATAAAAACCAGTTTTATGAAACTGATATCTGCCAGAATTAGAAATTTTAAGAGTTTGGAAGATGTAACACTAAACTTTCGAGATTTAACAATTATTGTCGGAGCAAATGCGACAGGAAAATCTAATTGTCTTAAAGCTCTTGAATTTTTAAATGAACTAGTAAAAGATGGTTCGCCATCAAGCTTAATAAAAATCCAAGAAAATTACTTGAGAACAGATATTGACGATGATAATTTGACGTTAGAGATTAATCTACAAGAAGATAAAATTCCTATAAACTATCAAGTGACTCTTTCTATTAATGACAAAGTTTGCTCCTTCGCCCAAGAAAATCTCAAAATAGATGAAATAAAAGTTATAGAGATTGCAAATAATCAGGGAAAAGTTTGGGACGAAGACGGTCAAAATAAGCAAGTTTATCAATCATCAATAGGTAATCTAGCATTAAAATCGGCTGGAAATTTTGGTAAAAAACCTATAACATCAACATTAAATAATTTTATTGACGAATGGAAATTCTACAATTTTGACCCAGATATGATAAGAAGGACAAATACAAATAATCTTGTTTGGATCGCCTCTAGGCTTGAAGAAGAGGAAAATCCTAAGTTAGAATTAGACTCTTATGGTTCAAACATTTCAATAATTTTACTCTGTCTGTCATTCTTGCAAAAGCAAAAGAATGAATTAAACGAGTTTAATAATATATTAAATGCAATTAATCAGGAATTAAACAATTGTCTTGGTATTTCTTTAAAACAAGCAGAAAAAAATAAGCCATTCATTAAAGTACAAGAAATAGATGGGAAAGAGATCGATTTATTCAATTTGTCTGATGGTACATTAAGAATAATCACCTATTATATTCTTTTGTACCAAATTATTTTACCTCCATTAATAGGAATTGAAGAACCTGAGAGAAATTTACATCCAGCAATGTTACCAACCGTTGCATCTATTTTAAAAAGGCTTTCCCAAAGAACGCAAGTTATTATTACAACTCACAGTTCACAGCTACTAGATTGTTTTAGTTCTGATGAAATTAATTCGGATATTTCTGTTCTTTTATTAAGTAAAAAAGATGCTTCTGGAACTCAAGTGTTTAGATTAGATGAATTGAGTAAAAAAAGAGCAGATCTCGCAGAATGGATGCAGGATTTTGGCGTTGGCAGTGCCGTCTATCATAGTAATTTATTACAGGAGTTATTAGAACCTCAATATGCCTAGTATTCGTATTTGGACTCCTGAATCAGATAATGATAGTAAAGCGGTTCGCTGTATCGCTGAAAAAATAGTTCGGTTTTATAAGAGTGATATTACAATTTTAGACTCTACAAAAGAAGCCTATAATCAAGCTGTACGAAAAAACTTGTTAGATAAAGCAGTTAAAAACTATTTAAAGACCAGTGCATTGGTGATTTTTTTGATCGATGCAGATGGCATTCAGTCTCAGGCAGAACGTCTTAAACAGCCGAATTCTTTGGTTAATAAAATTACAGAGGTTGTTAACTCTATTGATAACGCGATTCTAATTTATATCAGGCAAGAGCTTGAAGCTTGGTTATTAGTAGATTGCTTAGGAATTTGCTGTTATTTTAACAAAGATGAAAATACTAGATATAAACAAGATTGGATAAATTTTGCAAACAAAAATCAACATGGAAACACAGACTTAATTGTTGAAGCTGTATCAGGAGGAAAAGGAGCCAAAGAATATTTAATAAACATCCTTTCTGACAAAATTAATTGCAAAATCAATCCTAACTTAAAACAAAAAAGAAAAAACTTAAAAAACGAACGCTACGACGAACGTAATTCACCTGAAGTTGCAAAATATATTGAAATTAACCAGCAAACTCTGGCAAGAAATGAGTCTCTCAGGGAATTTGCAAAATATTTACAAGATGATTAATAGCAACTTACAAAAAATATCATGTTCATTAATTATAAATTTTCTTCTCGTTTCACAGGTTTATTACTTTCTATTTTATCTCTCATAATTTCTTTCCCATCCCAGGCAGAAAATCGCTTATATAATCCCATCCCTTTAAGTCTCAATACGGAGATTAATGATCGCTTAACCGATCGCGATATTCCGACGGGAGAGGGTGGATTTGCGCGAGATTATGTAGTTGAGCTAGAAAAAGGCGATCAGGTGGCGATTGATCTAAAGTCCGATGAATTTGATACGGTTATTGCGCTGATTGCTAGGGATGGTTCAACGGTGGGTTCCAATGACGATGGGCCAGAGGGGGGGACAAATTCCCTGCTATTTGCACGGATTAAAGAAACCGGCGATTATATTGTGCGGGTTAGAACCTTTGGAGTAACAGGAGGCGGCCAATTTACCCTCAAGATTGATCGTTTGCGACCCGTTAATTAAATGGTTTAATGAAAACCCCAGGTGAGCAGACAGAGAATAAAGGCTTCACTCCATTCCACGATCGCACCGTAACTGTCGCCTGTATGACCTCCCAATTGACGGGCAAACCACCAAGCAATGAAAAAAGCGATCGCCGCCGCCCCAACCGTCATTCCCAGAATCACTAGACTTTGTTGAGGATGTTGATAGCTAAAAAAGCCTGAATAAGCCAGAAGAATACCGACTCCCAACAGCAAATCCTGGGGAAACTGAAAATTTTGGCGATGTCTCGCTCCCTTGCCGGTGGGTTTCAGATACGGATAAAACGCGATCGCGGCCACCTGTCCCCAACGACTCCAACCTGCCGCCAAAATTAGACAAAACCAACGATAATCTCTCAATTCTGCTAAGGCCAATGTTTTCAGCAACAGAATTAGGGCGATCGCAATTGCGCCAAAAGCTCCTGTAGTACTATCCTGCATGACGGTTAGACGACGTTCGCGATCGGTAACAGCCAAGCCATCGGCAGTATCACTGGCCCCATCAAGATGAAGACCCCCAGTCAGCGCAACCCCACTGGATATCACCAGGGCACTGCGGACTAACGGCGGAAATCCAAGCCAGCCCAAGAGCCAATCAAGACCGCCCAAGATAAGACCCAGTAATATCCCGACGAGGGGAACCCAGCGAGCAATGCGTTCTAATTGAACGGTTAAAAAAGAGGGCAAGGGGATGACAGTATAGAACAAAATGGCCCCCAAAAATGAAGCCAGCCAGGATTGACTACGTTTAAGCAGATTAAAGCGCACGGGTGAACCTAATACTTCTGATAGGCCGAAATGATTCAGCATTACTCTTAGTTAAGCTAGAGCGATCGCCAAAATAATTGAACACTTCGTTGAATTTTTAAAAACCGTTAGGACTTATTGCGTTAAGATAAAAACGGAGAGTGATCCCTGGGTTTCCAAAGTGCCAAGAGATTGTTTGACCATCGTAAGTATTTTAGCCAATCTGTCCCATGTCGAAACCATAATTTGGAAGTTTCCATGAACTACGACCAATCTATCCCCACTTTACCCGCTCCTTGTATTGTTGATACAGGTATAATTGTCAACAAAGAGGATATGCTTCGTTTACTAGATGATCTTGAACAAGTTCACTATATTTATACCCTAGATGGGGATTTACAAAGTGAAGGGGAAGGTTGGCTGCTAGAGGTTTTTGCGGATAACTGTCAGGCAACGATTGTTACCAATCAATCGCTTTATCTTAATGTTTCCAGTTTTGACTATTTGAGAATTAGCAGAGAAGAAAGTCAAGCAATTATTGATCTCGTGCAAGAAAATCGCCAACTACGTTTATTACCAATTTCTAGTCCTAACCAGGGACTCAGTCAGGGAAATTCTTTGGAGATGACCAACCTAGAAGCCATGGTAACTCAGGTTTTGTCAGCGAAGTGGGATGTTCAGCTAGATGACGAAGACGATCTGTTTTGTCCTTAAGATTCTTTCTCCTATTTTATTTGTTTTTTTCTAACAAGCTTTTTTTGAACCAGCCTTTTTGCCAGAAAAAGTACAGTTGAAAGATAGTAATGATTACCATAACGGATAGGCAAGCAACGTAACCCCAACGCCAGTTTAATTCCGGCATATTATAGGGAGATTTATCGGTATTAAAGTTCATGCCATAGATGCCTGCAATAAAAGTGAGAGGAATAAAAATGGTAGAAATAATGGTTAAAAACTTCATAATCTCATTCATTTTATGACCCATAGCGGAAAGATAAACATCTGTTAAACCAGAGGCTAATTCTCGATAGGTTTCAATCACATCAATAATTTGGATCGTATGATCATAGCAATCCCGAAAATAATTAAGCACATTGGGGCTGATATAGTTATCCCCATCCCGAATTAAGGTGTTAAAAACTTCCCGTTGGGGCCAAATGACTCGACGAAAGGCTAACAATTCTCGCCGCATTTGATAAATTTTAGCCAGAGTACGATAGTTAGGATGACTAATGGCTTCTTCTTCTAGGTCTTCTAGGCGATCGCCGTAGATTTCTAGCACCGGAAAGAAGTTATCAATAATGGCATCGGTGAGGGCATAACAGAGATAATCACTGCCTAAGTGACGAATAAAACCAATATTTTGATGAAGTCGTTGTCGAACTGGCTCAAAAGGGTCGCGCCAAGGTTCTTCCTGAATAGTAACCAGATAATTTTTTCCCAAAATAAAACTAACCTGTTCAATCCAAAAACCATGACCTTTTTTAGGCATGACCATTTGCGTAACAATCAATAAAAAATCGGGATGATATTCAAGCTTCGGTCTTTGAGGGACATTGACCACATCTTCTAAAATTAAGGGGGGTAAGGAAAAAATTTCTCCCAGTTTTCTAAGAGTACTTTCACTGCCTAAACCCTGAACATCAATCCAAGAAACCGATTTTTCATCTAAATAAGGACGGCATTCCTCTGGATCAAGGAAACAGGAAGAAGTCAAGGTCTCTGCCGTATAATCAATCAGGGTAATGCCAGTAGGAGTAGCATCAGATTGGATTTTAAGCGTTCCGGGGACACTGCCTGGAGCATGATAATAATAATCAAAAAGATCTTGCTCTTTATGCTGGCCAGAAGATGGGTCTTGAGAAGGGCTTGACATATACTGAAAGTTTAATAAAGAGTCTATTCTGCGAGATTAAATTGCCAACATTCTTGAGCGATCGCCCAATCCTCCTCAGTATGAATAACCAAAACGCGAACGGTAGAGTCTGGGGCAGCAATATCCTCATTGAGGGGAGACTGAGCATTTTTTTCTAAGTCTAGCTTTACACCTAAAAAAGTAAATCCTTCACAAACTTTTTCTCGGACAATGGCCGAATTTTCTCCAACTCCGGCGGTAAAAACTAAAACCTCTAACCCCCCTAGGGAGGCTAACATTTGCCCGACACAGGCCCGAAAACGATGAATATACATTTCTAGGGCCAGTTCTGTCTGTTCATTCCCGTTTTTAATGGCTTCTAAAATAACCCGTAAATCCGTAGAAAGACCGGAAACGCCTTTTAATCCTGATTCCTTATTCAAGAGATGATTAAGTTGCTCGGCGGTAAATCCTTTCTCCTGCATCAAATAAATGAGAATAGCCGGATCAATGGAACCACTACGGCTCCCCATCATCAGACCTTCTAGGGGGGTAAATCCCATTGTGGTATCAATACTTAAGCCGTTCTTGATGGCAGTTAAAGAAGCCCCATTGCCAATATGACAGGTAATAATCTTTAAACTAATCAGAGAGCGGTTAAGAATTCTGCCCGTTTGTTGAGCACAAAATTTATGACTTGTTCCATGAAAACCATAACGATAAATGCCCATATCTGTCCAGGCTTGAGGAATAGGATAAAAGGCTGCCGCCGGAGGAATTGTGGTGTGAAAAGCGGTGTCAAATACGGCAATTTGAGGAACTTTTCCTAAAATCTTTTCGATCGCTTCTATTCCTTCCAAATGGGCTGGGTTGTGAGTAGGAGCTAAAGGAATCAGTTGTTGAATCACAGCTTTCACGGCGGGGGTAATTTGAGTGGCTTCGGAATAATAACTGCCGCCATGTACGACCCGATGGCCCACTCGATCAATCTCCTGAAGCCTTTCTAAGACTTGAGTATCTCCTGTTTGTAGGGTATTTAACATGGTGGTAATCCCCGCTAGGCGATCGCCGTTAGAAAGTTGAATATTTTTTGTGATCCCGTTAGCTTTAACGCTTAAAAGTCCTTGGCCTTCCTGGGCTGTCCAATCAATCATTGCCTCCCAAATAGGTTGGGGGGGATCCATTGCTAAGATGTCTCCTTCATCAGGCTCAAGAAGATTATAAAGACAGCTTTTTTGACTACTAGAGCCTGCATTTAAGACTAAAATTTTCATAGGATCATTAAAATAGAATAAAGACAAAAAAGATGGATACTGTCAATGACTCCATTGAGTCTAGTTTTAATCAAAAGAGATGATCAGCAATTCTAAGCAGCAACAGTGGCAGAGAAGGTTGACAGTTTTATTTTAGAAGTGATTTATACAATGGGAAGTTAAGACTTTCTTAAGTTATGATTGTCTCCAGTTCTATCGCCCAATTTTTTTGGATAACCTTGATCAGTTTAATAAGAATGAATAAGCCTCGCAGCCGTTACGTTCTTTTCGGCATGGCAGTCACGAGTACATGTGTGTTGTTTTTGGCCAGTAGCCTTAGACATTTTCTCTATCAATCCACTGCCTGGGATTTAGGAATTTTTGATCAGGCTATTTTTTTAATTAGTCAGGATAAACCACCGATTTCTTCCTTTTTAGATACCCATATTCTCGGCGATCATGCTGCCTTAATTTTCTATCCCCTGGCTTTATTTTATAAAATTTATGGGTCAGTTTATTGGTTATTTCTTATTCAGGCGATCGCGCTTTCCCTGGGGGCAGTTCTCATCTATCAATTAGCGAAACAGGCCAATATTAAAGATAAATTAGCTCTAACCTTAAGTGGTGTTTATTTACTTTATCCGCTCATTTTTAACCTTAATCTCTTTGACTTTCATCCTGATGTTATTGCCTTACCAGCCCTACTCTGGGCAATCTTCGCGGCCCAAAAACGTTCTTTAATCGGTTTCACGATCGCGTTGTTAATCGTTTGTAGTTGTAAAGGGATTTTAGGGCTAACGGTTGCTAGTTTAGGAATTTGGCTCTGGTTAGAAAAAAATTATCTCTATGGCGCGATCGCTTTTCTGCTAGGCAGTAGTTGGTTTGTAATAGCAAGTAAAGTCATCATTCCTTTTTTTACCCATAATCCTGAATCCATTAATCGGCACCTCTCTCGCTATAGTTATCTAGGCAATTCCTATTTAGAAATTTTTCAGAATTTCTGGTTAAAACCCGGACTATTGGGGGGAGGATTATTCAATAGCACAAACCTAGGTTATTTACTCTTATTACTCATTCCCTTGATTTGGGGTTTTAAACCGCGTTATCTATTACCTTTGGTCGCCACCTTACCGGCATTATTGATGAATTTACTGGCCAATGACGAAGGTCAAAAGGACTTATTACATCAATATTCCTTACCCATTTTACCTTTTTTATTATTAGTGGTCATTAATACTGTAGCGGCACAAAAAAGTTGGCTTCAGCGTCCCCGTTGGATTCTCCTTTGGGCTTTAGTTTGCTTTTTCGCCTTGGCTAAAGTGGGTTATTTTACCAATCGTTATCTCTCTTCCTGGGATACCTGGCAAGCTACCAACCAGGCGATCGCCGCTATTACAACAAATGGTGGGGTGTTAACTAGCGCGGAAATTGCCCCTCATGTTACTCACCGCTCTCTCGTTAAACTGGCTGTAAATGGCTCTGAAAATTTGGATCTAGGACAATTTGATTATATTTTGCTAAATCGTCGTCACCCAGGCTGGGAAAGTTCACCGGAGTTAGTTTCCTCTTTTCTAACCAAAGTAGAAAGCGATCGCCGTTTTCAAAAAATCTATGAACAAGCAGATGTTATTTTATTTCAAAAATAAAGTTCTAGAACCGATAAAAAGGTCGAAAAATGATTATAAATTTGCTAGAATTAGGAGCAATATTAAGCTGTAATCACCGTTATGATCAGTTTTCCTAGCCTAAACTCTACCTTTTCACTGCGAGCTATTTTTTGTCAAATGGGATTGAGTTTAATAACCTTACTCACCCCTAACCCTTCCCTCGCAGCAGACAAAATCACCTTTATTTACCCTCCCTTCGGACAATTCGATATTCAGATTGCAGATCTGGCTAATTTTGCTCAAACAGGAGAGGCTCCACCGAGTTTGGCCTTTTATACTAATCATGCTTCAGCAGAGGAAGTACAGAAATTTAGGCAACTATTAAATTATCCCTTACCTGTTAATAGCGTGGAAATGTTTAATGCTTTAAATACGGATTTAGGAAAAATAGTGTTAGGACAATTAAGTAAGGTGATCCAAAGTCCCCCCAATCAGAGCAAACCAGCTTTATCCGGAGCCTTGATTCAGGCAGCAGCAGATCCTCAAGGTCTAAGATTTATTAATGTTTTAAAAAAATATAGCTTACCGACAATCCCCTTAAATATGACCGTGCTAGAAAATACGGCAGACCAGGTTGATCATCTCTTTCAAAAAACCAAGCAAATTTATAGTCAATTAGGGACAAATAATGCTACATCAAGTCAAACTGTTTTACCGAATCAGGGACTCTTGGCCAGTTTAGTTTCTCCTGGAAAATTTAGTTGGACAACTCAAAATTTAACCATTCCCCAGAATAATGAAAGTCCTATTCAGGCAGTCGTTTATTTACCTCAAAATCAATCCCAACCTGCACCCCTGATCGTCATCGCTCCCGGTCTTAATTCCGATATCAATGCTTTAATTTATGCCGGTAAACACCTGGCTTCTAGGGGGTTTGCGATCGCGGCGTTAAATTTTCCCCAAACTGATAATGAACGAGTCAAAGCTGTTTTATCTGGCTCGGCAACCGTTCCCGCTCCCAATGCCTGGTTACTTCAACCCCAGGATGTCACCTTACTGTTAAATACCATTGAGCAAAAATTAAAAACCGATAGCCAATGGCAAGGCAAAATTGATACTCAAAATGTCGGCTTAATTGGTCAATCTTTGGGGGGTTATACCGTAACCGCTTTGGCGGGTTCACCTCTGGCTTGGCCCGATCTGGTTAAACGCTGTCAGGACTTAACAAATCCCAATCGTCTGGTGCTCAATCCGGCTGTCATTTGGCAATGTAAAGGCATTGACGGCCCGGCTCCCCCTAGCAATTTGGCCGATCCCCGTGTTAAAGCAGCGATCGCCATTAATCCTGTTACTAACCCTATTTTTAATCAGGCGAATTTTAGTCAATTGACGACCCCGATGCTAATAATTGCTGGTAGTGAAGATATTTTTGCCCCTGCCATTCCTGAGCAATTAGTTCCCTTTACCTGGATGACCCAGCCTAATCAGTATCTATTACTGGTAAAAAACAGTACCCATCTGTCTTTTTTAGAGGGAACCAATGACTTACCCGAAATTTTAGTAGGGCCCAGTCCCTCCTTGGCCCAGACCTATTTGAAAGCAATTAGTTTAGCTTTTTTCAACCGTTATTTACATCAACAAACCCAGTTTGATGACTATTTAACCGATACAGCGATCAGTCAATTTAGCCAAGATCCTCTTCCTCTACAATTACGGCGATCGCTGACCAAAGAGGAGTTAAAAATGACAACTCCCATTCCGGCCACTAATTAATTTTTTAGTTTTTGAGGATATTTAGGAAACCGCCAAATTCCAGTGCAGATAGGGCAAAGTTGAGGCTGTGACTTTAATGGCTTCCAGATTTTGGATCAACTGACCACAGCTATCCCATTTGCCGGTGACTAACATTTGTCTCGCTCCTTCATTGAAGGTTAGGGAGATTTCCTGATCACCATAACTCAGGGTTAAATGTTCTAAATCAAGACGGATTTCGGTTTGGGCATCCTGTTCTAACGCCGTTTGTAAAGTCTCTAACTCCTTAGGGGAAGCGGTTAAACAGGGAACCCCATTGGCAATACAGTTACCGAAAAAGATCTCCGCAAAACTTTCACCCACAATGGCCTGAATGCCCCATTTCATAATGGCCTGGGGAGCGTGTTCTCGACTGGAACCACAACCAAAATTGCCGTTAACGACCAAAATCGTCGCGCCTTGATATTGGGGTTGATCAAAGGAATGTTGACCCTTTAATTGTTGACGATCATCTGCAAAAACGTTTTCTCCCAGACCATCAAAGGTGACACAGCGTAAAAAACGAGCCGGAATAATGCGATCAGTATCAATATCATTGCCTCTCAGGGGAATGCCACGACCGTTAATCTGTTGAACTTGACTCATAAAAAAAGTGGGATAATCACTCCCAGGCTAAACAAGCTAGATTTTTATCCTATCACAGTCAATTATTAATGATGTTCTGAATCTGTGGAGAATAATAGTCATAAAAAATTATTGATTAAACTGATGCAATAAACCCACTCCGACTCCAATTCCTAGGATGTTAGGCAACCAAGCCGCTAAAAAGGGCGATAAGATTTCAATCATGCCTAAACTGCCCATAAAAAATGCTAATAAATAATAGGAAAAAATAATCGCTATACTTAAACCAAAACTAGTGGCACGGCTGACCTGTTGCGGACGAGAACCGAGGGCCGTTCCTACCAAGCCAAAGACAATACAAACAAAGGGAAAGGCAATTTTTTGTTCCGTTCGGACTTCAAAGAAAGTGAGTTTTTTGGTATCTCCAATTAATTTTAAAATCCTCATATACTGTTTTGCCTCCTGAATATTCATTTCGTAGGGATCACGCCCCTGTCTAGCGAAATCGAAGGCAGCCTTGGGTAGGGGAAATTGCTGATATTTAAACGGTAATGCTTCTCGATAGGAGGCATCGGCAGCTAATTTATAAATAATGCCGTTAAAAAAGTCCCATTGATGGTCTTGGACATTCCAGGTCGCATTATCCGAAATCACAATTTGACTTAAATTATTCCCCGACCATTTCAACACCGTTAAAGTCTGCATTTTTTTGCCATCAAACTTTTCTGCATAAACTAAACTGCGAAGACGACGGCTTTTTTCCCCATTGGGTAATTGAATTTCTTCAAAGTCTGGATAAAAAATATCTTTATTTTGCCAAAAAGCGTGTTCTTCTTTAATAGAGTTTACTAAAATAGTGGTGGCTTGATAATTGGCACTCGGTACAACCCATTCACTTAAACCAAAGGTGGCGACTGTTACCCAGGTGCTCAGAAAGATTGCGGGCCAGGCAATGCGAAAAAGACTAGTTCCACAACTGCGAAGAGCAATTAATTCGTTATCACTGCTAAGACGACCAAAGGTCATCAAGGTGGTTAGCATTACCGAAATAGGTAGGGCATAGGTGACAAATTCCGGTACTTTTAAAAGTAAAACCTCGGCGGCTTGTAGAAGCGGTAATTGACGTTCCACAATTTTATTAGCCAAGTCCGATAAATAACCGATCGCCACTCCCAGGGTTGCCACCAAACCGACACTGAAAAGAAATGGCGGAATTAACTGGCTGATCAGATAACGATCCATCATAGATATAGCGGGAAAACGTTGCCACCATTGGTATCGATAGGTAAAGGCTTTAGAGAGAAACATAATCAGAATTGAGGGATATGGCTACTTTACCAACGACCAGAATAAAACCGACTGTCCCCAAAAAAGCGAACAATCGGTCTAATCACCACAACGTAAGTAAGAACCGAGTTCTAGCTTTCCCGGCTAAATTGTTGTAATTGTCTTAAAGCCGCCGCACCAATGTTGAAAATGGCCCAAGTCCCTGCAATGATCAGAGGAGCCAACACAATGAGAACACGCCAATCCATAATGTCACCTTGCCTTAGTATGCTTAAAAGAACTTTAAGATTTTTTGATTATTCTATATATAGCCTAATCTTGCTGTCTTGTGAATCCAGGTTTTTGACCCTTGCCAGCATGAACTAGGGCTAACTGGGCGTATTGTTTGGCGTGTTCAATGAGGGCTTGGACTTGTTCGGGTGAGACTTCACTGACAACCTTACCGGGTAAACCTTTGACCAGCGATCGCGGTGGCACATTTTTCGTCACAACGGCCCCTGCTCCAATAATACTTCCCTCCCCAATTCTCACACCATCTAGAATAATAGCCCCCATGCCAATCAGAGAAGCTCGTTCAATATAGGCTGCATGAATAATCGCTCGATGTCCAACGGTGACATATTCTTCTAGTACGGTCACTCGTCCAGGATCGCCATGCAGAACGGCCCCATCTTGCACATTACTATAGGCTCCAATTTCAATACCTTCCACATCGCCTCGTACCACCGCACCATACCAAATACTCGTCGCGATCGCCAGGGTAACATTACCCACCACCGTCGCATTCGGTGCAACAAAGGCAGCCGCAGAGAGATCGGGAATCGCTAATATCTGAGGAATTTCTAACATAGTTTTGGTGAAAAGTGAAAAGGGGATAGTGAAGCGTCAAGCATTAGGACAAAGCCAGCATTTTTTGAATGGGTCGTAGGGCGGCTGTTAAAGTTGCAGTGGGCAAGGTAATTTCAGGACTTTTATGCTTCATCGCTAGATAAAGTTTTTCCAAGGTATTCAGACGCATATGGGGACATTCATTACAAGCACAATTCCCCTGACCTGGCGCCGGAATAAATGCTTTGTTGGGAGAAGCTTTTTGCATCTGGTGAATAATACCTGGTTCTGTGGCCACAATAAAATTCTGAGCTTGGCTTTGTTGACTATATTTCAGCAGGGCCGTTGTAGAACCAATAAAATCGGCATGGCGTAGCAGAATTTCTTCGCATTCGGGATGAGCCAAAATTTCCGCTTCAGGATACTGGATTTTTAATTCAATTAATTTGCGTTCGGAAAAGGTTTCATGAACGATGCAGCTTCCTTCCCATAACAACATTTCTCTTCCAGTTTGCTCACTCACATAACGACCAAGATTGCGATCAGGAGCAAAAATAATCGGTTGATCTAGGGGGATTTGCTGAACAATTTTAACGGCATTAGAACTGGTACAAATAATGTCGCTCATGGCCTTAACTTCCGCCGTACAGTTAATGTAGGAAATGACCAGATGATCAGGATGGGCCGCTTTAAATTGAGCGAAGGCCTGGGGCAGACAACTATCTGCCAGGGAGCAGCCCGCTTCTAGATCCGGTAATAATACTAATTTGTCAGGATTGAGAATTTTTGCTGTTTCTGCCATGAAATGAACACCGGCAAAGACAATTACCTCGGCTTGGGTTTGGGCGGCCTGTTGTGCTAATCCCAGAGAATCCCCTAAATAGTCAGCAATGTCCTGAATTTCTGAGTTTTGATAGTAATGGGCAAGAATAACAGCGTTTAAGTCTTTTTTGAGTTCCTGAATAGCATTAACTAGGTCATAGGGTAATTTTTCTGTTTTGGTTGGTGCGATGGGCTTCAAGGTGGTAAACAAGGGACGCAACTCCTAAACGATTATAGTTAATTCTACCAAAATTCTCACTAAACGGCCAATTGTCAATCTGTCAAGGGTTCCGCCTCATGAAAGCGTCCTAAGTCGATATACCATTGGTCTGTAGCTTGATCCTTGGAAAAAATATCGACAAAACGATGATTCCATAAAAAATCGCTAGTAGTATAGGCATAACGAGTATGAATGGTCTGGGAAAAGGTTTCATCTAAGCCGGTTAAACTGATCCATAATTCTGCCTTACTGTCTTCTATTTCTGCGGGCGTTCTACCATAAAAAGGACTCTGTTCATTGATGGGGTGCATGATTAACCAACTCAGTCCAAAAACAGGGGTTTGCGATCGCAGTAAGGGTAAATCGTAAAAACGGCGAATTTCGTGACCCTCTTGGGTGACATGATCTTGCAAAACATTAACCCGCACTTGAGCTTCTAAAATTCGATTGGCACGACGATTAGCGGCTCGAAACATTAAGGTGGGCACTCCCTCAAAATCACAAATTACTGCTACCTCACTAAACAGTACCCTGGCCGTGGGTCGGGAAAAACGAGCAAACATGAGTCCTGTTAAAATGGCGATCGCCAATAAACCAACGAAAAGCTCGACTGTCACTAGGATTTGCGTGGTTAAGGTTTTGGGATAGAGATAACCATAGCCCACCGTGGAAAGAGTCTGAATACTAAAGAAAAAAGCATCTTTAAAGGATCCAGGTCTAGCATTACCAATACCATCTCCAGCGAATAAATATAACGGTGTAAATAAAAGATTCAAGCCAAAATAAAAGAGAAAAATCATGCCTAGAAAGCGTTTCCAGGTAATCACCAATAACCAATGGTAGAGATCACTCTCAAATAAGTGCTTTTGTTTAGGTTTGGGATTGCGAATGACCGGACGGATGGTTTTTGTCATGCGGTTAGTCGGCAAAAAGAGGGATTGACGACCAGGGGGACTATTGGAAGATTTCATGGTGGTGGTGGGCAGGGGGGTAGGTCAAAATCGTTATGACTATGATATAGTTTTAACAAATCGTAATGATTAATCGTCCCTCGAAAATCATCCCAACTGTAAGGAGAATTACAACATGACAGAATGTTTACGTGTCGGTCAAGCAGCCCCTGATTTTACGGCAACGGCTGTGGTGGATCAGGAGTTCAAGACCATCAAACTCTCTGATTATCGGGGTAAGTATGTTGTTCTCTTCTTTTATCCCCTCGACTTTACCTTTGTTTGCCCCACCGAAATTATTGCCTTCAGCGATCGCTACGAGGAATTTAGCAAACTCAACACAGAGGTTCTAGGGGTTTCCGTTGATAGCGTCTTTTCTCACCTAGCTTGGGTACAAACCGAGCGCAAACAAGGTGGTTTAGGAGACATTACCTATCCCCTCGTTGCCGACATCAAAAAAGAAATCAGTGCTGCCTATAACGTTCTCGATCCAGAAGAAGGCATTGCTCTGCGGGGTCTATTTATCATCGATAAAGATGGCGTGATCCAACATTCCACCATTAACAATCTCTCCTTTGGTCGCAGTGTCGATGAAACCCTACGGACACTCAAAGCCCTTCAATACGTTCAATCCCATCCCGATGAAGTTTGCCCAGCTGGTTGGCAAGAAGGGGATAAAACGATGAACCCTGACCCAGTCAAATCAAAGGCTTACTTCGCTGCTGTTTAAGGTGCAATCAGAGGGCGTACTCAATACGCCCCTACACCCATCCGAAAAGATATTTCTGTGCTGTTTAAGTGCAATCGGAGGGCGTACTCAATACGCCCCTACATCCATCCGAGAAGATATTTTTGTAGGGAAAAAGTGGTTTACGCCCTAGCTAAAATCTAGCCAAACTTAACATTTACTCAAATTACTGCCGTGAAAGGACTCTGGCTCGAAAACCAACATCTCTCATTGCGAACCGATATTCCTACTCCCGTCCTGGCCTCAGATGAAGCTTTAGTAAAAGTACTACGGGCAGGTATTTGTAACACCGATCTGGAATTATTGCGCGGTTATTATCCCTATCGGGGAGTATTGGGTCATGAATTTGTGGGCATGGTAGAGCAGGGGCCAGCCCATTTAATCGGCCAGAGAGTTGTCGGAGAAATTAATGCCACCTGTGGTCATTGTCGTTTTTGCCAGTCAGGACAATCTACCCATTGTGAAAATCGGACGGTATTGGGCATTGTCAATCGCAATGGAGCCTTTGCGGATTATTTAACTCTACCAGTTCAAAATCTTCATGCTGTTCCAGATTCCTTGACGACGGATGCGGCAACTTTTACAGAACCAGTGGCGGCGGCTTTAGAGATTCAAGAACAGGTAAAAATTAGCCCCAATAATCGGGTTTTGGTGGTTGGAGATGGCAAATTGGGCCAGTTAGTGGCTCAAACTTTAGCGTTAACTGGCTGTGATCTCTGGGTGATCGGTCGTCACCTGGAAAAATTAGAGCATTTACGCAATTTAGGTATTCAAACGGGTTTAGCAGAGAGTTTGATTCCCAAAAGTTTTGATCTAGCGGTGGAATGTACCGGCAATCCCGAAGGCTTTGCGATCGCCCGTCAAGGGTTGCGTCCGAGGGGAACGTTGATTTTAAAAAGCACCTATGCCAATCCTCTGAGTCTAAATATTTCGGCGATCGTGGTGGATGAAATTACATTGATCGGTTCTCGCTGTGGCCCTTTTGCTCCAGCCTTGCAATTATTAGCCGAAGGAAAAATTAAAGTATTAGATTTGATTCAAGCAAAATATCCTTTAGAAGATGGGTTAACTGCTTTTGATCACGCTCAGAAAAGAGGGGTTTTAAAGATTTTGCTAGAGATGAATTAAATTCTCATCACGATTGTTACTTAGTTTCTCTTTTGTTAGGTGAAAATACAACAAATCTTTATTAATCTGTGGCTGGCTATTGCTATTATTTGACTATTTATTGATAGCAGTTTTCTCTATGATGAGGTGCAAAAATAGCCCTTAAAGCCTTACTATAGAAGTATTCTTCGATTTTATAGTTTCGTAAAAAGCTATGTAATGAATAGTCATCATTCTCCCTAAATTAATTGCCGTTTTATAGTTCGGACTTATTGATCGGTATATGATTATTGCAAGTTTATTAGTTCGGGACAAATTTGTTCGACTAAAGCAATGAGTCTTGACTTTTTTTCTGACTCAGGTAAACTGCGAATTTGTTCTAATTGATTGGAAAGAATTTCTTTTCTGTCTGGTTGAGGCCAATAAGCAACTCTTTTTGAAAGAAGATCTTCTATTTCTTCAATAGATTTATCTTTAAGTAAATTTTCAAACTTCTCCTGATTTTGAGATGCAACAAGACTCTCTTTTCCCATCTGTTTTTCAATAAGTTTGGAATAAAGGTTGTTACATTTGTCGTTTAACTGTTCAAACTGCTTTTTATGAAAATTTTCGTAGTTTTCCGTTAAATCCTTAATTACGTCACCAAATAAAGGAACGCTATCCAAATCGAACCCCCCTAAATAAGCATTCAACAAAGAAATTTTTCCCTGTTTCCTGGCGATCGCATGACTAACAGAAAAAGCAATAATTAATTTAACCCAAATCGTCTCGTAAAATCGGTTAAGAATAAAGAAAAGTATGGCCACAATAACAGAGAGAAAGATCGCCCATAGGGTATTCGCGAATAAAAGCCTGAAGACAATTCCTTTGATTTCTCGAAAAACTTCCGAAGTTAGGGTTAGTTTTATATTCCTGAATCCATCCTTATAACGGGATGGGCGTTCAATTTCCTTGACAACGCTAGACCAAACTCCCCAAACAGCCCCTAAGAGAATTGCGAAAACAACAAACCAAGCCAGATTATCCTTAATGAATTGTTCACTCGACGCAAACCAATTATCCATAAGTTAGAAATTCTGGCTTAGTTATCCTCAGGGAATAGCAATAATTTAATAGCTTTTGCCGAAAGATAGTAAACTTTTGGCTCAAGAGTACTTCCTGTGGCTTGACTTTCTACCCAGCCAGCCTTTTCTAGTGCTTCTAATTCATGGCCAATGCCTTGTCCTAAGCGATTAGTTTCAATCTCAAAACGGCTGAGGGTGGCTGTTCTTAGCTTAAATAGTTCATTAAGGATAACAGATTGTTCACCTGTTAACCCACGACAATTTAACAAGTCATGATCCAGAATAGACGGGCGATCGCACAACGTTTGAGTTTTATTCATGGCTTTTCTTTCCAAATATTTTACGCATTTGCTCTAAACAACTTAAAATTATCCAAACCGCTCCAAGAATTAAAACATAACGATCATTCTGGAGACTATTGATCAATTCTTTAGAAGTCATTGATTTATGAACTAGATTAATCGCATAGGTAATACTTGCGGAATCATAAATCAACTGCATTATCTCCCCTCTGGTAAGGGTTTTTCGCTTTTGATTGTTACTTCGATAAACAATATCACCGACAATCACGGAAAATGAAAATAAGCACAACCAAGCAATTAACCAAAAATTCTCTCGAATAATCATTAATCTAAAATATCAACAAAATTTAAGGTTACTTGTGATCCTGCGAGGTGTTGGGCTTCTGAATATTAATTGCAAGGATACCTGAAACGATTAAACCAACTATTAGACCAGGAGTTTGGGCAATCAGGCTTCCGATAAATGCTCCCCCAATCATAAAAATAAAAAGGTTGTCCATCAGATTTTTAAAACTACCATCAGACTCATCATCTAATTTTTCCAAGTCAGACTTATTGGAGTCTTTACAGTCAATCGGAACAGGCTGTGGGGACTCCTGATCAAAATCAATATTATCTAGGGCTGATGGTTTCGGGTCTGTTGTCAGATTGTTATTCAGGACTTTGCTTGGTAGGGTTTGAGCGGTCATAAGCCTTTCCTCTTGATTTGGAGATCGCTATGGATACCAGATCGCTAGTAGCTGTCGTCTGATAGCCTATCTCAGTACCAAGTCAATCATAACCCACTTTTTCCAAATCTTGGCACCAGTTTTGGATTTCTTAACCCAAAATCAATCTGAAAGAATTTTTCCACTTTTCAAAAAGGCTATGCTACGATGGGTGAAACCCGTACCGCATGGCGGAGCGTCTCATGTCAAACCCTAATCCTCGAATTGAAAATTTAGCATTAGGGCGAGGACAAAAGCCTAAGCTGGGTCATCAGTCTTATAAATTTAATATTAGTCCTGAAGATAAAGACCGTTTAGAGACAATTGCGGAGGCTTATGATTGTTTTTATGCGGTTAAGGGCTCTATTTCGGCTTTGTTGGCTAAAATTGCTAGAGATGAACTGATTATTGCCCCTTCTCCCTCTTATGTCACAGTGCAAAATACCGCGACAGGAAATTCTGAGCGTGAGAAGAAACGGAAACGGATTTTAGATCAAGATTTGCTGGACAGGAATCGGAAAAAACATTCTGCTGGTGAATCCTTCGAGTGATTGTGAGGGATCACAAGCATAGATTTTGAGAATAAAATAGCTTGACAAACACAATACCTGATGGTGTCGTGACGCTTTTGGTTGAAACTTGTTAGAATGGGAGCCGAATCTCATTAAGGTTTTGGCTGCTAGAGAATTTTGGATTATCATCACCACATTGTTGCCAGTTTTTCTCCCCTACTAGACCTCTTGCTTGAGCCAGAACAGCCAGATGATCGCATTGCTCAACTCAAACAAGCGATTCAAGCAGGAGAACTTTATATCGAAGTTTCGCCGATTACCATCAATTCAGCCATTCGTTATATTGAGCTAAAATATCCTACTCTTAACGAACAAAAAAGACTGACTAGCGAATTACTTGACTGGGTTCGGGTTAATTCAGAGCATGGCATTGAATATCAAAATATCTTAGAAGAAGCGAATAATTTACGTCCCTACCCAGATAATCTGGCCTTTGAAGATATTGTTAACCTGGTTTTTGCCAAAGAGATTGGTGGCGGCTCAGTTTATCTAACTGATGAGCGTGTTGTAATGCAACAATTTATTCCCGATAAAAATCTTGGCTTAGAATACCAGGATTTACAAATTTTTGACTTGAAATCTTTGGTGGATTGGTTAGACGATGAGGGTTTATTTAGTTATTCCAGGGATTTTATTATCGTTAGAACCCCTGCGGGTGAAGAGATTGAACTACGCATTGATCCTCATACAGGCAAGTATCCCACTCCCGTAGATTTTGCCTATGGAATCCACACAAATATTGGCCATCGCTGTCAAGGAGCCTTAATTAACGGCAAAGAAGTTTCTCTTAATACACAATTACAGGATAATCAGATTGTTCAAATCATTGAACGCCCTGATCAATGTCCTGATCGCGCTTGGCTAGAATTTGTTGCTACTAAAAAAGCTAAGGAAAAAATTCGCCAATGGTTCAAAGAAAAAGATATTGAGAAGGGCATCAACATTTTAAAACAACAGTTTGGCGATCAGTATTCTCTTAATGGAGAAACCTATCTTTCTGTTGCTCGAAGACTCCATTACAAAAATACTCGAACATTACTGGAAAATTTAGGTGCAGGAACAATTGGTATTGATAAAGTCAAAAAGCAAATTGAATGGGAACTCAAAAGCAAAGGGTTAATCATTAATAATAATAACGTCTTGGACGCTCTACCAGCTATTTTAGGAATTAACTCTAACCAAGAAATCATTTTAGCAACCTGCTGTTTTCCGTTGCCCCAAAATGGAGAGATTATTGGCATTATTAGTGAACGAAATCAGAAGCCATCACTGAGGGTTCATCGTCAAGACTGCCCTAATCTGAAAAATATCAAACCCGAACATCAGCAAA
>JAYKJI010000329.1:0-8464 GCA_035285405.1 Snowella sp. | reverse complement strand
AATACGAATAGGGTAGGGCATACCCGAATTTAACGCTTGGGGAGAATCCCACCTCTGGTTAAAGCACTGCAAGGTACTTTAGTTAAGTGGTTTCGTTGAGCCAAGAATCCTCATTGCTTCAGCACGAGGAGTGTCAAATCCTATCGGATTCACTGCAATTTATGGCACAATTGGAAAAACACCCACCCCATCATTAAATCGGGCCGCAGATGTTTGCCAAAATTTTAGTCGCATTAGATATTTCTGGCCATTCCAAGGAAGTCTTTAATAAAGCACTATCCTTGGCACAGAAATATGAAGCGGAGTTACATCTCATTCATGTCCTCTCGGCGGAAGAAGAAACCAGTCCGATTCCTATCCCCGTCAACTTAGATGAAGTCTATCCCGCGATGGGGAATGAATTGACAATTGAACTCTGGCAAGAGCAATGGGACGAATTTGAAAAACGAGGTTTAGGTCTTTTGCAAGCACGGAATGAAGAAGCAAAGAAAGCGGGGGTTCAATCAAGCTTTGAGCAAATTTTAGGAAGTCCGGGAAAAACTATTTGCAAAACTGCGAAGGAGCAAGGCGCAGATGTCATTGTTGTTGGCCATCGGGGGCGTTGGGGATTGAGTGAAATTCTCCTAGGTAGTGTTAGTAATTATGTCTTTCACCATTCTCCTTGCTCCGTTTTGGTTGTTCCGACTCCAGACTAATAAAGGGTCGTGTTTTAAGAACAGATATTGGATAATGAATCAGATACTCCCTGGGATAAACGCTTCTACCCCTCGATGAACCAGTCAATCAAACCCGGTAAACTCATCAATGATCGCTATCTGATTCAACTTACTTTAGGACAGGGACGCTTTAGCCGTACTTACTTGGCTGACGATACTCATCGTTTCCATGAACCTTGCATTATCAAGGAATTTTCTCCTCAAATTCAAGATCCGGTTGTTCGTCAAACTACGGCCCAACTCTTTCAACGTCAGGCTGAAATCCTCTACCGGATTTATCATCCCCAAATTGCTAATTTTCGGGAATTTTTTCGGGTTCAACAAGGAGATCAGATACGGCTTTTTTTAGTACAAGACTATATTGAAGGGGAAACCTATCAGAACTTACTGAGTTTACGGCGGAGTCAGGGGCGCACCTTTTCTGAAGCAGAAGTCCTAGAACTGTTGCAAAATCTATTACTGATTGTTGAGTATCTCCACCAGGAGGGCATTGTCCATCGGGATATTTGCCCAGAGAATATTATCTGCCGTGAACTGGATCACTTACCGGTTCTCATCGACTTTGGTAGTGTTAAGCCGATTGTTGCTAAACCAGAGGTTAAAGCCGCTTCTGAGCAACCTAGTACCTCCTGGGTATTAAGCCAGTTCGGTAAAATGAACTATTCTACTCAGGAGCAGCCGGAGGAAATTGTCACACCAGAACGGGACTTTTATAGTTTGGCCATCACTATCTTGGTACTGCTGACTGGCAAAGATTTGATGGATAATCGTGACCAGGTAAAGGATTGGGAAAAAATTCTCTCCGAACTTTCCCTCCGTCCGAGATTTCATCAAACTCTTGTCAGGATGTTGGTAATGTCCCCGACATCACCCCCTTTATCTGCTAAAGAGCTAATTTCCTTACTTCAGACAACGACAATATCCCATGTAAATGGTGCAGATAGTACAAACAATGTGTCCGTTTCAGCGGGTCTCTCGCCAACGATCTCCCAGGAACCTACTATGCCCCTAGCGGCATCAATTTCTGGCCGTTCGCCACTCAAGGAATCAGAGACCAATACATCAACCTCCTCCCGTTCCCGACTGACTCAACCGATCTCGACCGAATTATCTGTGATTGAAAAGTCTCCTGTTTTAGGTTGTTTGGGGAAAATAGTATTATTGCTGGTGCTGATTGTGGCTTCTGGTGGCATTGGCTGGTTTGCGGGCAAATTATGGCTTTCCCAGGTATTTCAGTCCCTAACCAATCCAACGGTTCAACCCTCCTCAGATTTACCCCTATCTCCTGCTACGCCCGTTGAGCCAAGTCCATCGAGTTCAGCCAGTGCGATCGCCTCTGGTGTCAATAGTGATTTAAATAGTGATTTAGAAATTAAAAATACGATTCGCAGTCGTCGTCTCAAGTTAGGGATTGATCGTCAGTTTTTCCAATCCCTTGTGGATGAACGGTTGCAAGAAACCAATCCTAATCTGTCTATTGATGATAGCCAGGGGAAAATGGCTTGGAATCAGATGGCCCAACAACTTTTGGATCAGCTAGAAAAACTCAACCCTACTGCCCTATCTTCCTTAGGGAAATATACCCCTGAACAACAGGAAACTTGGAAGCTAAGAGTTAATCAGTTGCACCTGAGTAGTCGTACTCTCATGGATTTGGTGAATGTTCAATTTTTGGCGGCTTTTCCCGATCAGGAAAATCAAGATGTGTTAAACAAACCCCTGGGTCAGGTTTGGAGTGCGATCGCCGTCAATCAGCTTAAAAGTCTAGAATCGGGCAAAAATTACGAATTATTAACCCTAAATGCTAATGAAACACCGCTCCAGGTGACTGGTCATCTAGAGGTAGGGGAAGGAAAAGCCTATGCTCTCCCGATTCCAGAAGGGAAATTTATGGAAGTTAAATTAGATGCTCCCAACGATGCCTTGATCTCGGTTTACTCTCCCACTGGTAAAGAGGTGATTTTAGAAAATTCTCGTCTTCATCAATGGTCTGGACTGCTTTCTGAGTCCGGCCACTATGAATTTGTGGTGATGTCAAAAGGGAAACAGCCTCTGGATTATCAGTTAAATATTCGGGTTTGGTAAAGCGGTTTCTCGTCCACAAAGCCCTATAATGTATCGGAATATCGTCGCAATGAGCATTTCGCTCTGACGGTTGGTGAGATTCTGAAGACTGACAGAAACTATGGCAGAAACCCTCTTATTTAGCGCGTTACGACAGGCGATCGATGAAGAAATGGGACGGGACGAAACCGTTCTTGTTTTAGGCGAAGATGTCGGTCACTACGGTGGTTCCTATAAAGTAACCAAAGATCTCTTTCAGAAATATGGAGAATGGCGAGTTCTAGATACGCCGATCGCCGAGAACAGCTTTACTGGGATGGCTGTTGGTGCTGCCATGACAGGATTACGTCCCATCATCGAAGGCATGAATATGGGCTTTTTGCTGTTAGCCTTTAACCAAATTGCCAACAATGCAGGAATGTTACGCTATACCTCTGGTGGTAACTTTAAAATTCCGATGGTGATTCGGGGGCCGGGTGGCGTTGGTCGTCAGTTAGGAGCCGAACATTCCCAACGACTTGAAGCCTATTTCCATGCAGTTCCAGGTCTAAAGATTGTTGCCTGTTCCACTCCCTACAATGCCAAGGGCCTATTAAAAGCAGCGATTCGGGATGATAATCCTGTCCTGTTTTTTGAACACGTTCTGCTCTATAACTTAAAAGAAAATCTACCCGATCACGAATATATTGTGCCTCTGGATAAGGCAGAAATTGTTCGTCCTGGTAAAGATGTCACCATTCTGACCTATTCACGGATGCGTCACCATTGTTTACAGGCATTAAAACAACTGGAAAAAGACGGTTATGATCCTGAAATCATTGATTTGATCTCCCTCAAACCCTTTGATTTAGAAGCGATCGGTAATTCCATTCGCAAAACTCATCGGGTGATTATTGTCGAAGAATGTATGAAAACGGGAGGCATTGCAGCAGAATTAATTGCTGTTATTAACGATCAATTTTTTGATGAATTGGATGGCCCGGTCATTCGTCTTTCTTCTCAAGACATTCCCACTCCCTATAATGGGATGTTAGAACGCTTAACCATTGTACAGCCTCCTCAAATTGTAGAGGCAGTCAAGCAAATTGTTGGTTAAAAATGGTTGGAGTCATAATTCCTAAATCGACCCCTTGTTTGTACGTCTTCGTATGAGAAAGTCACTACAAATATTGTTGTCTCTCGATCCCTCTTAATTTCTTTGGCAAAGAGATGAGTGTGGATTGATAGACAAATTAGTGGGGTTAATCTGGCTAATTAAAAATGAAGAAGAATGATTTCCGGCTTCTTGGGTCAATTGGGTTTGTAGGAACAGCGATCGCCTTAATCATAAATTTTTCGGTTGGGTAAAACTAATTTTATAATTCATTCCAATTGATTCCTATTTGTTGCATGGCTTCGGCAGCAGGAATAGTTTCTGCTCGTTTTGATAAACGTTCAACGACTTCAGGTTTTAGAGTTTCCCTGGTCAGGATCAATGTATTCTTCTAATACTTCGGCAACGGTTTCACGAATTAGTTTATGGAATTGTTCGGTACTCAGTTCTTTGATTTGCATTTGAGAAATAGTCTCTGTTTAGATGGATTGCACTATAATTTATTCTATTCTGCGTTGAGATTTTTGAGAATTTTTTGAGCTAAAAATTCTTTGATGTCTGTATGTCGAGGGACGGCTTCGACAACTCCCGTTTTAGGATTAATCCAAAGCGAATGGGCGGCTCCTTCTCGTTTAAGATAGCAACCAGCTTGTCGCAATCTTTTCTCTAATTCTTTGCGTTTCATGGAATTAAGATTGTCTCTTCAATGGCTTCTTGCGGTAAGCCTCGACGAATATCTGCTAGGCGGTCTTCTAAGATAAGTTCAATTGCACTTTTTAGATTGGCTTTGGCTTCGGCGATCGTTTCTCCTTGACCGTTAGCTCCAGCAATTTCTGGACAAATTGCCCAATAGCCTCCTTCTGGGGCGGCTTCAATGATGGCAGTTAGTTCAGCTTTCATTTCAGTTTTCTCCAATAGTAATCAGTTTGGGGTTCTTTGGGTTAATTTGGTTTACGGAAGCGGCGATCGCGTTATTGGAATTAATTCTAAATTTTGAATAAAGCAACAGTCTCTTATTTATCTTTCCCATTCACTCTGGCGTAGTTGTCGAACCCAAACGGCACTATCTTCTATTTCTGGGCAATTTTCCAACATTCCAATAGCAGAGTCTTGTCGCCAGGCTCCTTTGGGTTTGACAAGATTATTATGAAGATTTGTCACCTAATAAGAAATAGCCTCACGAATGATGTCTTGACCTTGTAATTGCTCCTCTGCTAATGAACGATTTGTATCCAAAACTAACTGAATAGCTTCTTCCAGATTAGTTCGACATTCTTCTAGGGTATTAGCCTGGGAATATGCACCAGGTAACTCTTCCACCAAGCCGATATAACCTTCAGGTACTTTTTGGAAAACTTTAGTTAATTTTAAATTCATAAAACTTTACCTCATAATTCAGGATAAAAATCAAGGTCTAGTATTTGATCAACGGAAAATGGGCATTGCTCAGGGAAAGTATCAGGAGAAAATTCTGTTTTTAAAATAACACTTTTTCTTGCTCTCGGATAGATTATATCAATACGATTGACAAAGTAATTATAGAGTGTTTTTGAATATTCTAATAAATTTGTTAGTTCATCTCGTAGATCATAAATTTTATCACTCCAATCAGAGCCACTTTTTCCTCGTTCTGTTGTCCAATATTGATAAAGGAGCAGATGAATTAAAAGCGGTCTTAAGTAATTATCAACTTGATGATGTAAGGAAATTTTTAAACCTTCGATCTCTTCTGCTAAGTTATCCCAATCTAATTGATCAACTTGACGATTCTTAACTTGCTCTAAAGTTATTTCTAGCCAGAGCATATAATCCGTTTCATATAAAACAGATGAATAAGATGATAATATTTCCATTTATTTGTTGATTGCTTGAGGATGAGTTGGATAGGATAAATTAGCCTCGCTTTTGTTGAGCTTGACTTGAAGATTTTTGGGTAATTCAGAGAAGCTAATTCCTGCTTGGAAGTCTTCTTCTGTTAGTTCACGGACTTCACCATCAGCATTAGTTAATGTTTTTGGGTTTACCATACTTTTTAACCTCTCTTAAATTCGCTTTACGAAAGCTAATGATACGTATCCCTGTTAAGGTTTCTGTAAAACAAAGAATATGTAATCGTTTTTCCAGATAGCCAACAGCAATGTAACGAGTTTCGCCGTAATTTTGGCGATTATCTATAAGAAAAAGTGCGGTTTCAAAATCAAATTGAGCTACCTCTTCAAAAGAAAGACCACGCTCACGAATATTTCTTTCATTTTTTGCGGGGTCAAAACTGATGTCCATACTCTATTCTAGTCATAAAACCTCTCAATGAGAAGAATAATTTCAAGCTTCTTGGGTCAACTGGGTTTATGGGAGCGGCGATCGCACTATTTTTAATAATTGCTGGTAAAAAGAATTTCAAATCTCTCCTGGGTAAAATGGTGATCGTTTGTCAAAATTTGATTAATTCTCTTTTGTTTCATCGTTACCATTGAAATACAATCAGTTAAGCTATAGCCCTTATCTAACCGTTTTTCGTATAATTCTAATCCCTCTAAAAATGTAGTATGAGATTGGGGTAATACGGTTACTTTTTGAGGGTCTGTATTAAGTAATTGCCGAATAGTATTTGTTCCTCTTTGTCGTAGATTTTGACCTGCATCAGACAAAAAGTTAAGCACTTCGGTTAAAATTTCATCGGTAGTAATGATTTTTGTGTTACTCAGTGTTGCAGTTAGAGATAGAGCCTGAGTATGAAAATTATCACGAGGATTGAGCAAAGCAACCCAATAAAAGGTATCGGCAAAAATTGTTTCATTCATTGGTGTTTATTGATTTTTATAGAGATAGCGATCATGATTTTCTGCACCATCTGCGGGTAAATTAGCTAAATCTTCATCGGTTAGACCTTCGGCAAAAGAATTGGCAATTTCCAATAAAAATTGGCTGGTATCTTCTACTTTTTCAATAGGATTTTTTATAGAATTGGTATGAATACTAGCTTGTTTACTGGGTTGATTTTCTAAATATAATTCAACTGCCTCTGACAAGGTAGATTCGAGGGTTTGACCTTTTTGATCCGCAATTTTGACAAGGTTAGTGAGTAGGATGGGATCAGGAGTCCAAGTTAGGGTTAATGTCATAATTTTTACTCAAATTAAAATTTCAAGTTGTTTTTGGTCAATTTGGTTTATGGGAGGAGCGATCGCACTTAATTCAGTATAATTTATTTTAGATTTATCCCTTCTGTTGAGATGGTTGATTATGGCGGAACAATCTACTTATCGGGCTGTCATTCTTGCTGAGACCTTAGAATTTGTTAAGCAAGCTTGCAAATTGGAAGGAATCAAGCGGATTTCCTTAATTGGTTCTTTGACACGAGAGAGTTTTTATCCTAAAGATGTAGATTTATTGATACGAGTGACTGACGAGACCGATTTAGCTCCGCTTGCTAAGATGAAACGTCAGTTGAACGGTCGTCTGCAACATAAACGTAACAATGCAGGAGTAGATGCTTTTCTGGCAAACCCAAGAGGGAAATACTTAGGGCGAATTTGTCTTTGGAGTATTTGTGAATTCAGAGGCGATTGTGGTGCATGGAATTGTGCAAAAAGACCATACTTACGAGATGATTTTGGGAATATCAAACTTAAACATGGTTTAATTTTATATCCTCCTGTTGATTTATGGCCCAAAGTTGTTCGGCGGGAAGTTCTTCCAGAAGATACAGAAGATATTCTAGTCCAGCCTTTAGAAATTATGATTCGAGATGAAAAAAACAAAAAGGTTTCATCGTCATGGGAATCGACAGAAAAGATTGTTGCATTTATCGAACAAGCTATATCACCAGATGCTAAAGTTGAACACAATGTTAAGCTGCCTGTTATTAACAACCCAAACAGAAAGCCAAGACAATGTGATGTAGTAATTACATTCGGTAAATATCCTCGACAAACTCTCGCTATTGTAGAAGTTCAGAAAAGAGTAACAAGACCTAGTATAACCACTTTTCATGGGTGGTGTAAAAAAATGGAAGAAGTTGGGGCGCAGCACTTATTTTGTGTTTCCGCTTTGGGTTATCCGTCATCAATTATCGAGTATGTTAAAAAGGAAAAAGGGCCAACAGTCAAACTTTTAACATTGGAAGATTTAGGTAAAGAAAAAAAATTAAATGGGTTCTTTCCAACTTCTGATTATGAATTGACTTTCATTAACCCTGAATATGAAATTCTAGACATTGGACATCTTAAACTCGTAAACATAGATGACCGAAAAGAACAAGACCCTAACTTAGAAGCAGATTGCTTTGATGCGTACGAATTGAATTTTGATTCTAATGCCAAAAGTCTATCTATCGCAAACGATTCTAATTTTACTAGCTTAAACAACATTCTTAATACAATATTGCTGCCAACGATTAAGGATATTATTTCTTCTTCGTCCAATTTAGAAGTCAATCTTAGTAGCCACTTCCCTGAACTCTATTTGTAAGAATTCAGGTGAACAGGTTGACAAAAGAATCAGGAGCAGGAACAAGAGAAATAATGTTATTTTCGTCAACAGAAGCTAAAGCTTCGCGGAAAAATTCCAAAACAGAACGTCCCTGAGCGCG
>JAYKJI010000328.1:0-2781 GCA_035285405.1 Snowella sp. | reverse complement strand
ATAGATTAAACAAAATTCGTATTTTGACTTCTCATCATAAGTATAAGTTATCTCTGCTTTTTCAGTTTATACTTCCCTAACCCACATTTCTTTCGTTTTTTGACTTTTTCAGCAAGCCCTATTTAGGTTATCCATTTTTTCTTTTGATTTCATCAATTACAACACACCCAGTCTAATCCCTTTGATCACCTAATTTACCCACTTTTACCTTTACTCACGAATAGTTTAAACCCATCAATGCAAACACCAGAACTACTTTACTCTTGTTTTAACCTGCGGAATGTGGGTCTTAATGTTTCAATACCTCGATCGCCTGTTGTAGCTGAGACTGGGTATGATTGGCCATTAGGGTGAAGCGAATGCGGCTGGTGGGAACAGTGGGCGGACGAATGGCGGGGGCAAAAATGCCATGATTTTGTAACTGTTGAGCTAAGGCGAGAGCTTGTTCGGGGCTATCCAGTTCTAAACAAAGAATGGGAGAATGAGAAGGCAACAGTTGATGGGCAATGGGGGCTAGATGGGTTTGAAAATATTGCACATTTGACCAGAGATTTTGTAATCGTTCCGGTTCCTGTTGAATAATCTGGATGGCGGCGATCGCGGCGGCGGTATCTGCGGGAGAAAGGGCGGTGGTATAAATCCAACTGGCTGCTCGATTACGTAAAAAGTCAATTAACTGAGCGGTTCCGGCCACATAACCCCCTAAACTACCGAGAGCTTTACTGAGGGTTCCCATTTGAACCATCTGGGCAGTTTGACAGTGAAAATATTCTCGACAACCCGAACCCGTTTTTCCCATCACGCCGGTGGCATGGGCTTCGTCAATTAAGATCATACAGTCCTGGGACTGAGCTAGGGCAATAATTTCCGGTAAAGGACAAAGATCGCCATCCATACTAAAAACACTGTCACTCAGAATTAAACAGCGTCGATAATGGGGTCGCTCTTGCTGCAAATATTGGGCTAACTGTTCAAGATTATTGTGTTGATATTCTCGATAGGCTGCGCCACTGAGTTTGGCCCCATTTTTAAGACTGGAATGATTATATTGATCGCCAAAAATTAAATCACGCTGTCCGACTAGGGCAGTAATGGTTCCCAAATTAGCTAAATAGCCCGAACTAAAAACTAAGGCTGCCTCCGTTTGTTTCCAGGCGGCGATCGCTGTTTCTAGTTGACTATGGAGAGAACGATGGCCGCTTAATAGTCTCGACCCTGTACTGCCGGTTCCCCAGGCTTGAATGGCGGCGATCGCCGCTTGCTTGAGACGAGGATCATTGGCCAAACCCAGGTAATCATTACTGGCAAAATTAATCAGCGATCGGCCATGCATTTGAATCGTGGGGCCAGGGGGACTTTCTAGCGGTTTAACGGAACGATACCAAGCGGCTTTATGAATGGTTTGCATGGCCCGATCAAGCCATTGGTAAGGATCATTACTCACGGTAGATTCCACCTGCAAAATCTAAAAATTCTTATTGTTTACCTGATAACTTCAGAATGGCTCAAATCAGTATTATTTCTTGCGAGACCAAGCTCCCACTTGAAAATGGGTCATAATTAAGCTGTTATTGGTGATCGCTTCTTGTTTAGCCCGTTCCAAGAGGGTCGGCAAGTCAACTTCTGTGGCTGTACTTACGCCTAAACGTTCCATCTCCGGTAACAGAATAGCAACTAAATCCACAATCCACTCAATGAGTTCAATCCCTTTCGCATCACCGCCGCTTAATGTTTCGATCTGGAGTTCTGGGGGCTGAAGATCCGCCGCTAAAAAACTACGGTATAAGTGAGTTCCCATCTGGGTCTCGATATCAGATGAAGCCAAGGTTTTCTTGCACCACTGACAACATTGATCAAAGGTAGGAACCGCAGGCAAGGATTGGACGGCTCCCCAGTCTAATTCATGGCAAAACAGTAGTCCTCCAGTACGTAAATGGGTTGACAACTGGCGTAACATGGCTGACGGTGAACGCTGAAATTGCAAAACAAAACGGCTAACGACCGCATCAAAGGGCTGTTCAAAGACCATGGTGACAGGATCACCCACCACAAAATGTACATTCTGTCTTCCCTGGACGGTTGCCCTGCGTTTACCTTCTGCGATCGCTGCTTCTGAGCGATCCACTCCTAGGACAGACCCCGTTTCCCCCACTAAATCTGCTAATAAAAAAGAAACATCTCCCGCTCCACTACCGACATCTAGCACGCGCATTCCTGGGACAACACCGGCTGATCGCAAAAAACGCTCTGAAATAGGACGGATCAAGCGAGCCTGTCGTTGCAAACGGACTAATTCGGGTTGGGAGTGACCCAAAATATAGGATGGATTATCGGAGTGAGTCATCAGAAAATCAAGAATTTTGTCAATGTTCTCTATTTTACGGTTAGGATTTCGATTAGCGATCGCTTTGATCGGCAATCGTCTATTTTTTGAGAGAGTGACATTCGCAACATCTGAATTTTGTATTGATTAGGGCTGGCAAAAGGTAATAAGAGAAAATATGATCTTTGTTTTCCAATATTAGGATAGAATTAGGGTAAAATAATCAATAAAAATAAGTTCAAATTGAGTTAAAACCTGCTGAAATTATGAGGTAAAGATCATGATCATTTCTCCCATTCAACGTCTAAAATTGTTTGGCTTTTCTCTTAGCTTGTAAGAATTCAGGTGAACAGGTTGACAAAAGAATCAGGAGCAGGAACAAGAGAAATAATGTTATTTTCGTCAACAGAAGCTAAAGCTTCGCGGAAAAATTCCAAAACAGAACGTCCCTGAGCGCG
>JAYKJI010000327.1:0-29461 GCA_035285405.1 Snowella sp. | reverse complement strand
GTGTATAAATCACAGTCGCACTTTGCTGTCGAGGGTTTTGATAGCTGTCTTGCCATTGGAGTTTGTCAGGAGAATTCTGTCTGGTTAACATATCTTTATGCTTTTGTCAATGCGTAACTTCTAATCTCTTTAATCTCCTGCCTGGATAAAAATTAAATTCTCTCCCTGTACCTGAACCAGACTGTTATATGGTAAGGAACTAGAACAACTTCGATTAGGAGCCGTGATCAGGAAAATAATAGCTTCTATTTGCTCAAAAGTTGGGCTTTTTTGTAACCTTTGCTGGAGAAATTTGCGAATAATCCGTCGCTGTAAGGCCAGGGGAATTTCTCTTAGTTTGGAACGATTAAGACTTTGACCTTCCTGACTCACCATATCTGGCCAAAGCTGATTACTCACTTGTTCTAAATAATCGACTTCAGCTTGTAAAATATCTACTGTTTGAGCCAGATTTTTTTCCACCTGGGGATTGAATTTGCTCTGTAGATAGGGAATTAATTGTTGGCGGATACGATTACGGGCATAGTCTAATTTTTCATTCAGAACATCTTCCCAGACGGGCAGTTGCAATTGTTGACAAAAGTGACCTGTTTCCTCACGGGTAATTTCTAATAAGGGCCGCAGTAGTTGTATCTCCGAGGTTAATGGTCGTTGCCACCCTAAAGCCTGTAAACCATTGCTTCCGGCTCCACGAATCAGGTTATAAAGAAGGGTTTCGGCGCGATCGCTTTGGGTATGGCCCGTGACAATACGAGAAAAATGTTGTTCCTGGGCGATCGCAATCAGAGCTTGATAACGCCATTCCCTCGCAGCCGCTTCTGTTTCCTTGAGATTAACTGCCACCTTGACAAAGTAGGGTAATTGCCAATCTTGAGCCAAATTTTTTACGTGCTCTGCAATCCCTTCGTCCGTGGGCCAGGCATGATCACAATGGGCGATCGCCAAGATCCAATGCCATTTTTCCCGTAGATCCAACAACAATCGCAGTAAGCAAACCGAATCCTGTCCCCCCGATACTGCAATTAAAATTCGTTCTCCCTGAGGCAAGAAACCGCGCTGTTTTAAAGTGATATGAAGTTTACTATGAAGTTCTGTCCAGACCATATTTTCTTACAACGATGCTCTCTGAATTATCCATCTCGGTTTTCACTGAGCGCTCAAAAGACGTAGCCCAGGCTACCAGTTTAGGGCAACAGGAAAAATGACTGGTAGGATAGAAACAGATAACCTTTACGAGAAGACTAATCCATGAGTGATCTTATTGTTATTGCTTACGACGACGAATTTAAAGCAGAAGAGGTTCGTCTCACACTAGCGAAACTCCAGGTCGAGCATTTAATCGAACTCGAAGATGCGGCTGTGGTGGTAAAAGACGATAAAGGCAAAATTAAGTTAAAACAAGCCGTTAATCTTACTAGTGCAGGAGCCGCTAGTGGCGGTTTTTGGGGCCTATTGATTGGTACTCTTTTCTTTTCACCCCTATTGGGAGTTGCTGTTGGTGCAGCGAGTGGAGCATTAGCTGGCGCACTGAGCGATGTGGGTGTGGATGACAACTTTATGCGGGAATTAGGCGAAACCCTAAAACCAAGTACTTCCGCTCTGTTTGTTTTAGTTCGTAAAGTGACCCCGGATAAGGTTCTAGAAGAAGTGGGCAAGTACGGTGGTAAGGTATTGCGGACTTCCCTGTCTAAGGATGAAGAAGCTCAACTTCAGGAAGTGCTGGATCGCCGTGGTTTAACGAACACAACGGATGCAACAGCAGAATAATCATTGTCAACTTATCTGAATCCTGAAAAGAAGACAGTGTAAATTGAGTAAATTCATCTAATGGCATCTGATGGATTAGCCCTCCTAGACAATTAGGGGGGTTATCTTTTCTGAGGTTCTTGTAACAAAAAGATAAGATACAAATGGGAGCAGGCAAAATCTCAGAATATTAAGCAGTACATTCTTGCTTTTCCCATCTAGGAATTCTCCACGATAAATATCATGACTGAGCAAGAGCAATTAACCCGTATTTTAACCCTCGTCGAGTTAAGCAATTCCCGTCTCGATAAACTTGATCAAGATGTACGAGCGACAAACCAACGCCTTGAAGATGAAGTTAAACGTTGGGACGATCGCTTTTTTCAGTTGGTTAAAGAACAGGGCCAAACGGCAAGAACGATTATTATTGCGGCTGCTTCAGTGGTGGCATTAAATCCAGTGTTAGGAGCCGTGACCAAATTTGTGGGTCGATTTTTAGTTAAGCGATCGCCCTTCTAATTATTTTCCTCTTTTGTTGATGAGTTACTTATTCTATGTGGTTGGTGTATAAAGAATTTCGTTTTGAGGCGGCTCACCGTTTACCGCACCACGATGGTAAATGTCGCCGTTTACATGGCCATAGTTGGACTGGCCGAATTTATGTCGAAGGAGAACAGTTGCAAACAGAAGGTTCACAGAAAGGCATGGTCATCGATTTTGGCAGAATTAGTGCCTATTTAAACCCTATTTTGGAGGATTATCTGGATCATCACTATCTTAATGAAACGACCGGACTAGAAAATCCGACCAGTGAAGCGATCGCCGAATGGATCTATCACCAAATCAGTCTGAGGGGTTTACCCGGACTCCATTCCGTAGAAATTCGAGAAACCTGTACCTCTGGAGCTCGTTACTTCCATCCTTCCCCAAAAATTCAGGTTAAGCTAGAGGAGTGATTTTTCAGTCACCCTTAATTTAGTAGCGACGGTGAGGATATGGGCGACTTGCTGCGAATTATCACTCAGTATGGGGAAGCAATTATCGAACTGAAACGTTTGATACAAACTCCCCATCCCCAGGGCAATCGCGTCCCCGTGGCCCTTGGTGATCTCCTGAGCGACGAGGTATGGCAAGCTGAAATCATGAGGGTACAGGCCATTTTAGAGCGGGTCAAACAGGACAAAGACCTAGCCCTACTTTCCTTGCCCGATCCTCAACCAACCAAGTTGCCTAGTCTGCGCGTCAGTGGTTCAGAATTAGACGCGGCCTATCAGCAAATCTCGAAGGATTTATTAAATGCCATTCAAGCAACTTGCCGCCAACTAGAGTTATTTCACCGTCAACAATTACCCAAATCCTGGGTCAAGTTTGGTGAAGATGAAATTGTCTGGGCCCAACGTCATTATCCGGTCAAACGAGCCGGACTCTATGTGACGGGCCGTCGTGGTTCTAGACTGAGTAATCTGCTCATGCAGGCTATTCCTGCCAAAATTGCTCAAGTTCCTCAGGTCGTCCTAGTCACGCCCCCTGGCCCAGAGGCCAAAATTGCCCCCGATCTGTTAGTGGCGGCCCAGGAAGCAGGCATTCAAGAAATTTACCGCTTAGAAGGAGCAAAGGCGATCGCGGCCCTAGCCTATGGAACCGAAACCATTGCCCCCGTTGAAGTTTTAACGGGTGTAGGAGATTGGGAAGTTAGCTTGGCTAAACAGATGGTCAGTACAGTAGTTAGTGCTGATAGTCCTCTCGACCGTAGTTATTTTATGATCGTGGCAGACAGTACGGCTAATCCCTCGCAAATTGCCCTGGATTTGTTAGCCCAAGTCAAACAAGATCCCAACGCACCTCTTGTCCTAATTACGTCCGATCTCCAGATTGCTGAAGCGGTACAAACCTCAGTAAGGGAATATGTTCAATCCCAGACTTTAGACATTTGGTTGGAAAAGGCGATCGCTCATTCTGGTCTGATTGTGGTCGTCGAAAATTTAACCGCAGTCATAGAACTGATTAACCAGTTCCCCCCCTATTACTTGCTCATCGCCATCAAAGATGCCTGGGGTTTAATCGAAAAAATCCCAGGGGTTAGCACCATTTTGATCGGTCAATCCACACCAAAAGCGATCGCCGACTATTTTGGGGGTTCTAACTTCCTCTTCAACAACCAAGGAACCTTTCGATCCGCCGCAACAGTCAGTGTGGGCACTTTTTTAAAGCCCTCAAATTTGATTGAATATTCTCCCCAGGCTTTCAAAAAATTATCCCAAACCTTAGAAACCTTAGTTAAAGCTGAAGATTTAGAAAATTCCCAGGCCAATATCCAAAATAGAATCCATCCCCCAACTTTTACGGAGTAGCTTGCTAAATCTTTTCGCTTCCCACTGCTTGTTCAATATGGTCAAATCCTTGCTGCTCTAGTTTTTGAACCAGACCTTGTAAAATATCTCCTATGAGCCAGGGCCCTTGGTAAATCCAGCCTGTATAAAGCTGTAAAAGACTGGCTCCGGCTTGAATTTTTTCCCAGGCATCTTCAGCAGAAAAAATCCCACCTACCCCAATAATCGGTAAAGTTCCTGCCGTTTTTTGATAAAGATAACGAATAATTTCCGTCGAACGTTGACGCAGGGGTGCGCCGCTAATCCCGCCGGCCTCAGTCCGAATCGCTTGACCCGTTGCTTCTAAAATCTCAGTCTTTAAACCGTCCCGTTGCAAAGTGGTATTCGTTGCCACAATGCCAGCTAATTGATAGGTTTTTGCCAAATCCAGAATTTGATCGATTTCTGACCAGGTCAAGTCGGGGGCGATTTTAACCAATAAAGGTTTATTAGTAACATTAACAGCCTGTAAACCTGCTAAAATTTTGCCTAACTCTTCCGAACTTTGCAGCGATCGCAGCCCTGGCGTATTGGGAGAACTAACATTAACCACAAAATAATCGGCGACATTTTCTAAGGCTTGAAAACTCTGGACGTAATCTTCGGTAGCTGCTTCTAAGGGTGTAATTTTAGACTTAATTAAATTAATGCCGACGGGAGTAGAACGGGGATAGGCATTCCAGGTTTGTTGTAAGCGTTCAGCCACTACTTTGGCCCCTTGATTATTGCCCCCTAAACGATTCAAAACAGCCTGATCCAAGGGCAACCGAAACAAACGTGGGCGAGGATTACCTGGTTGACCATGCAAGGTAACACCCCCTAATTCCACAAAGCCAAAACCCAGATGGGGCCAAAGGGCCGCCGCCTCTCCATCCTTATCACAGCCCGCCGCTAATCCTACTGGGTTAGGAAAGGTTAATCCCCAACGTTGCTGGGTAAGCCGAGTATCAGGATAGCTAAAACTCTGATCTAGAGCTTGGAAAAGCAGTGGACTTCTCGTTATCCGACTCCATTGATCTATTTTCTTCAAACTCTCGATCAGCAACTTATGACCACCTTCGGGATTGCGACGGGTGATCTGTAACATAAAAGGATAAAAGGGACGGGCAAAGGAAAACATCAAAATGATTTTAGTCGGTGATCTGGGGTTGTATTTAGTATAAAACGCCAAAAATTAAGGTGGGTAAAAGCTCCCACCCTTTTTATTCCTAATTTTCTAAGCCTGAATTATCCTGACTTACTTCTGATTTTTTTGATCGCCGTCCAAACCGATCTCATTAGCGGCTCTTTCTAGCATGGATTGCTGACGGTTTTTAACCGCTTGTTGCTGACGATTCATTAAGGCTCTGGCTTGTTGTTCGGTATTCATAATCATTCCCTCCGATTAACTCGGTAATGCGCTGGATAAAAAATTTCGATTGCTTGAGGAGAGAATCGCTTGTTTGAAGTATTCTTTACCTCTTTGATTAAAATATAGCACAGAAAACTGTAGCAATTTTTACAAAATGATGTTTTTGTTACAAAACTTAATATTGCAGGGCATAGTCTTTCCGAACTAAGATGATCAAGGGACTAGCAGATGATTAACGATTAGGGGATTAATCAACAGTTGACTTGAAGATACAAGTACTTAAGAGGCTGTTTTGCCAGTTATTTTAGAGATCTCTGTGCGATCGCCGTTGGTATCGTGAGGAAGATAACGATAGACTCATTGTTAGGCAAATAACATTATGCTTAAAACAGTTATCTCAAAATCTTTTCCTTAATCCTGCCTGGCTAATGTCCTGAGTACGGCCTAAACCTAAACTCTATGCGTGAACAAATCACTACCCTAACCGATAACCTCAGTCGTACAATTGTTGGCAAAACCGAAGCTATCCGTCTAGTATTAGTTGCCCTTCTCAGTGGAGGCCACGCTTTATTAGAAGATGTCCCTGGCGTGGGAAAAACGCTTTTAGCCAAGTCTTTAGCCCGCTCTGTTAATGGTAAATTTCAACGCGTCCAATGTACTCCTGATTTATTGCCCAGCGATATTACGGGAACGAATATTTGGAATCCCAGTAATCGCGCCTTTGAATTTCTACCGGGCCCTGCCTTTGCCAACGTTCTGTTAGCCGACGAAATTAATCGAGCTACTCCTCGTACTCAGTCCGCCTTACTGGAAGTGATGGAAGAAAAGCAAGTGACTGTGGATGGTGAAACGCGCCCAGTCCCCCATCCTTTTTTTGTAATTGCAACCCAGAACCCGATTGAATATCAGGGAACTTTTCCACTACCAGAAGCCCAAATGGATCGCTTCACCCTTTCTTTGACCCTGGGTTATCCCACCGAAGCAGAAGAATTACAAATGCTCCAACGTCAGCAACATCCCTTCGCGGTAGATGAACTCCAACCTTGTATTTCTCTTGAAACTGTTCAAGTGCTTCAGGCTGCGGTTACTCAGGTAAAAGTGACCCCAGAACTCCAACAATATTTACTGAATTTAGTGCGGGCTTCCCGTCAAGATGAAGAAATTACCCTGGGAGTCAGTCCGAGAGGAACGGTTGCTTTGCAGAAAGCGGCTCAAGCCTATGCTTTTTTAGAAGAACGAGATTATGTGATTCCTGATGATGTCAAAATTGTGGCCCCCCATGTTCTGGCCCATCGTTTGATCCCTGCCAGTGGAAAACAGGCTAAAACGATTGTCAAGCGATTACTCGCTAGTATTGCTGTGGAAACAAGCTTGGACGCAAGGTAAATCAAATTTAGACTATGTTGAAATTGACGCGATCGCTGTTCACAACGTTTTTACTCTTGATGCTGGGATTTGGAATAATGGGACTTGGTTGGGGATTAGCCCAGGCCCTAACGCTTCCTGTCGTGGCCGGTTCTGTTCCTCTGCTGGCAGATAATACTCCGATCGCGCCCCCTCCCCCCAAATCTTCAGAGATCAAAAACTCTCTGCTTGTGGATCCGGTTCCCACCCGTTATCAGCCAGGCTTAGATGCCTATCTCGAAAACTGCGCCAGTTGTCATATTGCCATTCCCCCAGAAGTTCTACCCACAGAAAGCTGGCGAGAAATTCTACGTCGTCCTGATAATCACTTTGGCACCGTTATTCCTAACTTCAATCGCTTAACCCAACTGCTGATCTGGGACTATGTTAGTACTTTTTCCCGCGTCTTACCGCCCGATACCCCTGTCCCACTCTACGCAGAAAAATCTCGTTATTTCCGTGCTTTACACCCACGAGTCCCCATTCCGGCCGATATGACCGCTAAAACTTGCATTGTCTGTCATCCTAATGTGGCTCAGTTTGATTTTCGGACTTTAACGCCAGAATGGAATGATGCACCTTAAGGTTATGAAAATACCGTCAGCCTTCATGGTAGAAAAGCATAGTGGTAATGCAAAAAAAACATGATGGTAGCAAATTCGTAATCCATGAGACAAAAAGACCTCGTTATCCTGCTTAAGTTAGATCACATATTAGATCACAGAACCCAGTAAGGTTCAGATACAACGCCCCATTACCCTTAGTCAGGGCGAGGGATCGAGGCTAAAGCTATGACAACCGCATTAGAAATCACAGGTAAACTTAACAAAATTGAAAAAGCTAAAGCTGAAAAATCCGGTTTAGCCGTTAAAGAGCAATTGGAAAGCTTTGCCCAAATGGGATGGGAAGCCATGGATAAAACCGATCTAGAAATGCGACTAAAATGGCTCGGTATTTTCTTTCGTCCCGTGACTCCTGGTAAGTTCATGTTGCGGTTACGCATTCCCCACGGAATTATTAGTAGCGAACAGCTATCAGTGTTGGCAGAAATTGTGCAACGCTACGGTGAAGATGGCAGTGCCGATATTACCACCCGTCAAAATTTGCAATTGCGGGGCATTCGGCTCGAAGATATTCCAGAGATTTTTCGTAAACTTCAGGGAGTGGGTTTAACGAGTATTCAGTCGGGCATGGACAATGTTCGCAATTTAACCGGCTCGCCGGTGGTCGGCATTGATCCCGATGAACTGATTGATACCAGAGAGTTAATCCAGAAATTACAGGATCGCATCACCCAAAAAGGAGAAGGAAATCCGGCTTTTAGTAACCTACCCCGTAAATTAAATATTGCGATCGAAGGGGCAAGGGATAACTCCATTCATGCCGAAATTAATGATATTGCTTTCGTTCCGGCCTATAAAGCAGGGGAACTCGGTTTTAATGTCCTGATTGGGGGCTATTTATCCGCCCAACGCTGTGCCGAATCCCTACCCATGAATGTTTGGGTTCCGGCCAATGATGATGTGATTGATCTCTCCTGTGCTATTCTTAGCGTCTATTCGGAACAGGGACTGGCCGCCGGTTTACGGGAAAATCGGGCTAAGGCTCGTTTAATGTGGTTAGTGGATAAATGGGGTATGGACTCCTTTCGAGCCACAATGGAAAAGGCGATGGGAAAACCCTTGGCCGAAGCGGCCCCAACCGATGAAATTACTCAGGATAAAAAGGATCATTTAGGTGTCCATCCTCAAAAGCAAGCAGGCTATAGCTATGTAGGACTCCATGTGCCGATGGGACGTTTATCGGCGGATTTGATGTTTGAATTAGCGCGATTGGCCGAGGTTTATGGTCAGGGAGAAATTCGTCTAACCGTTGAACAAAATGCGATCATTCCCCATATTGCCAACGAAAATCTAGAGACGTTTTTAGAAGAACCTTTATTGCAAACTTTCGCGATCGCGCCAAGTCCTTTAACCCGTTCTGTCATTTCCTGTACTGGCGCACAATATTGTAACTTTGCCATTATTGAAACCAAACAACGGGCTTTGAAAATGGCCCAAGAACTAGATGCCGAATTGGAGATCCCCAATCGTGTGCGTCTGCATTGGACAGGGTGTCCTAATTCCTGTGGTCAAGCCCAGGCAGGAGATATTGGTTTAATGGGGACAAAAGTTCGCAAAGATGGCCAAACAGTAGAAGGGGTCAACCTTTATATGGGCGGTAAAGTTGGCCAGGGTGCAAAATTAGGAGAATTACGGGAAAAAAGTATTGCCTGTGACGATCTTAAAGAGGTATTAAAAAACTTATTAATTCAAGAATTTGGAGCCAGTCCTAAAGCCCGTTAATTCGCAACCTTAGGATCGTTCTCCTTTGCTTCAGTCCTCGTTGTTATCTGGAGAGAGGCATTCTTTCCAGATCTTAATTGAGAGGAACGCGACGAATAATTCGTTGGGATTCTCCCATTTGTTGATCTTTTAGTTCTAAGGATTGATTGAGGTTTTTGACCCTGATATTGTAGGAGTCCTCGGAAATTTCATAGACATTTTCATCAACCCCACTGCCATCATCTCCTCCCACGCCTCCTAGCCACAGAGAAGCATCTCGGCTCAGGGTTCCCTTTAAATCCTGGGCATTCCCTTCCGAAATAACTAGGGGTTTAGGACTCGTAATCACTAGTGGTTCAACCGCATAAGCATTAGATGTAGAAAGGGTGGCAATGCCAATCCCGAAACATACAAACAAAAAAACTGATCTTGAAGAGATCATCCTGCCAGATAACCAAGAAAAAGTAGCCATAGAAATACCAAAGTAGAGGTTGAAATTGGGCAGACTAACCACTCCTCTGGTAATCAGCTACCATTTACACCACCAAATTAACCAATCAGAGCCTAGAGAAAATCACGAAGTCTATAATTTTAAGTCGTAACTAAAGTGATTTTTTCTGTGTAACCACAACCTTAGGCGGGTTTGCGACTACCACTCAATTTACCCTTGGCCGCATTGGGATCAACGGGGACAAACTCTAAGTGGTTAAATAAGGTCGTCACAAAGGCAAATAACAGGAATGGTAAGCTCAGAACGAGAACTAAACCAACGGTAGCTAAGGCATAAATCTGTCTAGTACTACTCCAAAGTCCTAAAGCCGTTGCCAAGGAAAGAAAAATAACAATTAACCAAATGATAATTTGTCCATAAATGTCTCCGAAGGTCAGAGTACAAACCATTTGGTATTTGGGAACGTCTTGATCCATGGTGAGTATCCTTATCAGTTGCTTAGAGAAAAGGGATCGTCAAAATTAGGATGACAAAATCCTAAGATTAGGGTTCCCCTTGAATTTTAAATGATTCTTTCCGCTTCTTGAGAATCCTTAAGAGAGACTTAACAATAGTTGCGAAAAACCTCTTTTTTTGACGTTTAAGGGCGATCGCCGGCTCAAAGACTGGTTATTGCCTTAGTCCGTTTGTATGTTGATGCCATGAAATAGGGATTTCTTGGCGATCGCCTCGGATCAGAGTCGTAAAGTTGTGTTACATTTTTTAATGAGTTACTCTCATTTTTCTACGCCTGTAGGTTTACCTATTCTCTTAGATAACCTGTCATCGTACGCTATATATATGCGATTTTGACTCCCTTGGGGGTCAACCCTGAACATTTACAATCCTTAGAGAAGTCTAGCTTCAATGTTTTCTAAAGAAGTCACCGAATCAAAAATCTTTCAATGGTTCAATGATCGTCTCGAAGTCCAAGCGATTTCCGACGACATTGCCAGTAAGTATGTCCCACCTCACGTCAATATTTTTTATTGTCTGGGCGGAATTACCCTCACCTGTTTCCTAATCCAGTTTGCCACTGGGTTTGCTATGACTTTCTACTACAAGCCCACGGTAGCAGAAGCCTTTACCTCAGTTCAATACATTATGAACGAAGTCAACTTTGGCTGGTTGATTCGTTCTATTCATCGTTGGTCGGCCAGTATGATGGTTCTAATGATGATTCTGCACGTTTTTCGGGTTTATTTGACAGGAGGCTTTAAAAAACCTCGTGAGTTAACCTGGGTCGTTGGGGTCATGCTGGCGGTGACAACGGTATCTTTTGGGGTGACAGGCTACTCCTTGCCTTGGGATCAGGTTGGTTATTGGGCGGTGAACATTGTTTCTGGTGTTCCGGCGGCCATTCCAGTAGTGGGAGATCAACTTGTAACCTTGATGCGGGGCAGTGAAAGCGTTGGTCAGGCTACCCTAACCCGTTTTTATAGCCTTCATACTTTTGTGTTGCCCTGGATAATCGCCGTACTACTATTAACCCATTTCCTCATGATTCGTAAACAAGGTATCTCCGGCCCCTTGTAAATCTCTTACTCTAGTGATAGTGAGTACTGCAATTTTTCTAACCCTGGTGATTAAAGGAGAATACGCCGATGACAATTATCAAAAAGCCCGATTTAAGTGATCCCGATTTACGGGCTAAACTGGCTCAAGGCATGGGACATAACTACTATGGTGAACCCGCTTGGCCGAATGACATTCTTTATATGTTCCCTATCTGTATCATGGGCGCGATCGGACTGGTAACAGGTTTAGCGATTTTAGATCCTGCCTTGATCGGGGAACCCGCCAATCCTTTTGCTACTCCCTTGGAAATTCTACCTGAATGGTATTTATATCCAACCTTCCAAATTTTGCGGATTTTGCCCAATAAATTGCTGGGAATTGGCTGTATGGCGGCCATTCCCCTAGGACTCATGTTGGTTCCTTTTATCGAAAGTGTGAATAAATTCCAAAATCCCTTCCGTCGTCCTCTGGCTATGACCATCTTTCTATTTGGCACAGCCGCCGCTATTTGGTTAGGAGCCGGAGCTATTTTCCCGATTGATAAATCCTTAACCCTGGGACTATTCTAAAATTTTTGCTGTTTAGCTAAATTTTCCCTTAACTCCTGCGCCTTTTTGATAGGGCCGTGGGAGTTTTTTAATCTCATCAAATAATAGCTAGATTGGGATTTTTACTGAATTTATCGGCTAGATGAGTGGGTTCTGGTAAGCGATACCAAGTTAAGGTTTTCTGTGCGTAATCTATCGCTGTCTCGATACTAATTCGATGGCCTGGCGAAATATATAAGGGCTTCACCTTTGTCCGCGTGCGCGCAGCGTGCCCTTGGCATCGCAATACGGCTCCTAGTCTTTCCTGATGATCCCAGAGAGAAACCCAGAATTGTCGCTAAGGGTAATCTTGATAATTTTGATATTTTTTTGTAATAGTTTGACTAATAACATTGCTGACCCATTGATTGCCTTGAGGACTTAAATGAATGGTATCTCGGTACAGAGAATCTGGCTGTTTTGTTTGTTGAAAAAGGGGTAAAAAGTCAATCCAGATTATCTTATTTTTCTGGGTGAAATTCTCTAATCGTTCCCTGGCAGTCTTTTCATAGTCGGGAAAGCGACTGTTATCCACTTGACGTTTGAGAGGCGTGAGAGCGAGGAGAAATTGGCATTGGGACTGTTGACATTGTTTTTGGATTTGCTCAATGGCGGCTAAATTGTACCCAACACGATCGCCTTTTTCGGCCAGAGCTTGGGCCAGCCCTGGAATTTCTACTGGTTTTCTGAGTCTTTGAGGCCAGAGTGTTTGTATTAAGTCTCCTAAGGCAGATAATGGTTGACTCACTGGATAATGGGGATCGAGACCCACCCCTAGAGAAGTGGGGGCGATCGCAAAAAGATCGTCACTATTGAGTAATAAAACCAACCATTGCGATTCACAAGTACCGAAACGTTCTAGATAGGCTTGCTGATTACGGGGGCCCCAGGAGTTAGCAGAGGCATTCAAAACTTCTACCGTTTTAAATTGCGGTATCTGTAAAGCCTTTTCCATTAGGGCTGAGATGGTTGCTTGTTGATCCGTCCACCAACCGCCATTGGCAATGGAATCTCCCAGTAACAAAATGCGAAGGGTATCAGGTGCTCGATGAACGGCGATCGCTTGATTCCGCATCGAATACTGGTTAATGACAAATCTCCGTCCCAGCCTCTGAAATTCTTGATGAGGAGCCAGTAAATAACCAATGTTGGGATCAGGGATATAGAGTAGTCGCTGTCCTAAACCTAGTCCCCAACGCAGTAAAAATTCCACCAAAACTAGGCTCAACAATAACAAGCCGAATAATTGTGGGAAACCTGATAACTTAAAATCGCGAATCCAATCCATGAAGTACCGTAAGATAACCAGGGTGGAGATGGGAGCATTGATGATGTACACTCAAAACTTCACGCGATCAACTCAACCCAGGGAAGATCAGATTTTAGTTTAACCTTTCTTAATTTAGAGTATTCAGCATACTAGCTATGAACTTATCCCTTAAAGGCCTGGCCAATAATACTGTCGTTCGTTGGTGGATTGTCGGCATTGCCTTTATGGTGGTGAATATTGCACTTCTAGACTGGTTTAAAAGTGTTTGGGGAATGTCTCTGTCTTGGGCAACGGTATCTTCCGCCGAGCTTTGTACGATCACCAGATACGTCATTAACGATACTTGGGTTTTTGGGAATTCTCGTCCAACCTGGAAACGCTGTTGGGAATACCATGTTGCTAATTTCAGTAGTTTTTTCCTCTGGAGCTTCATTATTATAGTACTAGGCAACAAGTTTCATCTGGATCATCGTCTGGCCGCTGTACTGGCTACCGTTGTTTCAGTAAGCTGGAGTATGGTGACAAATTTCCTCTGGATTTGGCGAGTCAAACCTCAGTCCTCAGCAATCTTAGAAGAAGAAATCGAATATTCTCATCATTCCCGTTAGCAGAAATTTTGGCTTAACTGTTTTAGTAAATCCTGGGTTACTTGGGTCGGATTCTCCGCGTTCATAATTGCCCGCACGATCGCCACTTGAGTTGCTCCAGCCCCCATCACTTCTCCCACATTTTCAGCATCAATGCCCCCGATCGCAAACCAGGGAATGGCTGAATTTTCCTGAGCATAGCGCACATAATCTAAGCCCGTTGCTTTTTTGCCTTCCTTGGTCGGTGTGGCATAGACTGGCCCCACTCCAATATAGTCCGCACCTTCCGCGATCGCCTTGGTCATTTCGGTGGGATTGGTGGTAGAACGGCCAATTAAACATTGAGGGCCCAATAATTGACGAGCTATCTTAATGGGTAAATCCTGTTGACCTAAATGGACACCATCGGCATTGACTGCTAGGGCCAAATCAACCCGATCATTAATGATAAATAAAGCCTGATATTGATGACATAATTGACAGAGTTTTTGAGCAAGATCTAATCGGAAATAATCCTCCGTATTTTTATCTCGATATTGAACTAACCTTAAGCCCCCTTTTAAGGCTGCTTCGACAATCTCTAAAATTGTTGCTGAAGGCGAAGTCACTAAATATAAAGAAGCCGATTTTAGCTGAACTAAACGACCATAGGATAATAATTGACTTTCGAGCGTATAAACCTGATAACGTAATTTTTTAAAGGCAATTCCCATCGACGGATTGAGAAGTTTTCCGTATTCTTCTAAAACCCGTAACGCTTCCTGTACTCGACAGAGATTAGCCTGGAGTAATTGCTCAATATTTTCACGACTTTCTTCCTGGGGATGGGAAAGTTCTGTCCCTACGTCACCCATCGTATCTCGCGCTAATCGAAAACTAGGATCATGCCAACGGGCCAATTCCTGCCGCATTTGCTTACAGCGATCGGCCAGTTTCCCTTCTTGCCAACCAAACCGACACCATTCTTCAATAATGCGTAATCCTTCCCTTGCGCGGTCTAAATTAGCATCTAAAATACGAGCGATCGCCCTGGGATGGGATGAAAGATTCATAGGTTACGAGGGATAAATGCAGCTAAGAAACAGGCACAATAGGAATGTTATTGCATCATAAACCATGACCTCTTCTCCTTCCCAATCTTCAAGCCTAGATAAAACAACGGCCCAAGGTCGTCTGCTGGCAATATTGACGGCGGCCTTCTATGGACTATTTACCCTACTGCCCAATAGCAATAGCTTGATGGTAGTTTGGCCCTGGGTCTTTATTTGGCAGATGGCCCTTCTGACTCCCATGCTCTGGTTACTCTGGCAAGTTGGCTTAGGAAGACGTTTTCATGGTTTGGGCAAGCGATGGGATGCGATCGCCGTTTTAGGCATTGTCAGTTTACTTATTGCTAACCTGGGGGCAACATTTCCGAATCAAGCCCATTGGTATGGCTGGGCCGCGTTAGGTGTTTTAGCTGCACTTTACGCCCTCCATCATTGGTTGTGGAATCCCCAGGAGCCAGCCCTAATTGAAGCGCGACGGGACAGCTTGCTGGTTAAACAAGGTTATCTCAGTTTTGCCTTCATCCTGCTTAGTTTACTACTCTGGACAACACAAACCCTCATTCCCTATCTCACTGCCAGCCAGAAATTTCAGGAACTCGGCGTAAATTTTAGCTTTAGCTTTTCTAACCTAGAATTACGCAATTGGGCTCCCATTGGTCATCAAAATTATGTAGCAGGTTATTTAATTTTAGCCTTGCCTCTCTTTGCATTATTAGCAATTTCAAGCGATGGAAAACAGCGATTACTCTGGTTAATAGCATCGGTTTTAGGATTGATTAATCTTTATACAACCAGTTCTAGAGGGGGTTTAATTGCTTTGGGAGGCTTGATTCTCTGGGGATTGGTTGGTATTGCTATTCACGGTAAACTCAATCGCCGTTGGTTAATCATAATTTCTGCAAGTATCGCCACTATTATCGGCATTTTTCTGATCACCAATGATCGCTTCAAAACAGATTTAAGCCAAATCCTGCAAGGTCAGGGATCCGCCGAATTAAGCTATCGTTTTGTAAATGCTGTCATTGCTTGGCGGATGGGAAGTAGCCATCCCTGGACAGGAGTGGGGTTAGGGGGCGTTCCCTTGCTTTATCAAAAATATCGACCCTTTTGGGCTGGTCGGGATTCAGAACTTATTTATCAATTACATAGCACTCCATCCCAACTGTTTGCAGAAATGGGAATTTGGGGCTTGATAATTCTCACAGTTTTAACGCTTGTTTTAATTTATTCCCTGGGGCAATGGTTAAAAAATCACAACTCATCATGGCAGCATTTTGTCGCAGTTTGGAGTATAAGCGGAGCTTTATTGGCCTACGGTATCATGAGTACTACAGACTATCAATTAGATAATCTCAGTATTAGTGGGTTACTTGCTATTTATTGGGTAATTTTAATTAGCTATTTTTCTGAATCGAATCAAGTTGTTATGCCTGATGCTCCTCCCCAAAAAGTCGCGTTACCGTTAACCTATGGAGGGTTCGCTCTCATTTTAGCGGTCAGTATTTGGCTATTTCCTATTCAACGGGCTTGGCAATTATCCAATTTAGGTTTTTCGGCTTTAACTGCTAAAAAACTACCAGCTTTTGTCAACTATCTTACCCAAGCCAATCAATTAGCTCCCTGGGAAGCTTATTATCCCTTTCAACTGGGTTGGAATTTAGGTGATCTGGCTCTAGCCGCTCCTGATCAAGTTAGCCAAAAACAGTTAAATCAAACGGCGATCGCCTGGTTTCAAAAAGGAATTAACGTTTCTCCCTACCAAGAATTTGCTTATAACAATGTGGGTTGGTTGCAATTAGGAACTGAGCCGGCTAAAGCTTCTCAAGATTTTGCTAAAGCGTTAACCCTGTTTCCAGCAAAACGGGGTGTATTTTATGCCCTCGGCATTAGTTTACTTGCTCAGAAAAAAATAGATCTGGCCATTCAAGCCTTTAGTTTAGAATGTTTACGCGACCCACTTTTTATCACCAGTCCCTTTTGGCGAGGCCCATTACTTAAGAACCTTGCCCCTCAGATTTTCACTGAAGTTGAAACGCGCTTAAATGAACTCATCAAAAAAGCAGAAAGTCAAACACCTAACAACATGGCATTAATCAGTCTTTTGCATCAAATTCGAGGCGGCTTATCTTGGTGGCAAGGTAATTTTCCCCAGGCAGAAAAGGATATTAGCCAATATGGCACGCCAGTTAGTCAGGGCCTAATGGCAATTAGTCAGGGTAAATCAGCAGATTTAAAGACCTTATCGCAATTTGCCAATCAAATCATTACGGCTTGGAATCATCCACCTGAACGTTCTCAACGCTTTCAGCAGGCTTGGATTGAAGCAACCCAAACTCCTCTTTCCTCCGAATTGGAGCAACAGTTAATTTTATCAATGCAAGTATCGTCGGATTTGCATCAATGGTTAACTCAACTGTCACCCGTATTACAATATCGACGGGAAAGACTCGGTTTTGGGGTGGTGAGTCGTCATATTGATGGCCCTAATCCCAAGGACTTTTTTCTAGTAGTAGATAATCTACCCATGACCCTTTGGTTTAATGAGCTTTTTCCGTCTCCTTTCTATGATCCTGAATTTGATCGGATTTTGCAACCTGAACGGGAAAAATTATTACAGCAAATTCTGGAAAAATAGCCCAGAAAAGTAATTTTTAAAAATAAATTTTGGCTAATTTTTACGCTGATTTTTATATAAAAATTTAGGTTAATTCATCTTGTCCTTCTTCACTTTATCTCAGCACTAATTAGCTCTCTTGGACTAGTGCTGCAATCGCTCTCTGCTTTTCCCGTCAAACTATGATTACCTCTTAAACCTGTAAACAGTGATCGCCTTGGATTTTGAGAGCTTAAAAAGCGATCGCGGTTTTACCCAAAAATCTGAGCGCAAATCATCGCCGAAGTTTTCCAACAAATTATAGAATCTAATCATAGAACAGGTACAATAAAATGTTGATTGCCTTTTTGTCATCTGCTCTTATGCTATGCTATGCGTACTGACACGATCTTTTACCAATTATTCCTAACCTTTAAGCCTCTTCTATTTGAACTATTAGGAGAGCCGATCGCCAATGCGGATTACTATCATTTTACTTCTAGGGAAATTAAGGAAAAGGCCTTTCGTTTCGACGGAATTTTCATACCAGAGCGAGAGGATAAACCTATCTATTTTGTCGAGGTACAATTTCAAAATAAGTCTGATTTTTACTGGGAATTTATTGCTGAAGTCAATCTTTATTTGAATCAATATAAACCTGTTCAGGACTGGAAAGCGATCGCCCTTTTTGCCCAACGTCGTTTTGAGGTAAAATCCTTAACCCTTTACCAACAGGAATTGATTAATAGTGGTCGGATTATTCCCCTTTATTTGGATGAGGTGCGATCGGGTTCCATTGGAGTCGGATTGATTCAGTTAATTCTTGCTCAAGATGTGCAAGCTCCGGTTTTAGTTCAACAATTATTACAAAGAGCTAAAATGGAAATTGCTGATCCTTTAGTGACCCGCGATATTATAGATTTATTGGAGACAGTATTGGTTTCCAAATTTGCCCAATTAAACCGCGAGGAGATTCAAGCGATGTTTTTACTCAGTGATATTAAGCAAACACGGGTCTATCAGGAGGCTAAACAAGAGGGTCGTCAGGAAGGTCGTCAAGAAGGCCGTCAAGAGGGTCGTCAGGAAGGTGAAACGCAGTTAATTCTGCGTCTATTGTCTAAGCGGTTTGGCAAGATTGGCGATCGCCGTGTTAAAGTGATTAATGGTTTGACGCTGGAGCAGTTAGAAGATTTGGGGGAAGCTTTACTGGATTTTAATGAGCTTGCGGATTTGGATAATTGGTTAGGGTTTAGGATTGGGGAATAAGGTGCGATCTCGTTTTTACGCAAAGATCTGTTCGCAAATCATAGTCTAAGCTTTTCGAGAGATAATAAAATCTGATGACGATTAATGATCGCATTTTGTTGTTTTTGCTAAAATTGGAAGGTCAAGTGCAATCAAAGTCGAAATTGCGGTTTTACTCAAAGGTCTGATCGCAAATCATCGTTTTTATTTTTAGAGGAAATTTGCTAACATGAACACCCTCAGAACTCAAGTTGTACAAAGTTTGGAAGTGATTCCTGATGAGCGATTAGGAGAGGTTTTAGATTTTTTAAATTATCTGGTACGACCGCAAGATAATCTTCAAACTCGACAAGATAGAGATTGGCTAGAAAGCGATTTATCTGGCTTAGAAGGTTACGATGCCTATGAATGGCAAGAGGGAGAATTAGAGGAGGGATTACCTGTTAAGTTTATCGCTGAAACAGGCAACATTGAGATTGCGATATGACAGATCGGGTTTTACAGGTTGGCGATGTTGTAACGGTTAAATTCCCTAGTCAGGTTCCCAGGGCAGAGAGCAGGAAGGTTTTAGACCTGCTATTGTTGTTGGGCTTCCGGATCGTTTTGGTAAGTTAAGATTTCCGCTTATTTTTGTTATGCCATCGCCCAAGCTTTTCGACAAATGATAGAATCGCCGTGTTCAAGTGATTAATGGTTTGACACTGGAGCAGTTAGAAGATTTGGGGGAAGCTCTATTGGATTTTAATGAGCTTGCGGATTTGGATAATTGGTTAGGTTTTAGGATTGGAGAATAAGACGCGATCGCGGTTTTATACAAAAATTTTATGTAGCGATCGCTATTTCTCTCAATCAGTATGCTATCCTAATAAGCAGTTCAGAAGATAAACATCTTTCACAGAGGATTCAACAATGCCTAGAGATGAGCGTCTTGAAGAAATGCCTAGAGATAAGCGCATTGAAAACATAATCAATAGTCGTAAACCTTTTGCTAAAGAACTAAAACGAACTTCAGAGCGGATGGGAGTTGTTTTTCGGTCATTGACTGAACTTGAGAACTATCGTGCAAGATTGGAATCTTCAGTAGAGGAAGAGGAGATCAAACAAGAACTTTCCCAAATGAGTTTGAGAAAACAGTTAGCTGAACTTATGAAACAGGGTAAACAACTTGATATTTTAGCAAAACGCTTTGATCGAGATACCCTAAATATCGGTGTTATTGGGGAGACTGGTGCGGGAAAAAGTACATTATTGCAAAGCTTGAGTGGTTTAGGTGATCAAGTCATTCCTGCTCGTACAGGTGGGGCCTGTACTGCTGTTCGCAGTAAAATTCAGAACTTGCCTGGCCAAACCGAAGTTAAGGCAGAAATAGAACTCCACACGTCAGAAACTTTTTTAGAGGAGGTGATCAAGCCATACTTCCAGAAGTTGGAGTTAGGCAATCCCCCAAATAGTTTGGAGGATTTTAAGTCTCAAGCATTATCTCAAGAGACTCCTGCTCGCATCAAGGGACAGAAAGAGGAGCAAATGTACAAGCACTTGCTGAATGACTACTATTTTACGCTGAAGCATTACAAGTCTCTGCTTGAGGATAACCAAAACCGTAAAGAAATCGAGATTACAAAAAAAGAAGAGATTGAAGAGTGGGTTACTCAAAAACGAAGTGCAAATGGCTTCTTGACAAATTTCAAGCATTTGGTTGTGCGGCAAGCTAAGTTCTTTTGTCAGTTCAAAGATGCGACCATGAACATGAACATCAACGACAAGATCACGTTGGTTGATGTGCCAGGGATGGGTGATACTCGTTTGGGTGATGAAGAACTGATGCTAGAAACAATAGGAAGGGATGTTGACGCGGTTATGTTTCTTTATCTTCCTGGGACGAAACGCTTTCTATGGAAAGATAGCTTTCAAGATTTGTACTACAATGCTAAAAATGCTCTCAATAACTTTAGTGAAAGAGTTTTTATCATTCTTAACTTGCAGGGAGACAATCAAGAAGGTTGTGATACTCTTCAGAAAGATAGAAAATTTGAAGCGGTTGACTATCGAATTATTAACTGTTCTGATCCACAAGAAGCCTACAAAGTCTTCAATATTATTCTTAAGCATTTAGAGAAAAGGATTCAAGATTTAGATCGTCAATATTGTCAATCAGTCAAACACTCAATTTCAAATCTTTTAGATAGTATTGAAAAGAGTTTAATACAATATCAGAATGTCCTGGATCGTTTTTCTGGTGAAGATGCAAAATTTGAACACTTATTCCTTGGCGATGATGGCCATAGTGGTTGGTGGGGAGACATTACGAATAGTCTAAAAAAATATCGGAATGACCTTAAGAACAAATGTAATGAAAATGAAATAGATGAGGATTTTAAAGAGAAAATAGAAGGCAAGTTAGATGACTGCCGTAAAAATACATTACCTGATATAGAAAAAATCAAAAGAAGAAGCTCTGCAAAAGACGGTTTTCGGCCGACTTATGATTCCTACCTTTCTGAAATAAGGACGGATATTTCTCGTCATTTGCTTGGGTTAGATTTGGATGTACAAAAATTATTAGACGAAATTAAAGAAAATGTTGCTAAGAAGTTAAGGGAAGAAGGCAAATTGATGGGCTTATCCGAAGCAACAGGCTCTAAATTTTTTGAGGAGATAAAACAACAGCTACCTGCCAGTAAACAGGATAATCTACGATACATTTTTAACTATTTCGAGCAATATGATGTTTCTTTCGCAGGGCTTGTTCTTCGAGAAATCCGAGAATATCTGACGGAACTTTATCCTGATCAAAACTCTAAAACAGACATCAACAATGCTGAAGATGTTGAACAAAGTCTAAAAGAGACCCGTGACGAAGTATTAACACTATGTAAGCAAACATTGGAACCTTTATCTGCATTGCCAAACCAAATTGCCTACGCACTTGTTGAAGAATTTACTGATCACATTTTTTGTTCAAGAGGGGTTCAATCAGAATGGAGAATCTTTCTTCGGGAAAACCGTTACAAAGTTTTTAAAGAATTAGAGGAACTTGGTAAATGGGAAGACAACAAAAAGGAGTGGAAACGATTAATTGCCGATACTCAGGCTCAAACTAAGTTGTGTTCTCAGTCTCTTTTTTAGATAAGTTTTTTACAGGGTAAAGAATGGCTTTAGCGTTTCATTTTAGTCACAATGGACTAGGCAAAGGAGATGGAGATGCTTGAATTTGCTCTAATTGCTGTCGGTAACCATTCCTTTCACTTTCTGCGGTTTGTTTATCCCTTAAAGCCGCATCTCGTTCTTGTGTTATTTTATTTAATTGTTCTTCTTTGCCAGTTAGTTGTTGAGTAGCACCGTCCAATTGACGCTTATAAGAATCTCTTTCACTGATTATGCCATCAAGGTTCTTTTCGTATTTTGTTTTTGCATCGTATAGTTTTTGATTCCATTTCTTTTCTAGCTCTTTTGTTATTTGCCCCCGTAAATCGTCTTGATATTTTTCCTGTTTGCTTTCCAAAGCACTGGTTAAATTTTGAATTTGTTGATGTTGAGCAAGAAAAATCACCAATCCCACTAAAACGACCAAAAACAGTACTGGTGTTGTCAATAAAAGCCAAGGTAATATTTCGTTAAGCTTTGTCGGTGTTATATTCCAGGAAAGAGGAAAAAGGCGGCTAATTTTTTCAATTTTCTGAGCATGAAAGCGATAGTTTTTTAGCTCTTGCTTGATTGTATTATTTTCACTTTGTAATAAATCGTTCTGATAACTATAACCATTTTCTAGTTCAGTAAGCTGATGCTGTTGAATATATTGACTTTGTTCAAATTCACTTACTTGTCTTTGCAGATTTTCTTTCTCTTTAATTATTTGTTCAATTTCATTAGTAAGACGTTGATTTTCTTGTTGAATTTCATCATTACCAACAGTTGACGGCTTAATCGTCTCCGTTTTCAACTGTTCCTGTCTATTGAGGTCGGGGGGTTCTTCACTAATGGTATTTGGTCTTTTTCCCAAGTTAGTTTTGGCATCAAATGTGGCATTGTCAACTTTTATATTCAGCAAATTAGCATTATTGAAGTTTGCTCCACTCAAGTTAGCGGAGCGAAGGTCTGCTCCTTCAAGATTAGCGTTTTGTAACTCAGCATTGCTAAGATTTGCCCCGCTTAAATTTGCATTACTTAAATTAGAGCCGCGTAGTATTGAATTTTCTAAATTTGTCTTAGAAAAATTAGCCCCTATAAGCTTTGAATTTTTAATACTAATCCCTTCCAGGTTTTCTCCTGCAAGATCAACGCCAACCAAATCTTCTACGCCAGAAAAAATCCTGCCTTTTTTGTATTGATCTAATAATTCGTTTTTATCCATATTACAAAGATGCCAGGATTTACCTGACAAAGATAAGGATACTCCGTTGATTGTAACGCATTTGAACAAATTGCGGCTAGCCGCAGTGACGAGGTAGTAATGTTCTTTTTCTGATTGTAACGTTCTTTCAGACTATCCAGTTAAAATGTGTAAGAGCGATTATTGTCAGTGCCGTTATGACCGATAAGAGAGAGCTACGCTTATCGTTAAGTAAAAAAGCAATTTTTCAAGTTATAAAAAATAGCATAATGTAGGGGCAGAATATCATTCTGCCCAAGATAGGTTGGTTAAGCCAAAAATAATTTATATCAATCAACAGTCATTGGGTTGAACAGTGTTCAACCCCTACAAAGATAATTTATATTTTGCGATCGCCCTTCCCCTATTGTTAAAATTTTAAAAATGAGATCGCCCCTGATAAAGGACACAAAAGCGATCATTCCTTACAAGAGATAAAACTGCGATCATTTGAGTAAACGAATAAAACCCGCCTGCTCAAAATGGTGATCGGTTGTTAACACCTCCAGAATTTCAAATTGTTGCATTACAATAAAAGAGGTACAGTCAACTAATGACCAACTTTTATCTAATCTACTTTTACAAAGTTGCCAGGCTAAATCATCAGTTGCTTTATCAATATAGAGAACCTCCACATAATCTACTATTTTAATGGCATCAATAATTTCAAAGAGACGAGAACGAGAAACCCGAAGAGGGCTATTTAATAAAGCCACTAATTCAGCAAGAATATAATTGGTTGTATAAAGTTTCTTGTGTTGTTGAAGGGACAAACGAAAATATTGTTCGGCCTGATGGTAATAAGGCTGAGTTGAGATAAAAAGACTGGCCCCCCCCGAAGTATCAATAAACCAACTATTCATTGTCTTTTAGTTCCTGATAAAGAGTTTGTCCAATATAGCGATCATGATTTTCAGCTAAATCAGAAATATCAATATTTAGTGAGCCAATTAGTTTGAGTAACGGGTCAGTTTCCAGCAGTTTTTCTTGACTTAATAAAGAGGATGTTTTTAATTGTTTTGATAATACTTGTATTAAAGTATCTTCTAAGGATTGATTTAGAAAGTTTGCCTGGATTGTTAGAGCCTGCTCCACGTCATCAGGGAGGGTAATAGTAATCTTAGTCATATTGAGCCTTGATTTTTATGAATAAATCATTATTATATGACAAAGATAGCGATCGCCCCTAAAAAAAGTTAAACAGCGATCGTTTCTTACAAGGGATAAAACTGCGATCATTCCTTACAACGGATAAAACTAAATTAGAGTCCAACAAAAAAATCATACACTTTACTCCTCCATACCTGGACAATCAGAGTTAGAACTAGATGAGATAACCTCTATTGTTTCGTTTCCCATAATTTGGCGTAATTTGTCTTTCAATAAAGGCTTATTCACAGAAAAATCCGTATCATAATCATTAGACAGAAAATCGTCAGGAATGCCAGGAACTAGATTACCAACAGCCGCTAAATAGTCATTTAACTCCATTTTATGGGCTTGGGCAAATAACTGTAAGGTGGCAACTTTCGTGCCTTCTCCCTTTTCAATCCGACTGACTTGCCTTTCTGATAAACCAATAATATCCGATTGTTTTAGCTTATGTTGCTTCCGTAAAGCAGCGATCGCCTTTCCAAATAAGACATCATGGGTAAGTCTTTGAGCATCAAATTTGGCTTTAATCTGAGGATTAATTACACAACGCAAAGCATCTAAATCGAGATGAATATCTTGCTTTTCCCAATACAGATAACTCCCCTCTTCTGAGATAGTAAAATTACCCCGTTCTGCCGTTGGGATATTTTTTAAACAGGGTAAGTCAGCAAAGGCGACCTCGAATTTTTCCATGCCACAACTTAAAACTAAAAGGCGATCGCCTAGAACCGTTGCCTTGGCGATTAATTGATCCTGTGCTCCCCAACTCCAGGCATTAATAACTCGTTGAGGAAGATTTGATTCTGAATCTTGATAAGATAAGGTATTTCGCAAAGTACGCAAATTTGCCCTGTCTAGTATCTGGGGTAACCAACTGGGATTAATATCTTCCCGAATAAAAAGGACGCGCAGATGATGTTTTTGATTAGTATTTCTTACCAAAGAAGAAACATTATTCAAATGGGTAGCAGAAGTTAAAATAAATAAATTTGGCACTGACTCTAAACTAGAGTCCATATTATTAATTATTTGGACAGGCGGAGAAAAGGATAGATTTGCCTGACTCTTCTGATCTTGGATCAAAACCGTCATAGTTTGATTGTCTGACATTAGTAATTCTCCTTAATACACACTTTTTGTTCCCATTCCATCAGGAGAGATTTAAGATGAGTTAAAACCAGTTTTAATATTTCACGCTCTTCTTTTTTAGACGGCGGATGACGTGACCATTTCACGTTAAAAACTAATCCTTTCTGTTCTGAACACAGCAGAAAAAGAACACGAATTTCCCATTCTCCCGGCTTGCGAACGTGAAAATGAGGAGGTAAATGGTCGTGGGAGTTGAAAAATAGGTCTAAACCGTCTAAAGCAAAAGTTTGAAGTTTACCCAAGCAAGCCCCTAGCTCCTCATTGGTAAAGCGTGATTTTAAATATAATGCCACTGTAACCGCAGACAGACACTTTGTCAATCACATTTGAACAAAAAATGTCTGAACAAGAAATAAAATCGCGATCGCCCTTCAGGATGACAAAAATGAGGGGCAAGCTGACAAAAATAATGATGATCAGTTATCCTAAGAGAAAATACTTATGATTGAAAATTAGTTATGAATACTCTTCTTTCCGAACAAATTATGCCCTTGACAGTTGCCGAACGCTTGCAACTCATCGAAGAAATTTGGAATAGCATCAGTAATAATGATAGTGAAATTGTTCTAACTTCTGCACAACAACAAGAAATAGATAGACGCTTGGAATCCTCTAGCAATGTTAAAAACAAAGGTAAATCTTGGCAAGAAATTAAACAAAAATTTATCTAAATTATGTACATTATCAAGATTTCTGAAGAAGCTGAACTAGATTTAGAAGAAACTTTCTGAAAGCCTAGACATTGACATTTGCTTTTTGGCAGCCATCCCGTTCTCATTGAATAGTTTCCTTGTTTTTACACTCATATTCATGCCAATTAACTAATGATTTTAACCGAAATCCTTATACAGCAAGGGTTTTAGGCGTTGATCAAATAACTTAGCATAGTGCATGGCAATGAATCGTGTTCTTTCACGACTTTAAGCTATGATCAATCCAAAGAAAACGGCTAACCTTTACGGGTCTCTCTGCGTTATTGCGAGGACATTGGGGCGATTGCCTCTCAAGGGGCAAACCTTTGATCTAGCCAAATTTTCTATCGATTAACAGGAGCGAATACAATGACTGGGCGTGGTTCAACTGATATCAAAGACAAAATCTTTGGGGCAATGATGTATATCATCCCTCTACTAGATGCCTTTATGTTTGGCAAATTCCTTTTCAACCAATTTCCCGTTCTCGCCATTATCTATCTCCCCATTGAACCGCTTCTGAGTTTTTATTATCAATTTCCCTTTGCATCATTTATTGTTTTCTTAGTACTGTTCTTCGCGATCGTCAGAAATGACAAAATTTCGCATTTTATTCGTTTTAACGCCATGCAAGCAATTTTAATTGGCATTTTACTGTCTCTCTTTGGCTTAATTCTGCAAACTATCTTACCTGCTTTAGGAATTGGGCTATTAACTGAGACTCTATTTAACTTCGCCTTTCTTGCCACCCTGGTTGCCAGTTTCTATGGCATTGTCCAATCGGTTTTAGGGCGTTACGCTGAAATTCCTACCATTTCTGAAGCTGCTTATTCACAAGTCCGTTGGTAAATGAGGTAGTTCAATGAATGAACCAGCCATCCCCATTGCATTGGCGGCCATAGAGGTTGCTCCCCGAACCAAACGCTCGAATTATCCAGAACCTTTTGCCTCAAGAATAGTCGGTCGAGAGAAACGGAATTTGGGTGATTTGTTTGGACTTGCCAATTTTGGAGTCAATCTGACGAGTCTTTTGCCTAATGCCATGTCAGCATTGCGTCATGCCCATTCTCAGCAAGATGAGTTCATCTATATTTTGCAAGGCTTTCCCGTACTTATTACGGATAGGGGAGAAACTCAACTTTCGCCTGGGATGTGCGCGGGGTTTAAAGCCGGTACGGGAGATGGCCATCATTTGCTTAATCGTACCAGTGAAGAGGTGATTTATCTGGAAGTTGGCGATCGCACTGTGGGAGATTCGGTAGTCTATCCCGATGACGATTTGCAAGCGATTTTCGTTGCAGGAAAATGGCAATTCAATCATAAAGATGGTTCGCCATACTAATCTTAAAAATTGATAATCTATTTCTATCACTTTAGATACCGACAAAGAGGAATTATTCATGAATATATTTATTTTGATTGCCTTAGCAAAAGCCAACGATTATTTGAATCAAGCCTGGCCATTAGCCACCGTTTATATGGTCATTCTACTAGTTGAAAAGCTGATGCCGTCCCTAAAACCGCCTAATTATCCCGACATCATTATCCATGTTATATTATCGTTCGGAGTTGCTGGATTATTTTTTATGCTACTGAATCGCTTTCAAGATAGCATATTTATTTGGTTGCTAATTTTAATGTTAGGAACAGCTTTGTTAACCTATATGTCCTAATAAATAAACAAAAGAATCGGCTTATCTCTGAGAATTTATTGAGAAAAAATAGAAAATTAAGAATAAAGTGATAAGTGATAATTTTAAAGCGATACTTTAAAGCAAGATTGCTATTAGTTAATATCCTCTCAATGTTTATAACAGGAGTCTAAACCCTTGTCTCTGTTTACCTTGAATGTCAATTTCTTACGTCCCCTGAGTTTAACTCTTCTGTGGGTGGGTTTAATTGTCTATGCTTTCTTTTTCTCGCCCCCTGATAATCCAGAAACCCTACCTCTCATTATTAATTTATCCACTGGCCAATGGCAAGGAATCAATGCTTGGATTATTACCCTATTTAATCTTATGGGAATTTGGCCTTTCTGCTATGCTGCTATTCTATTTGCTGACGGGCGTGGACAGAAAATACCCGCTTATCCCTTTGTGATTGGTTCCTTTTTCTTAGGAGCTTTTGTCCTCTTGCCTTACTTGATGCTTCGCAAAGATAATTCCTTATTTACAGGCCCACTGGATTGGCAACTCAAACTATATGACTCTAAGATTCTAGGCGCAATTCTACTGCTGGGCGCGATCGCCTTAGTTAGTTTTGGATTATGGCAAGGAGATTGGAATGATTTTATCTTTCAATGGCAAAATAGTCGTTTTTTATCGGTAATGAGTATGGATTTTTGCTATTTATCTCTTCTCTTTTCCGTCCTCATTAAAGATGATCTACACCGTCGCAATGTTAACGTTAATTGGCTTTGGTTTCTACTCGCATTTATCCCCTTATTTGGCCCCTTAACCTATTTGCTGCTACGTCCAAATTTGCCGAATTTAGCAATCATTAAAGATTAAAAAATTGATCTGTAAATAATCACAATTACTAGGAGAATACAACAATGGTAACTGTTCTTGCGCTCCTTTAAAAGCTTTGGGATGAAATTCAGCTTTAAACATTTTTCCCCTGTTCTAATTCAGAAACCCACTCAAGAAACGCTTCGGCAGAAATGTTTTGATGACTGGTTTCATTCATTCGTGCATGGGCATTTTGTTCAGCAAGTCCCCAATCTTCTTCTGTTTCATCTGAATCTTCTGTAAGTGTTTGCTCTTTTTGTTTATCTTTGAATAATAAGTTAAGGAGCGTAGTTAATTTTTGCAGAGTTTCAGGAGTAGCTTGCTCAAAGGCTGTTTTGATTTCAGAGTCAACGAGAATAGCAATAGTTTCCATAGCTTGAATTCAACCAATTAAAAAATAAAAATAAAAATAAAAATAAAAATACAATTAATCCAAGTCAAGATCTTCATCAGGCTCCAAAGAAAGCTTCATTTTATCAATATTTGATAATTCAATATCTAATTTTCTGCATTCTTCACTAAGCTTATTACGTTCACTATCTCTTAAAGCACAATTTTCTAAATAACCCTTGAGTGCATCTCGTCTAATTTTTTTATACTGTTTAGTTGATTTATCAATGATTTCATTGCTCAGTCTTACTGCCTGCTCAAATTTTCTCCGAACAATCATTAATTTTGCTCTTAAGCTTGTACGAATATCACCATAAATTTTTCCGAATTTTGGAGATTGATCTATTTCATCTAGTATGGTTTGTGCTTCTTCTATTTTACCTAAAGAAATTTTACAGTTGCAAGCATGGGAGAGAAATTCAAATCGTGGATTCCCATTACAGATTTTTAAAGCCTGACTAACATAATCCTCTGCTTTATTTTCATCGCCAAAGAAAAATTCAAAGCGAGATTTACGATAATAGTAAATTGTTTCTTCGTAAGAATTCAGGTGAACAGGTTGACAAAAGAATCAGGAGCAGGAACAAGAGAAATAATGTTATTTTCGTCAACAGAAGCTAAAGCTTCGCGGAAAAATTCCAAAACAGAACGTCCCTGAGCGCG
>JAYKJI010000326.1:0-20740 GCA_035285405.1 Snowella sp. | reverse complement strand
GATTAAACAAAATTCGTATTTTGACTTCTCATCATAAGTATAAGTTATCTCTGCTTTTTCAGTTTATACTTCCCTAACCCACATTTCTTTCGTTTTTTGACTTTTTCAGCAAGCCCTAATTAAATTTTCTAAGTCAAGTTCAGTAAAGTTTTTAGATTTTAATTGGTTAACAGTGGTGTCAATCCAGAGGGCAAAATCCTGATCATAAAGCAGAGTAGAAATATGTTTTAGATCCATCATTTTAATTTCATGAATGTTAACTTTCAAGGTTAAATTGTTGCTATCTCCATTCTACACAAGTCAGATCAGATAAGGAAAGATGTAGTTGGTAAAATTTTCTGATTAACATTGCAGATCAAGTAGGGAAAGGCGATCGCCTGAAAAATTAAACCTCAATCGTGAGAATTTTTCTGTAAAATACAGAGATTCGTTTGTTTAGGAAAACTTATTCATTATGACCGATAAACCGTTAATTCCCGTCGTTGTCAATGGTGCTGCTGGTAAGATGGGTCGAGAAGTCATTAAAGCCGTTGCTAACGCCAAGGATATGGTCTTAGTCGGAGCAGTAGATGCTAATCCCTTATTAAGAGGTCAGGATATTGGTGAGATCGTTGGCATTGCTCCCCTAGATGTCCCTGTATTAGATGATCTTCAGAGTGTTTTAGTCCTAGCGACCCAGGAAAAAGTTCAGGGGGTCATGGTGGATTTTACCCATCCTAATGCAGTATATGAAAATGTCCGATCAGCGATCGCCTATGGAGTGCGACCAGTGGTAGGAACAACGGGGTTAAGTGCGGCTCAAATTGAAGAGTTAGCGGATTTTGCGGACAAAGCTAGTACGGGTTGCTTAATTGCCCCTAATTTTGCGATCGGCGTTTTATTGATGCAGCAAGCCGCCATTCAAGCGGCTCAATATTTTGACCATGTGGAAATTATCGAATTACACCACAATCAAAAGGCCGATGCACCCAGTGGAACTGCCATTAAAACTGCCGAAATGTTAGCAGAATTAGGTAAAGCTTTTAATCCACCTTTGGTGTCAGAAAAGGAAACGTTGGCTGGAGCCAGGGGCGGTTTGGGGCCAGAAAATATTCCCATTCATAGTGTGCGTTTACCTGGTTTACTGGCCCATCAGGAAATTATCTTTGGTGCGCCAGGACAGATCTATACCCTTCGTCATGACACCAGCGATCGCGCCTGTTATATGCCAGGAGTTTTATTAGGCATTCGCAAAGTTACGGAATTAAAAAATTTAGTTTATGGCCTAGAAAAATTGCTCTAAAACGAAGCAATTATTGCTTATAAAGACGTGGAAACTGTTGTTTAAGCTGGGCTAATTTAGGCAAGTCATGAACAACTACGTAGGGATAAGTTGGATTGTGCTGGATAAAATTCTGGTGATAATCTTCCGCCGCATAAAAACCTTGCAAAGGCACTAAAGTAGTGACAATCGGGGCGGAAAAAACCTTTTCCTGATTGAGTTGTTTGATATAGGCTTGAGCAACTTTTTTCTGCCGATCATTTTCAAAAAAGATGGCGGATCGATATTGAGTGCCGGTATCTGGCCCTTGACGATTTAATTGAGTCGGATCATGGGCTACGGAAAAATAAACTTTCAACAGTTGGCCGTAGGAAATTTGGCTCGGATCATAGGTGATTTTGACCGCTTCTGCATGGCCCGTGTCGCCAGAACTAACTCGCTCATAGGAGGCGGTGGCTGAGGTTCCGCCAGCAAAACCGGAAACTACCTCAGAGACCCCTTTTAAATGTTCAAAAACAGCTTCCATTCCCCAAAAACAACCACCCGCTAAAACCGCAGTTTCTTGTCCTTTGCTAACACTCACAGCATTATCAATAGGGGGATTCGGAAAATTCTTGAGAGTTTTATTACTGGCCCAGACTATGCTAGAAAAAATAAGGGTTCCTAAGCCTAGTCCCAGTAATAGACGGGGAAAATGAGAAAAATGTTTGTTCACAAAAACTCCTGATTTGAAAATAGTTAATGATCGTCAATAGCTAAGCTGGAACAAATTTTAAGGCAACTCCATTCATGCAATAGCGTTTACCAGTAGGAGGTGGCCCATCATTAAAAACATGACCTAAATGGCCACCACAACGGCGACAATGGACTTCTGTTCTGGTCATAAAAAAGGAATTATCTACAGAAACAGCGATCGCATTTTTCAGAGGTGCGTAAAAACTGGGCCAACCCGTACCACTATGAAACTTGGTCGCAGAAGAAAAGAGGGGTAATTGGCAACCGGCACATTGATAAATTCCCTTACCCTCCTGTTTATCCAGGGGACTTGTTCCCGCCCGTTCTGTGCCTTTTTGTCTCAGAATCCGAAATTGCTCTGGGGTAAGAATTTTTTTCCATTCTGCCTCGGTTTTGTTAATTTCAAAGGTTTGTGCAGGAGCAGCGATCGCCTCATTTTGACGACTGTGATATTGGGAGAGAATGACAGTTCCTAAAAGTGCAGCACTGGCTTGTAAAAAATGACGTTTTTTCATGAAGTTTACCGACTAAAATGAGAAATTAACAAAAACAGTTTGGCCTAACTTTAAAGCTATAGGCCAGCGAACCACTCATAACCTTGATCTTCCCAATAGCCTAACATTTTAGGTTTTTGAGTCAGGAAAGTGACTTGAGTGATCCATTTGCTTTGTTTATAGCCTAATTTAATGGGAGAAGCTAATCGTAATGGTGCACCATTTTCGACGGGTAGAGCTTGACCATTTTTCTGATAAGCTAACAGAGTTTGAGGATGTAATGCAGAGGCTAAATCCCAACTTTCGTAATAACCATCGGCAGATTTAAAATACACATATTTCACCTGGGCTGAGGGTTGAACCAGGGCAAATAAATCTCGCAATTTTACTCCGCCCCACTGCACGATCGCTGACCAACCTTCCACACAAATATGGCGAATAGTCATGGTGGTTAAAGGCATCGCTTCAATATCGGCAAGACTAAGACTTAACGGATGGTTAACCTCACCATCTATGGTCAGACGAAAACGATAGGGATCAATTTCGGGGGTAAAGTCAAAAGTATTGACAATTAAGGCTTCTGGCTCAATCGCACTGCTCGGAAATTCTGGCACTAATTTTTGCGGATTTAATAACCAAGCTTCCACCGTTTCATTCAAGGGTTCAGTGGCTTTTTGAGCGAGATCATCCCACAAACTGATACCACAGCCCCCCAACAATAAACCCAAACCAGAAAGACCCGATACTTGCAAAAAACGACGACGAGGCAGATAAAGTTGAGGCGGAGCAAACTGAGACATACGGGTAGCCCTAAATAAACATGGATTTAACTAAGCGAGAACCACCGACTTGTAGCCCTAAAATGGTGTGAACTACCGTAAAAATGACCAATATTGGCACTGCCAGGAAATGAACCACACGTAAGACTTGCCAACTGCCAAAAAAGCTAACAATCCAGTCAAGTTGAGCCGGTTTATACATTCCCAAACCCGTCAAAATGGAGAGTAAGAGGAGGGGAACTATTAAGGTATAGGCCAATCGATGCCAGGCATAATTTTTGCGTTTAATATTGCGACTTTTTTGTAAAGCAGTGAGATCATTGCTGGCCACAAAGCGGTTTTTCCAACGTTGAGTGATGACAATATAAATGCCATAACTGAGCAAATTCAGGGAAAATAACCACATGGCTGCAAAATGCCAATGTCGTCCTCCTGCTAACCAACCGCCGAGGGTAAAAATAATCGGAATAGTTAATCCTTCTCGACCCCCAAAGACTGGATTGGCATTATAAATTTGCAAGCCACTGGTGATCATTAAGGTGAGACTAACCAGGTTTAAACCATGAAATAGTTTAGCCGCCAATTTTTGCTGGGGTTGGGGAGGCGATTTGGCTCTAAGGGAAGAAAGCTTGGGAACCATAGTGTCTGAGCAACTCCAATTCTGAAGACTAACTATTGATCATACGTGTCTCCCTAAAAATTGGATGCCACTAAACAAAATCCTTGCCCTCTAACTCGGTGGTTTGCTCTGAGCTTCCTAATAACTGCTGACAAGCGATCGCCTGACTCTGGGGCATCTGACCATAACTAAATACCCAGGGAAAGTCAGAAGATAATTGGGAACGGAACCAGTCTAGAACGTAGGGGCTACCGTAAAGAATCAGTCCTTGCAACCAATCTGCCTGAAGCAGGGTTTGATAAAAATGTTCGGCTTCTGGTGTTAATCCGGCTGTGCCTCGAAAGGGATTACCCCGTACAAAAACCTGCAATAGGGTCGGCAAGGCTGCCAGGCTGACTTGGCCCAGACTACTTTGATCTAATAATTGTCGTTGATAACCGTAGGCTTTGGGAATCGTGACACTCGGACAGGCTCGGTCTAAAAAGTCACAATTTAATAAGTCATCCACAATAATCAGATTCCGCTTGGCGATCGCTGTTTCCAGGGTTAACGGTAAAATGCCCCCCCTTTGCAGACCCGATTTAATTATTTCCTGAACCGTCTGTCTGGCGGCTGGTTGAGCAACCTGGAGAGGCTGGGGAGTCACTGAAGCGATCGCTAAATGGTTTTTAGCCTGTTGAATACGGTGAACTGATTGCTCAATCCTGGCTTCCGTTAAACGCCCTGATCGCACAGCGGCCAACACTGCCTCAATGGTTTCCACCGGATCCGGGGGCATCAATAAAATATCGGCTCCAGCTTCTAAAGCCCGCACTGCCACTTCAGAGGGACTGGCAATCTGAGTAACACCACCCATAATCAGCGCATCCGTAACGATCAAACCCTCAAAACCTAACTTTTCTCGCAATTGTCCTGTCAAAATTGCTGCCGAAAGGGTAGCCGGATTTTCCGTATCCCAAGCCGGAATCTGAAGATGGGCTGTCATCACCGTATCCACACCGGCAGCGATCGCCGCTTGAAAAGGGGGTAATTCAATAGAAGCCAAACGTTTAGGGGAATGGGAAAGTACGGGAAGATGCAAATGGGAATCAGTGGCCGTATCGCCATGACCTGGAAAATGTTTCGCCGTTGTTAGAACTGAATATTGTTTCGCTCCTTCAATAAAAGCTGTCACCAAAGCACTGACGATTTCTGGGCGATTGCCAAAGGCCCGAATATTGATCACCGGATTATCGGGATTATTATTGACATCGGCGATCGGTGCTAAAACCCAATTAATCCCCAGGGCTAAGGCTTCTTGAGCCGTCACTTCCCCCATCCGTCGGGCATAGTCCCTGGCCAAATCTAAATTCTGTGCAGCGATCGCGCCCAAAATATAGGGTGGTGGAAACCAGGTCGCTCCGGCAAAACGTTGACCGACCCCTTCCTCAATATCGGCAGCAATCAAAAGCGGATTACTAGACCAGGACTGTAATTGTTGAGTGCGCTGGGCTAATTCGGCAGCACTTCCCCCCAAAAGAATCACCCCACCCAAATTTAAGGTTTCTAACCAATCTCTTAACTGGGCGTTGAGGGGTTCCCAGACTGGATAACGAATCTGGTGATCAAACAAAAAGCCTGAAGCTCGAACAACGATTAATCGGCCAATTTTTTGCCGTAGTTGCCAATCTGCTTTACCCATAACCATCTGCATCATCAGTGTGAGTTCCATTATCAGCTATCATGGCGAATTGTTAAGCTAGTTATATCTCTTCTCTATCCGCACAGTGGCAATGCAAACCATTCTAGCTTTTGCAAATTTTCAAGAAGCCGTTCAATCCGTGTTACAGGCTTTACATCATCGCTTAGGCTTTCAATTGTGGATGTTTACGCGAGTGGAAGGAGAAGATTGGATTGTATTAGCAGCTTCAGACTATGGCTATGGTGTGAAAGCGGGGGATGTGTTTCGCTGGTCAGATTCCTTTTGTTCGCGAATGGTGGCTGGTTTAGGGCCACGGATTGCTCCCTGTTCCCAGAAAGTATTAGCCTATGCCGAGGCCCCCATTGGTCAACAAGTAGAGATTGCGGCCTATATTGGCATTCCCCTCGCCGATCCAGAGGGGCAGTTTTTTGGTACTTTATGCGCGATCGACCCAGTTGTCCAATCAGATACGATTCAAACGGAACAAGCCTTTATTGAATTGCAAACTCGTCTTTTGACAACCATTCTTCACTACGAACTGAAGGCTCAAACCTTTGCTAGACGCTGTGAACGGGCAGAAGCAGAAGCTCAATCAGATATTTTGACTGGGATTTATAATCGACGGGGTTGGGAACGATTGTTAGCGGCAGAGGAGGAACGCTGTAAACGCTTTGGATTATCCGCAGGGGTGCTCATTATTGATCTGGATAACCTCAAAGTTGTTAACGATAGTCAGGGCCATCCCGCCGGCGATCGCCTTATCCAAAAAGCCGTCACTTGTTTAAGCCAAAATATTCGTCAACAGGATGTCTTCGCCAGAATAGGAGGGGATGAATTTGCGATCTTGGTGATCGAAGTCAATGGGGAACTCCTAGAAGATACAGCCCGACGCTTACAAAGACAATTACAATGTCAAGATATTCCCGCTTCCATTGGTTGGGCCGTTCGGACTCCCCAGTCAACCTTACCCTTAGCTGTGAGTCTGGCCGATCAAGCCATGTTCAAAAATAAAATCCAACGCAAACAAAATACGATAGCCATAACTTGTTAGTCATTAAGTCATAGACAGAAATAAAACATTATGGCTATAACTTGCTAGTAATAAGGAATTCTCTAATGACCCGTGTTTTCCTCAGTCGGTGACTTATTCTAGAATAAAAGCGTCAATCTTCAGAATTGAGGGAATATTATGACTTCTGATCGGGAAAAAGAAGAATTTCTCTATCCTCGCAGTAAATATTATGGGAGCTTTACACCTCAATCCCTCGTTTTCAATGCCAATTTACAAGAATTTGCCCAGAAAGTAAGCCTCCTTTGCAATCTAGAAACCGGGGGGAAAATTGACCAAGACTCCGCCTATAAACAGATCAAGGCTCTCTGGAAACAGCTTAAGGCCAGTAGGAAACAGTTAGGAATTGAGGTAGATCCGCCGGATGTGGAAGACTCTCCTGACCTGGAATAGGGGCAAAATGTCAGGAACAGGTTAATTAACCGTTAAAATTCGATACAATTCTGGGGATATTATCCCTTTCCTGGCCTGCCTATGTCTCGCGCTAAAGCTCTGCAATACTACATCTCCGCTAGGTTATTGCTCGCGCCTCTGATGATCTGGACGATTGTCACCCTAGTGTTTTTGCTATTGAGGGCAACCCCTGGCGATCCCGTAGATGCCATTTTGGGAAATCGGGCCCCAGAAGCTGCTAAGGCAGCGATGCGAGAACAGTTGGGACTGAATAAGTCACTGATTTGGCAATATTTTGACTATCTAGGCCGTTTACTTCATCTGGATCTCGGCAATTCCATTACCAGTAAGGGCACATCTGTTTGGGAGATTATTCAACGGCATTTTCCGGCGACGGTAGAATTGGCTTTTTATAGTATGTTAGTTGCAGTGGGAGTCGGAGTTGGTTTGGGGATGTGGGCGGCTTCTCGGCCGGGAACGGCGATCGATGTAGGGGGAAGGTTATTTGGGATTATTACCTACTCTTTGCCAATTTTTTGGGTGGGGATGCTATTACAGTTAATTTTCTCGGTCAATTTGCACATTTTCCCCCTGGGAACTCGTTTTCCCCTCAATGAATCCCCTCCTAATACGATTACTGGTCTTTACACCCTCGATAGTTTGCTCAGTGGCAATGGACAGCAGTTTGTCATGGCTCTTTACTATCTGATTTTGCCCAGTGTCACCCTGGGCGTTTTGCTGAGTGGTATTTTTGAGCGCATGGTGCGGGTTAACTTGCAACAAACCTTGAAGGCAGATTATGTGGAAGCGGCTAGGGCGAGGGGAGTTACTGAAAACCGGATTCTCTTTGCGCACGCCTTGAAAAATGCTCTTATTCCCGTCATTACGGTTTTGGGCTTAACCTTTGCGTCGTTGCTAGGAGGGGCCGTTTTAACAGAAGTTACTTTTTCTTGGCCAGGCCTGGGCAATCGTCTCTATGAAGCTATTTCCGTGCGGGATTATCCGACTGTTCAAGGGTTAATGATTTTCTTTGGGGTTATTGTGGTCATTGCCAGTATGCTCATTGATGTGATCAATGCCTATATTGATCCTCGGATTCGCTATTAAATTAAGTCTTACCCAAATTTGCGATCGCTTAAATTCTCTTATTTCACCACATGACAGCAGAATTGTTACCGACTGAGATCATTGTGGCCCATCCTCGTCAGTCCCTGGGGAAGGTGCATCTCGATTGGATGCCTCAACCAGGTAATTATCTAGAATTTGCAGGACAGGTTTATGCAGTTCTAGAGCGTCATCACCATTACCAATATAAAATCGGGGGCTATTGCCTCACCAAGATTTCTCTACAGGTCTGTCCAGCCAATGCCTCGGTGGAAACTGGTGAAAACAGTGGGTTAAATAGAGAGGGGCCCATCGGGGATGTTACCTGTCGCTTTAACGCCCGCTCGGAACTGATCCGCTGTGCGGTAAACCCGTCTGGCCCCTGTCAAAATTGCCATTTTTTTGAAGCAATCACTCCCTAATCCTCTAAACTAGAAACCGAATCCTAGTCGGTCTTCCTGAGCAGAATGTTACAAACTGTTAAGGAATGATTACGAAGGGGATCACAATGCCTGAGAATAATTGGGACAGGTTGCTGGACAATTTGAGTCTCTGCTCGATTGATCCGATGCAATCCGTCTTGGTTAAAAAGGTCAGCTTAACACCATTCTTAACTTTTATTTTTCGGGAGGAATCCATCAATGAGTATCGTCACGAAGTCAATCGTGAATGCTGATGCAGAAGCTCGCTACCTCAGCCCTGGTGAATTAGATAGAATCAAAGCTTTCGTAACTGGCGGTGCTGCTCGTTTACGTATCGCTGAAACCCTCACTGGTGCTCGCGAAACCATCGTCAAACAAGCTGGCGATCGCCTATTCCAAAAACGTCCTGACATCGTTTCCCCTGGTGGAAATGCTTACGGCGAAGAGATGGCTGCTACCTGCCTGCGTGACTTAGATTACTATCTTCGTCTGATCTCCTACGGTGTTGTAGCTGGTGATGTTACCCCCATTGAAGAAATCGGCTTAGTCGGTGTTCGTGAAATGTACAAATCCTTAGGAACTGACGTAGGTGCAGTGGCTCAAGGTGTCCGCGAACTCAAAGATGTCTCCTTAGGCTTAATCTCTGCTGGCGATGCTTCTGAAGCTGCTGCTTACTTTGATTATGTTGTTGGTGCGTTGAGCTAGTCCCTTTTTGGACTTAAACGTAATCAACGAAAAGATTTTCTTTTGTTTGAGCCATTTTTACACTAAGCAAGATTCAAGGAACAAAAAAAACTATGCAAGACGCAATTACGGCTGTAATCAACTCTGCTGACGTTCAAGGGAAATACCTTGATAGTAGTGCGATCGAAAAACTAACCAAATACTTCGCTTCGGGTGAACTGCGTGTTCGTGCAGCAAGTGTTGTTAGTGCTAACGCAGCTACCATCGTCAAAGAAGCAGTTGCTAAATCCTTACTGTACTCTGATGTTACCCGTCCCGGTGGCAATATGTACACCACTCGTCGTTATGCGGCTTGTATTCGGGATTTGGACTACTATCTCCGTTACGCTACCTACGGAATGTTAGCAGGCGATCCTTCCATTTTGGATGAGCGCGTTCTCAATGGTTTAAAAGAAACCTATAACTCCTTAGGTGTTCCTATTTCTTCTACCATTCAAGCGATTCAAGCGATCAAAGAAGTTACTGCTAGTTTAGTAGGTGCTGATGCTGGTAAAGAAATGGGTGTTTACCTCGACTACATTAGCTCTGGCTTAAGCTAGATTAATGAGACCTAATAACCAAGTCAGGTTTTAGGCTTTTAGGTTCGGGAAGTCTAGAGTGAGTGCTAGAGGGTTTAAGGCTTATCTCTTGTGATTAACAGAATGAGTTTTAACGGTCTAGTATTGACTTCTGACTCCCGATCCTTGCTGTATATAGCCTCATTTTTTTGATTGAAAGTTTTCAGGAGAAGCTCCCCCATGCGGTTCTTTAAAATTACGGCTTGTGTTCCTAGCCAAACTCGCATTCGGACACAGCGTGAATTACAAAATACCTATTTCACTAAATTAGTTCCCTTTGATAATTGGTTTAGCGAACAGCAACGGATTATGAAAATGGGTGGCAAAATTGTTAAGGTACAATTGGCTACGGGCAAACCTGGAACCAATGCAGGTCTGCTGTAAATACCATTTTTTGAATGTACAAGGAGAGGTCTTTTGATGGCCTCTTTTTGTCTTTTGAGGGAAAATTCTGGGTGGTTTACGGTTATTGTCGGAATTTTCAAGCAACTTTTTTTGGGTACAGTCACAATTTATCATTTTTGCCAAAACCATCCTGTTCCGGTTTTACTCACCATTTAGGGCAATATGCGAGAGTTTTTTCAATTTATCATCGGTAGTTTTGCCTCTCTTTTTCCTGTGGCTGATCCCCTCGGAGCTGTTCCTCTCTTTATTGTTCTATCGGCCAGTGCGCCCCCGGAGTTGCGTCATAAATTTGCTCGCCATGCGGGATTTTATACGTTCCTGGTTTTGATTATCTTTTTGTTTATCGGCGGTAGTATCCTGAACTTTTTTGGGATCGCGATCGCGGTGGTGAAAATTGCTGGCGGAATTGTTATTTTTGAGGCGGGATGGCAGGCTCTCAAGGAAGAACCGAAATTATTGCCCAAGGATGCCAAAGCGGCTATTGCCAAAGCAGAACATACCGATGATATTGCCTTTATTCCCATTACGATTCCTTTGTTGGCTGGGCCAGGGGCGATCGCCGTTACGCTTGGATTAGCGGCTCAGGCGGGGGATACTTTCTCGGTGGAAACGGGTTTAAATTATCTGGCAATTTGTTTAGCGATCGCCCTGCTAGGGGTTATTTCCTATCTTTGTTTACGTTTATCTAGTTGGTTTTTAGAAATTTTTGGTGAAACGGGAATTACGGCCATTAGTCGTCTGTTGGGATTATTTGTTTTAGCGGTTGGGGTACAACTGGTGCTTAATGGCTTTACCGATTGGATTAGTCATTTTACGGGAGAAGAACAATCGGCCCTGAATGCCTGGTTAACTCATTGGCCATCCTAAATCTTTAAACTTCGAGAAAGATAGGGTTAGTAGGTAAGAATCAGAGAGAAGTCCAGAGAAGGGGCGCAGAGAGTTATCGGTTTTTAGGATTTTTAGGAGGGCGATCGCTTTTTTAAGTGGATTAACTTGCGAGGTGGATGATCTGGGGTTAGGGTAAGATAGTGCCAAAATAAACTGTTTCTAGCAGAACGCATGGAAAAACTGTACGAAGGTAAAGCCAAGATTCTCTATCCCACCGATGATCCAGGGATCCTGCTTACCATCTTTAAAGATGATGCCACCGCCTTCAATGCCCAAAAACGGGGACAAATTCAGGGCAAGGGAGAAATTAACTGTGCGATTTCGGTGGCCCTTTTTCAATGGTTAGGGTCTTTAGGCATTCCCACCCACTACCTTGATCAACCCACTGCCAACCAAATGCGGGTCAAAGCAGTCAAAATCATTCCCTTAGAAGTAGTAGTACGAAATATTGCGGCGGGAAGTCTCTGTAAACAAACCGGATTACCAGAAGGAAAAGTGTTGCCCTTTCCCCTAGTCGAATTTTATTTAAAAGATGATGCCCTAGGTGATCCCCTCCTGACCCGCGATCGCATTTTAGTACTAGAAATCGCCACCGAGTCAGAACTACAACACCTTCAATCGTTGGCCTTGAGCATTAATCAACACCTAATTGCCTTCTTTAATCGCTGTAATATCACCCTAGTGGATTTTAAATTGGAATTTGGCATGGACTCTCAAGGTCAACTGCTATTAGCCGACGAAATTAGTCCAGATACTTGTCGATTGTGGGATCAATCCCAAAGTGATCCGCAAGCCAGGGTTTTAGATAAAGATCGCTTTCGTCGAGACCTGGGACAAATCGAATCCGCTTATCAAACCGTGCAACAGCGGGTACTGGCACAGATTGGCCAATCGCTTCAGACTTAAGGCTCAGAATACATTCAGGAACATTCTCAAGATAGAAAAGTCAAGATGCCAGGCGAAAACAGTCTATTATCTGACTTGTCCTAGGGAAATTTGGCCATTATAATCAGCCAAAAATAGCACGATTCTGAAAACGATTTATTTATTCACTATTTATTGCTTGATTGGGTGTTTGGACGTGTCAAAAGAGATTAAAATCGCGCATTACTCCCCTCTTTTCAGTCTTCTACTGACAACCATGGGGATGTGGGTTTATCCTGCGATCACAACTACGCCGCAGGCGATCGCGAAAGGCGCGACGATTACCCCTTTTCGGACTCCTGAATCTGGCCCGACCTTGGCTTTTCCTTTCCGGCCTCAACTTGTCGATGGCAAGACAATTTTTAAAACTCAGCCCCTTAAACCGGCCCAACCTTTCCTTGCCCAAGACCCAACCCCCGAAGCCGCCCCCTCCCCTGCAACACCGGCCACTGAAACCCCTCAACCAGAGACGGAGCCAAAAGAACAGCCTGCTGCTCCTACTAGTACAGAACCCAAGCCCAGTGAAAATATTCCCACTTTTCAGCCTCCAGCCCCCGGCAGTGCCAATCCTAATGTCAGTGAACCCAGTCCTGCTACTACGGGCAATGAGCCTCGTGTCTTAGTCAGTGAAGTGGCAGTCGTAGGCAGCAGCCCTGAACTGGAACAATTGGTTTACAACGTCATTCGCACTAAACCCGGTCGCACCACCACTCGTTCTCAACTTCAGGAAGATGTCAATGCCATTTATGCTACGGGCTTTTTTGGTAACGTTAAAGTCTCCCCAGAAGATACGCCCTTAGGGGTTAAAGTCAGTTTTCAGGTACAGCCTAACCCCACCTTCCAAACTGTTGCCATTGAAACTGTGCCCGCTAGTGACAAGACCCGTATTCTCCCCGACAAAGTGGTTCAAGAGACCTTTGGAGAACAATACGGCAAAATTCTCAACCTCAGAGATTTGCAAGAAGGCATCAAAAAAATTAATGAATGGTATTCCAGTAATGGCTATGACCTAGCTCAGATTGTTGGCTCTCCCAAAATTGGCGAAGATGGCACTGTCACCCTGGTGATTGCGGAAGGGATTGTTCAGAATATTCAAGTTCGCTTTTTTAACGCGGAAGATGAACCGGCTGAAGGTCGTACCCGTGATTTTATCGTCACTCGCGAAATGCAGCTTAAGCCAGGAGATGTTTTTAACCGCAACTTAGCCCAAACGGATTTGCAGAGGATCTATGGTTTGGGTCTCTTTGAAGATGCCCGCTTGTCCTTTACACCGGGGACTGATCCCAGAGAAGTGATTGTCAATGTGGATGTGGTAGAAGGCAATACGGGATCGATCGCCGCCGGTGCCGGTATTAGCAGTACCAGTGGTCTATTTGGAACCTTGAGTTATCAGGAGAAAAACCTCGGTGGCAATGCCCAAACCCTGGGAACAGAATTTCAATTGGGGGAACGGGAACTGCTCTTTGATGTTAGCTTTACCGATCCTTGGATTGCGGGCGATCCTTATCGAACCTCCTATTCGGTCAATGGTTTCCGTCGTCGTACTATCTCTCTAGTCTATGACGGTAATAATTCTTCGATTAGAACCCTGAACGGTTTTGATAGTCCTAGGGTGGTTCGTACCGGATTAGGGGTGAATTTCTCCCGTCCGTTGGCGAAAGATGTGTTTTCCATCCCTGATTGGCGATTATCAACGGGTTTTCTCTATCAACACGTTGTCCTTGAAAACTCTAGTGGTGATGTGTCTTCCCTCTCGGCTCCGATTAACGGGTTTGGAGAACAGCTACTGGCCTTCAATCAGGGTGGGATCGACGATCTCTTTATTCTCTCTTTAGGAGCTTCTCAGGATAACCGTAATAGTCCTTTGCAACCCACCAGTGGTTCTGTCACCCGCATCAATATGGAGCAGTCAGTTCCTTTTAGTTCCAATGGCGTTATCTTTAACCGTGTCCGAGGCAGTTACAGCTACTATATTCCGGTAGATTGGTTGAATTTAACCAGTTTTGGCTTTACGGAGTCCACTCAGCCCCAAACGATCGCCTTTAATATTCAGGGAGGAACCGTCTTTGGGGATTTACCCCCCTATGAAGCCTATATTGTGGGGGGAAGTAACTCAGTTCGGGGCTATGCGGAAGGAGAATTGGGGAACGGTCGGAGTTATGTGCAAGCTACAGCAGAATATCGTTTTCCCATTATTTCGGCGGTGGGGGGCGCACTCTTCTTTGACTATGGTTCAACTTTAGGCTCAGACTATGCGGTGCCTGGGATTCCTTCGGTGATTCGGGGTTTACCGGGTCAAGGTTACGGCTATGGCATTGGGGTACGGATTCAATCGCCAGTCGGGCCAATTCGTATTGACTATGGGATCAATGAGCAGGGGGGATCACGGGTGAACTTTGGCATTGGAGAGAAATTCTAACCATGCCCAGAACTCTAAAAGCCAGTTTTGCGATCGCGGGGGTGGGGCTACATTCAGGGATTACGACCCAGGTAAGGATTTTACCTTCTCAGAACGGGCAAGGGCGTTATTTTGTGCGGGTAGATTTGCCCGATCGCCCTCGGATTCCAGCCAGTTTGGGGATTGTGCGAGAGGCAATGCTGTCAACGGAATTGGGAGAAAGTCCGGCTACGGTTCGCACGGTAGAACATTTATTGGCCGCTCTGGTGGCCAGTGGGGTGGATGAAGTTTGTATTGAAATTGATGGGCCGGAAGTACCGCTTTTGGATGGTTCTGCCCAAATATGGGTGGAGGCGATCGCCGAGGTTGGGGTAACGTCCCCTGTTATGGATGATCCCAGCCAATTAGTGATCAAGGAACCGATCTGGTATCAGGAGGGAGATGCGTTTGTGGCGGCTTTGCCCTGTTCAGAATTGCGGTTTAGTTATGGTGTGGATTATCCCTATGCCATCATTGGTCGTCAATGGTTTACCTGGCTTCCCGCTCTCGAACCCTTTGCAACGGCGATTGCCCCAGCCCGTACCTTTGGTTTTGCCGATCAAATTGAACAGTTACAACAGGCTGGTTTAATTAAAGGCGGTAGTTTGGAGAATGCTTTGGTCTGCGATCGGGAAAAATGGCTTAATCCGCCTCTGCGTTTTGCCGATGAACCGGTTCGCCATAAATTACTGGATCTCATTGGTGATTTAAGTTTGTTGGGGCATATTCCCCAAGCCCATTTTCTGGCCTATAAGGCTAGTCACAAATTGCATACTCAATTAGCTAAGCGCGTTGCTCACCAGTTGGGACTTTTCTCTGCATAGGTGGCAAAAGTTTACTTTCAAAAGATTCGCTACTAATGATTATTAGCTAAGTTTGTGAGATATGCTGCAAACAAAGGACACAAATAAAATAGGGTCTTGTCTTCTTTTTTTCGGTTAACCAAAGAACGTTTCTGTAAAGATTGCAAAGCGTTAATCAATTCTGTTGAGGGCAGATCGAGACTTTCTTTTAAGTCTTCTCTTGAGGTGGGTTTTCCTAGCTGACTCAAGGCTAAAACCATTTCTTTTTCTACCTTTGATAATCGCTCAAACAAAAGTTTAAACTGCGATCGCATTTTATTGGAGAGAATCAAAACTTCTTCTGCCAAAAAGTCGGCAACGCTATCATCAAAAAAATCTTTGATTAAGGTAGCAATCTCCTGTAAATACTGAGGATTACCGTGATATAAATCTATTAAGCTTGACCAACTATCTTGATCTTTTAGCTTTCTATGTTCTAAAATTTCTGTGCTATCTAGTCCTGATAATTCTAGGCATTTAATCGGATACAGTTCTTCATCTAGACAGTGCATTTCGGGACATTGTTCTTGGCTAATTAAAACAACGCTGCCCTGATGTTGGCTCTCTGTAAGGGTTTTAAACCAGTTTTGATAGTCGAAGTATTGAGTTTGATATTGTCCCGCTAATTCGCCACTAATGAATAAGTTTTGTACGTCATCTAAAGTGATTAGAGATTTTTTCTGGGTTAACAGTGCCGAAATTTGTTTGAGTTTATCACTAGTATTAGCTTGAGGTTCCTGTTGGCAAGTTGTTAATATTTCATCAAATAAGGATTCTAAGGGTTTGGGAAATTTGAGATTTTTCCAAATAATAATTTCAAAGTTTTCGAGATTAAGATCAACGAATTTTTTAACAAGGGTTGTTTTGCCAATACCGTTTAACCCTAAAACAGAAATTAGGCGAATATTTTGACTGATTATCCAGTTAGAAAGAGTTTCAAGTTCAGTTTGTCTATTATAGAAATTAACTATTTGGGGAGAAAAAGTTAAATCGTAGTAGCTTTGATTTTTATTGTTTTTCTGTACACAATTATCTTGATTTGCTTTAGTGCAAATATTAAAACTATTACTGTTGTTCGTATTGTGACTCTGTATAATAATTGGCGAATCAGATAATCCTAATCTTTCCAGAGTTGAACGAAAATTAGTTTTTTTAACCTCTTCTCCCAAAACTTCTGATAACAATTGCCATAAACCAGCCCCCACATCTCCCACATAATTTTTATTAAATTTGAACTCTTGCGCCATATCTCTATAGGTTTGTTTTTGCCAGGTTCCCTCAATTACGGCCCTTTGAACGTCGTCCAGGTGTTTACCCGTGCGTTCCAGCACTAACCGATCCATAAATTGTAACACTTCGTTTACATTCATTAGAACTATATAGGATAAGGACTTGGCGTATTATAGCTGATTTTGATCCCATTTTTTCTAATGTTTTCTGTTTTTTTCTGAAGTTCACAGTAAATACAACTGACGTAAAAATCTGTTTTTTAGTGCTTCCCAAACCTCTATCGTTTTTGCTAAGGTACAGAGAATCTCATAAAACCAGTAAGAGCATTCGCTATCTGTGCGATCTATTCGGTTAAAAATTTGGAACTTAATCCGTTAAAGGTATTGTTATGCCAAAGTTTGTTTTAGATAGTTACGCGCTTGATGCTAAAAAATCAGAGGCTAAAGCCAAAATTGCAGATGCGATCGGCTCTAATGCTTCTATTTCAGGGAATGAAATCACGGTTCCCAGTTATGCAGCAGAGAGGGCGACTCAGATTTTGAGTCAAGTTGGTATCAAGTATTCTGGAGGGTAGAAAAAGTCCTAACTAATTTAATCTACACATTACAATTCTTGGAGCTAGACAAATTATGAATCCTAAAAACGAAGACAAAATTTTCAGTGAAATACAAGACTTTCTCGAAACTTTAATACCTGATCTTGCTCAATTAGCATCAGTGTCGTTTTTCAACCTTACCGAGGATATAAAAAAAAGAGTAGAAGGGTTAAAAAGGCTAAACCCTTCCACTATGGAAAGATTAATCAAAACTGCTTGGAATCTGGAAGAAAAGCATTGTTCTGAATATTCCTTGGAAGAAGCAATTAAATGGATTAAATTGAATAAGCCATCTGAAGCAACGGGGGGGATTTTGTTAAAAATGTCTCCTTCAGACAAAGATATCGTTCTGCATCATTGCTTTATTGATAAAGATCAAAATCCTCTTCTGGATGGAAAGCATCCTCACCGAATCGTCTATACGCGGGAAATTTCCGAGGATTTAAGCAGACAGTTTGGTGAAAAAGATATGCTTGTCTTTAAATAAAATCTAAAAAAACTAGGAGACAAACTAATGAGTTTAATTGCTGACATAAAACAGGCTCTAAAAGCTGTATGGAACTTTATCAAAAAAATATTTCAAAAAATTCTGAATTTTTTGAAAAATATCGCTGGCTATTTTCGACAGCCAGAGAGAATTAAAAAAATCCAAGAAAATCCAGGGACTTTGGCAATTACCATTAAAGAGAACCTTGATAATGGTAATTTTGCTGTAGTTAATTGTCTGTTCAACGAAAACACAGGAGAAATTCTTGATTACGACAACGATGCACTAATCATAGAAACAGAGTCCTTAGATGCTCAAACCATATCAACCTTTGGAAGTAAGGATATGATAATTCTTAAGTAAGTATACTTAAAAGTATACCATCGAAGTATATTTTGTAACAAAAATCAGTTTCTCTAAAAGTTAGCTTTTTGAAACTTTTTATTCTTATAAGCTGTTATTACTTTAAGTGTAAAAAAGATGGGGTAAAAAACTACTATCTTTGCCTGGCACCGAATGCTAAAACCCTTATTGGGAAAGAGATCTAAGCCCATAGTGGCCAGAACAAAGAAAAAGCGTTCAAATAAACTATTGCAAATTAAACTGATGACAGCTTAGTGACAATTAATTATGTTTGTAGATCCTCGACTAATCGTTGCATTGATAACAGTGATCGTTGGTGTTGGAGCTATTGTTATTACTGTTCAACTAATCAACAGGAATCGTTTAAAAGATATAGCTAAACAAAAAGCTAAAAACGAACTCAGTTTTAAGATCAAAAATTGTCTGAAGGAAGGCAATTGTAATGTTGTGAATATCGGTCTTCTAGACAAAAATCAAAATGAAACACAAGAAATTCAAGTTCGCGCCGAACATATTGAGTCCGACTTTATCGTAGGCGAAATAATAGCAATTTACTAAAATTTATAGTAAAATTATCAAGGTTAAAATTATGCGAAATGAGAAAATTGAACTCAAAATAATTGATCTTCCTTCCAAGATTTCCGAACAACAAGAGAGAATTCATAAAGACCTAATCTCTCAGCTAGAAAAATTGATGAGTAGTTATGAATTTATCTTAAATGCTGGTGTCATTAGAATTGGTGTAGCCTTAGTTTATAACAAAAATTTATCAATAAATAATCCTATAATTTATGATAAAAAAATATCTTTATCTATTGTTGGTTTCCCTAAAAATATCTCTGAAAAACAAGATATTAAAAATTCTGTTTTTCGAGCGGATTTAGATTTTCTATTAAAAAACTACAAAATTTTACCTGATAATGGAATTGAAAAATTATCCGTGTTGCTTTATTACAACCGAACATGGGATGAAATCAAACTTTTAGAGGTAAATGACGATAAAAATGAAGAGGGTCTAGCTTTTTTTGCTCCTACTGTTCCTAAATTCAGATCGGAGCAAGTGGTTATTAATGAAGATTTAAAAGAGGAAATTCAAAGAGCATTAATTTTACTAAAGAAAAAAAGTCTAATCTATGAAGACTGGGGATTTAATCAAATCGATCCAGAGCCAAAAGCAATTATCAACTTCTATGGGCCTCCTGGAACAGGAAAAACAATGACGGCTCATGCAATCGCTAGTGAACTAGAATGTCAAATTTTAGCCCTTAATTACGCCGATATTGAATCAAAATTTGTAGGTGATGCACCCAAAAATCTTGTACGAGCATTTGAGACAGCATCTAAAGATAAAGCATTACTCTTCTTCGACGAAGCTGACTCCTTCTTAGGAAAACGCATTATTAATGTTTCTTCAAGCTCCGATCAAGCTGTTAATTCTCTACGCAGCCAAATGTTAATCCTGTTAGAGAACTTTGAGGGAATTGTAGTATTTGCGACTAATCTAATTACTAATTATGATCGCGCTTTTGAGTCACGAATATTCAAACATATTAAATTTGAGCTTCCCGATGCTGACAATCGAACAAAAATAATTTTACAAACAATTCCACAGAAGGTTCCCTTTGAAAATGGAGATTCTTTAAGTGAAGAACAAGTATCAAGTTTAGTAGAGTTGTCAGACGGATTTTCAGGAAGAGAAATTAAAAATGCTATTTTGGATGCGTTAACTCATGCTGTTGCTGATTCCAGACATTATGTTCATTTTTCTGACTTTAAAGAGGCATTTGAACGACTTAAAGCTACCCAAGAAAAACTTAAAAATGACTATGCAAAAGATACAACTTCTGTGAAATCAAATGAAAGAAAGCAAGCATTAGAAGCGAAAATCAAACAACAACTGGATGAGCAAAATCAAGGTAAAAAAGATAACATGGAAAATAGCCAAGTAAATTTTCTAAGAAGTCTTTTAGATTTGGCTTGCTATGCTGCACTTTCAGATGGTGTTTTTCATAAAGAAGAACAAGATGTTATCCAGAAAACTGCCAAAGCATTCGAGATCGAATATGAGATGAGCGATGATCTATCTAGATTAACCCCGCTAGAAGAGCTATATATTAATATAAATACTAAAGATGAAAAAACAAAGGCAGTTGATTTTGTCTTTCATATCATCGTTTCAAATGGTCACTGTACCCCAGAAGAACAAGATTTTATGAGGAAGCTATGTAAAAATCTTTGCATAGGGGATGATGAATTTGTATCCCAAATTGTGTCAGGAATGATTGACTATGCCGAAAAGGGTCGAGAGTGGAATTACATTAAGTCATTAATTACCTAAATAGTGCGGTCGCCGATATCTTATAAGTGCGATCGCTGCTTTTGTAAGGTGCATTACTTAACGCGCCTTTTTACTTTTTATTATGATTAATTTGTAATTATTATGCGTTACGCTAATACATCCTATCGTTACTTGTCATGCGATCAGCAATTACTATGGCTCAAACTTGTTTATTTTTAGCTTTGATTCTGATCATTTTGGTACATCAACTAAAATCTTCTCACGCTTCGGAGGAATAGGGATAGCAAGACCTTGAGAAAGATAATATTCTTTGGTTAATTCCCAGGCAGTTTTCAACTCCTCCAAAGCCTCTTGAGGCGTATCACCAAAGGCAGAAATATTAGGCATCTCTTGAAAATATGCCAACCAATCC
>JAYKJI010000325.1:0-4325 GCA_035285405.1 Snowella sp. | reverse complement strand
GTTAGAGACACGTTCATAGATTTAATCCTCAGAATCATCTGGATATTAATATTTTCGCTAAAATAACAGCAAATAGCAATAACTGTTATCAAAAAATATTGGCGAGTGGTTGGGCGATCGCATTTTTATTTTAGGTTGGGATGATAGCGATCGCGCATCTATTATCTGTGGAAAATGCCCCTTAATTGATAATTGATCGTGAATAGTTGATAATTATCCATTGAAAATGCGATCGCCTAAGATATTTTAATAAGGCTGAGGTTGAAAATTATTGGGAATATCGAGTTCAAAAACTTGGTTGTGAATACGAGCAACATAAAGTCCTTCCTGTAAAATTTTTGTGCGTAAATCATCAGACAAATCAACAGATGCTAATATGCCATAGAGTTGTTTGTCTTTGTGTTCAGGAAAAAAGTACGAAAACGTTGCAAAATACTTTTTAATTGAGCAATAGATTCCTCTTTTGCATGACTTTTAACTTCGACAATATAAGCAGTGTTAATATTACCATTGGCATAGGCAAGAACATCTATTTCCAGATGTTGTCCTTCTTTACTGGCTCGTACACTGGGGCTAATGATTTCCATGCCAAACTGTTGCCTTAAAATCGCTTCCATAGAGGGAAGGGCAAGACCTTCGGTAAAGCTACCAAATTTCGCACCCAGCCCACCGATTTGTTTACCGAGTTCTTTAAGTTGTCGGTCAATCTCTTGCTGTCGTCTCTCGCTTTCTTTTTGTTGTTCCTTGAGTTGTCGGTCGGTTTCTTTTTGAGCAGTGGTCAATTCGGCTAAGAGTTGCCATACGTCTTCTGCGTTAGTTGCCATAGATGATTTTTCCTCTGATTTGGTTTTTGTTATAGTTATTTTAACAAATCTGGACGATTAATTGATAGTTGTTAAAAAATGCGATCGCGGTCAGTCGGTGAACATTTAAAAAGTAGGATCCCCCCGTCCTACGGACACCCCCCTTGATAAGGGGGGCAATTGGGTTTGGGGGTTATTTTTTGAAATACCAGATGAGAAAAGTTAAGGCTAGGCCAGCGACGAACCAGAGTCCATATTTTTGTAAACGCTTTCGAGCTAAAGATTTTTCTTTTTTCTGATTAACTTCACTGATCACCTTTTTGCATTGTTCAATTTCATGATCAAGTTTGAGGTTGTCATAAATAGTACAAGCTTCTTGAAAGTGTTTTAACGAATTGCCATTTTGATTAAGACACAGAAAAGCAAGACCTAGATTGAATAAAGATTCTGCTTCTCCATTCATATCGCCGATCTCACGTTGAATCTCTAAGGATTGCTGATAAAAATTGAGACCCTCTTGGTACTGTCCTAACAAGTTGTACACAGTTCCCAGATTCATTAAAGATTTTGCTTCTCCATTACGATCACCGATCTTACATTTAATTTCTAAGGAGTGTTGATGAAAATCAAGAGCCTCTTGGTACTGTCCTAACGAACAACAAACATTCCCCAGATTGTTTAAAGAATTAGCTTCTCCATTATGATCGCCGATCTCACGTTGAATCGCTAAGGATTGCTGATAAAAAGTAAGAGCCTCTTGGTACTTTTCTAAGGAGTGATACACATTCCCCAGATTGTTTAAAGAATTAGCTTCTCCATTACGATCACCGATCTCACGGTTAATTTCTAAGGATTGCCGATGAAAATTGAGAGACTCTTGGTACTTTCCTAGCAAATAATATACAATTCCCAAGTTGTCTAAAGAGCCTGCTTCTCCATTGAGATCACCAATCTTACGGTCAATCTCTAAGGATTGCTGATGAAAATCGAGAGACTCTTGGTACTTTCCTAATGAACCGTACACAACCCCCAGATTGGTTAAAGAACATGATTCTCCTTGAAGATAGCTGATTTTACGGTCAATCTCTAAGGATTGCCGATAAAAATTGATAGCTTCTTGGTACTCTCCTAGTGATTGATACACATTCCCTAGACCGATTAAAGAATTTGCTTCTCTATTACGGTCACTTTTTGTCCCTTCGATAACACTACTCTTACGTTGAATAGCTAAAGATTGCTGATGATATTTGAGAGATTTTTCGTATTGTCCTAACGAATGGTACACAACCCCCAGATTGTTACAAACATCTCCATAGCTTTGTCGTTCTTCGGTCGTTGGTTGCCAATCTCGATGAAGTTGTCCATAAAGATTAGCTAAGGTTGTGTAATGCCCCCGGCTTTTAAAAAAATTGTGGCAGATCAATATCGTACTAAAAGCATCTCGATAACGCCCCAATTGACACTGGTGATAAAAAGTCTCTTCGTATTCCGCAAATGCCGATAAAGGTGTGTCCTTGGCAAATTCTATTTGAAGATGCTTCCAAAAATAAATCATGGCTTGCTTATGGGCTGTCGTTAAATCCGCCGTTCGTTCTTTCACAAATTCCCGCAAACGGGGCTGAAACCGAAACTCCCCTGGACTCAGATATTGCAGAATAGACCGCCGCTCTAAATCCTCCAAAATCTCCATCGTCACCAGCGCATCAGGTAACAACGCCTGGGCAAGCTCTAGCCCAAATGCCCCGCGCAAAACCGACAACTGCGCCAATAACAACCGTTGCGTCTCCGTTAGACGGTCTAAACTCCACTGCAAAACCTGCTCAACTGTTAACTTTTCGCCGCGATGGGAACCCACCAACTGCTGCCAACTGTCCAAAGATTGCAAAAAACGCTGACCTGGCCGAAAAGACACCCGCAACCAACCCGCTATCAACGACAACGCCAAGGGATTGCCCTGTACCTGCTCCGATGCCCGTTCCCGATTTTGCTGACTATCTTCAACTTCCAACGCCGCCAATAACGCCGCACCTTCCACCGTTGTTAAACCTTGATCGAGCAGTTGCCAACGCGATCGCAGAAAACCCGTATAACGGGAAGGATATTCCCGACTTGCCAACAACAGCACACTTTCACTGCCAATATCCTGAAAACCCTGCCAAAACTCCTCATAACCACTCAGCCAGGCTCCCTCTGGCGTTAACACCGACTCCAAATTATCAATAGCCAATAAATAACGCCCCTGCTGAAGTAGCCGCAATAAACGGGGAATGAGGTCTTTTTCCTCCATTTTTTCCACCTGTTCAGGCAAAACCCCAAACTCCTGTAAGGCCCTCGCCGCCAACACCGTCATCGAAGTCTGCGATCGCACATCTGCCCAAAATTTGCCCCTAAAATCGGGACAATCAGCAAAAACCTGGGCCATCAACGTTGACTTCCCGATCCCGCCTTCCCCCCGCAATCCAATCAGCGAAACCTGGCGATCGGCCATCCAATCGCGTAATTCTGTCTGTTGCTCCGTCCTACCCTGGAAAAAACGGCGATCGGGTAAAGGATCACTGTAAATCAGAGAAGTTTGTTGACCATTAATCGTAATGTTATTGGTCTGACCATAGACAGAACCCAGATTCACTACTCCAATTTTTTCGGCTAATGGTTCGGTCATTCGTTTACCCAAATTCCGTTTAAATTCCGTAGGGGTTTGGTTTCCAAATCCATAAACCATAATGATTACAGACCAAATCCAAAAATTCTATAGGGGGTTTTCCAAATCCAGAAAAAATAGGACTTGGAGACCAAGCCCCTACCTAGACCAAGCCCCTATGACAGATTAATGGTGTTAGTTTGATCAATAATCGTTCCTTGATTAAGCACACCAATTTTTTCAGCTAATTTCGTCAGATTAACCACTGCCCCAGGTTGAGCTTGTACAGCCGTCTGGATTGCTTCGGTTAATTTTCGCAATTCCCCATCATTCTGTACCAAATTTTCAATTTTTTCAATCAAAGCTTGCTGACCGTAAACAGTCGGTTGCTGTTGGGCTAATTCAGGTTGTTTGGCCACAACGGCGATCGCTTCAGCCGTTTTCGGGTCTTTTCGTTGCAAATGGGCTAAAAATTTCTCAACGGAGTTCCAAATGCTTTCCGTGAGCTTTTCTCCCGTTTTCTCAAAGGCTTTGGTGGCAATTAAAACAGCGATCGCAGTTCCAGTTAAAGTTACAGGTTCCATTGTTAGTCAATTTTCAGTTGATTTTTCCCCATCATAAACATTTTTACTGCCAACAGATTATTCCAACTCTTTTAATACTTCTACGAAGGTGATCGCGGATAATGGACAATTGATAATGCTGTAAATTGCTATATTTTGGTGATCGCATTTTTATTTTAGTTTGGGATGATGGCGATCGCGGTTGATAAAGATAACATTTTGCTACACCATTTGAAAATGTGCTAATATTAAGTAAACTTATTTGCTAAATAAAAAACAATGGAAATTTTACTGAATCCAGAAAGTCAAAAATTTATC
>JAYKJI010000324.1:0-4452 GCA_035285405.1 Snowella sp. | reverse complement strand
GGACGATAGATTAAACAAAATTCGTATTTTGACTTCTCATCATAAGTATAAGTTATCTCTGCTTTTTCAGTTTATACTTCCCTAACCCACATTTCTTTCGTTTTTTGACTTTTTCAGCAAGCCCTACTTAGAGCTTACGGAACAAAGTTTTTTTGAAGCTTTAATGGAAGTTTCAAATGCCTAAACAAGTTTCATTATCGAGTTAAAATCTATCGCTGTTAGATATTAATGCTTATTATGTTGATAGCCAGCGTGCATTAAAAATTTATTTTAGTTCCCATAGTTTTGATTTGAGGTTTGCCAATTATACAATCAACGAAATTGAGGTAGAATTACAGGCTAGATTAGACGAGCTAGACAGATTAACATCGTTCTCTATTTTGTCTGCTTTAGAAGCTTCTTTTCGTATAGATTATTTAACGAGATGTAATCAAAAAAAGAAAGATAGTTTATCCAAAAAAATGAGAAATATTTACAAAGTGAAAGGGAGTCGTGCATCTTTAGAGGATGATATTTTAAGACTGTGGAAGGAGACCTATCCAAAATATAAAAGTTTAATCTCAGAAGTAATTACTGCTTTTAAATATCGGCATTGGTTGGCTCATGGCCGTTATTGGGAACCTAAGTTATGTCGGATTTATGATTATTATTCGTTGTATGATTTAGCCTGTACGATGGAACATTTATTAACTTGTCTAAACTGAAAAAATTGAATAGGCCAGTTAGCAATAATTCCCTCTTTTTAAATTTTACGTTTAGGGATATAAAGCAATGCCAATAAACAATATCTACAAGAATTTGAAAATTTTCTTGAGCAACAAGAGGCGAAACAAGATACTTTGCTGGTTATTGACTGTGAGCAAGAAAAACAAAAATAGCTTGTTAACATTGATGAGTTTTATAACTTAGTCCGAGGATTTGTTGGCAATTATCTTAAGCAAGGTAAAATTATCGAGGAGCGGAAAACAATTAAACTCAAAGAAGATAATTTTGGAGAGTATGAGGTTGAACAATTAATAATAAAAATCGGTTAAAAAGGGCTAATTTTTAAACCTGTTGGTTGCTTTGTGATTGGTTGTAATGGTCATATTGACTTAGAGGATGTTTAGGCATTGCTTCATCCAGATATGAAAAACAGTTTTGCATATATCAAAAAACAGTCTGAGTCAATGTTTTACAAATTACATCTTTAGAGATTCATATCGTAAATCAGCAATACCCAGTTAGCTTCACGACAGATTCCCCGTTGTGTATTCAAATAAAAAAACTGAGTCAAGCGAATTCTAGAACTCAACTTACTCAGTCTGATAATTAATTTGATTCGTTTTAAGTTATTTCAAAGAAGCAAAGGTTCGATAACCATTCTCTGGATCATATAGATGACATTTATCGCCAATCTCCTTCATTAATGACCAGCCAAATTTGCGTTCATGGATCACGTCACCCCAATTCTTTTGGATGCTGGCATGAGCTTTGCGCAGATTATAGGAAGGAATGGCAACGGAAAGATGGTGAGGAATGTGTACATTAATGTCATGGCAAAGAACCTCAACCCACTTGGGATAGTCACAGTGAACGGTTCCCTTTAATTGGGCTTCTCCCGCACTCCATTGATCCGGTGTTTTAAAGGTAATTTCAGGAATACTGTGGTGAACAATGGTAAAGGTACTCATCCAGAAATGATAGACTAACCAAGGCATGAGCCAAAATTTAACAAAACCCCAAACACCAGTGGTCAGAATTAAGGTGGGAAAGCAAATTGCTCCGAAAATAACTACAACGGCGATCGATAATTTGACTTTACTGCGATCGCGTTCTGCAAAATTAGCAAGTTTGAAGTGTAGCAATGACCAGTGGAAAATGGAGCCAATCCACCAGAAACGTCCCCGAATCGCACGATAAAAAGTCTGAACAATGGGATTAGCGGTTTGATAAGCTTCTACTGTCCAAACATCCCAGGCATTATCAACTTCTAGTTTATTGGTGTGGAGATGGTGATAGTCATGGAGAATACGCCAGCAGTGAAAGGGATAAATGAGCGGCATCATAAAGAAATGACCCACTAAATCATTAACCCAACGGCGTTTGGCAAAGGAACGATGGGCGCAATCATGGCCAATAACAAACCATCCGGTTAAAGCGGTGCCGGTAAAGATCCAAGTCACAGGTAAACAGTACCAGGGCAGATAGATAATACCCAAATAGCCAATGATCGCCATGGTTAGACTCAGAAAAACCGTAAACCAAGCCTTGCCGGGGTCTTTGTCAAAGCATTCGGCGGGCAGAGTTTTAACAATATCTTTGAGTTGTAACTCGGTTGTCTCGTAAGCGATTGAACTAGGGTCGAACTTTTCTGTCGTTGCAGTCATGTATGAAAACCAATCTCCAGGTCGAGGGATAAGCAAGGATTCGATTAACCTTAAGGTCAAAAGCTTGTTTTCCCTAGAAGATGGCTGGACAAGCTTAAGTTGGGGTAGCAAGAATCCTGGGGTTTATGTCGTTATCTTAAGACACCTTAACAAACCTTTACTTTTATATCATGATTCGGAGTGAGTAATATTACTCGTGAGGAAAATTAAAGGAAAACCCGTTAATTAGCCATGGGGAGGAAAGTCAATAAATCTAGATATAGAACGCTGGAGCGATCGCCGCTTTCAGTCCGATAAAGGGGAATTTAAGCGAAAATTGACGAAAATTGATAGTCTCACGTCAAAAAGACTAATAACGTCCTCAGCTAAACCTGGTAGCGATCGCTACCCTGGAAGCATGTCAGGTTATTTAGACTAGAGACAGCTAAAAATTTACAAATCTTCAAAAAATTTTCCCAAGGAGTCCGGCTATGAGTCATCCTAATCGCTCAGACAAACCTCACGTCGTCATTCTGGGTGGAGGATTTGGCGGTCTCTACACGGCAAAACATTTAAAAAATGCCCCTGTCCAAATTACCCTGATCGACAAACGCAATTTTCATCTCTTTCAGCCCCTACTCTATCAAGTGGCCACTGGCAGTCTTTCTCCGGCTGATATTGCTTCACCTTTGCGGGTTGTTCTACATAATCATACCAATACTAAAGTTTTACTAGATGAAGCTATTGATCTCGATCCTGAACAGCAAAAAGTTATCCTCAAAGGTCATGAACCGATTTCCTACGATATTTTGATCGTAGCGACTGGAGTGAGTCACCACTACTTTGGCAAGGAGCAATGGCGACCTCTGGCACCAGGTCTCAAGACCATTGAAGATGCCCTAGAGATGCGGCGGCGTATTTTTCTCGCTTTTGAGGCGGCTGAAAAGGAAACCGATCCCATCAAACAACAGGCTTGGCTAACCTTTGTGATTGTGGGGGGTGGCCCGACGGGGGTGGAATTGGCCGGAGCGATCGCCGAAATTGCCCATAGTTCCTTGCAACTTAATTTCCGCACCATTGATACTCGACAGGCCCAAATTTTACTGATTGAGGGTGTGGATCGGGTATTGCCGCCCTATGCTCCCCAACTATCCGCTAAAGCGCAGACAGACTTAACTCAGTTAGGGGTGACAGTACAAACCCAAACAATGGTGATTGATATCACGGATGACACCGTGACGGTGCGTCAGGGAGAAACGATTCGCGCCATTCCTTGCCATACGGTGCTGTGGGCCGCCGGAGTAACGGCCTCTGGGTTGGGTAAAATTTTGGCAGAACGGACAGGGGCCGAACTGGATCGGGTAGGACGAGTCGTGGTGAACGCAGATTTAAGTGTGTCCCATTATGACAATATTTTTGTCCTAGGAGATTTAGCCCATTTTGCCCATCAAGATAATCAACCGTTAGCGGGTGTGGCTCCAGTAGCGATGCAGCAAGCGGCCTATCTTTCTCGCTTAATTCCGGCTCGTTTAGCGGGTCAAACCTTGTCTCCTTTCCGTTATATTGACTACGGTAGTTTGGCCGTGATTGGACAAAATAAGGCAGTGGTGGATCTCGGTTTTGCCAAGTTTACGGGTTTATTAGCTTGGATGATCTGGGTTTGGGCCCATATTTATTATTTAATTGAGTTTGATAATAAGTTAATTGTGATGTTGCAATGGGGCTGGAATTATTTTACGCGAGGTCGAGGAGCCAGAATTATTACGGGTGAGGGGCAAATACAAGCTTCGTCAGTAACAGACATTCCTGATCAGACAGTTAAAGAGAAGGAAAAATCCCTAGTCGCGTCCTAAGTTTAAGTTAAGGTATATGGCAGCGAGTGCCCCTTAACGTGAAGAAAAAAAGTGATCGCGCCGCTATTGCTTGTTATATTTCCCTAAGGAGGAAAAGCTGAAACAATCAGGCAAAGAAGGGTGGTCAGGGTCATTTCATTCTCGATCATAGCAACGAGTTTAATGAATTTTAGCACTCAAAAACGAGTCTTCATACAGCCTAAAACCTCGTATCCTCGTAGATGCACAAAACTGCACACTGGAAAATGAAA
>JAYKJI010000323.1:0-4125 GCA_035285405.1 Snowella sp. | reverse complement strand
AGGTGTATAAATCACAGTCGCACTTTGCTGTCGAGGGTTTTGATAGCTGTCTTGCCATTGGAGTTTGTCAGGAGAATTCTGTCTGGTTAACATATCTTTATGCTTTTGTCAATGCGTAACTTCTAGCTACCCTAAAACTCAATTGGGATCTATTAATCTGTGAGCAATAAGGCGAAATTTGCAGTGATAGGGTCGGTTTATTAAGCTGGCCGTGAGCCAATGTCAATATTTTTGATTTGACGAAGTTAAATAATTATGTAGTAATATGGACTGTGTTAGGAAGTCCTGTGGTGGAAGTCTGCCGCTTAGGTGATTTTCTGCTAAAATAATTGCAAATAATTATCATTAACTTCAAACTAATGACCCTCTTAGACCTTTCTGTTGGTAAAATCGCCCTCGTAGATCAAGTTCATTTAGGCTTACATGGCAAGGGTTTAGCCGCTCGTCTAGAAGCAATGGGAATTATTCCTAATAAACCAATTCGAGTCTTACGGAAAAGCTGGTTGGGGGGGCCACTTCATATTCGGGTAGGAACAACGACCGAAATTGCTATTCGTCGTCAAGAAGCGAAAAACATTCTTATTCAATCCCATAACTAAAATGACCTGCCATACTGTAAGTACTAACATTGATGCAACCAAGGCAGTTAAACGGGTTGCCCTCATGGGAATGCCCAATACAGGAAAATCAACTTTTTTTAATCGCATTACCGGAGCTTCAGCCTTTGTTGGTAATTGGCCAGGCATTACGGTTAGTTTTTTACAAGCCCAGGTCAAAATTAATGGTGAGCTAACAGAATTTGTCGATTTACCAGGCATTTATGATCTGAGTGGTTTTTCCGAAGATGAAAAAGTTGTCCGACGTTTTCTCGAAGAATACCCCGTCGATCTGGCTATTATTGTACTTAATGCGTCCCAGTTAGATCGTCAGATTCGTTTGCCGTTGCAATTCCAGGTTTTTGGAATTCCGGCGGTGGTGATTCTCAATATGGCGGATGAGGCTGAACGCTATGGCATTAAGATTCTGGCGGATGAGTTGGGCCAACGGTTGGCCATGCCGGTTTGTCTGATGAGTGCCAAATATGGGCGCGGCTATACCAGAGCCTATCAGGCCATTTGTCAGGCTTTAGCGGCGGAATCGGTTCCTGTGGCGATCGCCGATACGACGAACCATTTATCAGAACTTGCCAATATTACGGCGGAATCCCTAGAGACAGTGCTTCAGGGAGCGGTGTTTATGCCTTCCCAGATGGCCATTACCTTAACCAATCGTTTAGACCAAATTCTGCTTCATCCAATTTTTGGTTTGCCGCTATTTTTTGCCGGTATGTTTGGCGTTTTTTGGCTAATTTGGCAGTTTGGTTTGCCGTCTCAGGATCTGATGGATCAGTTGACTGGCTGGCTACAAGCGACCTTCATTGCTCCTTTAGTCAAACCCTTACCAGAACTAATGCAGAGTTTTTTGGTAGATGGATTATGGGGAGGAATAGCCACGATCGCTTCCTTTGTCCCCTTATTAGTGTTGTTTTTCATGGTCATGGCCGTGTTGGAAGATAGTGGTTATCTATCGCGCTCGGCCTATTTAATGGATGCCTTTATGGCCCGTTTGGGATTAGATGGTCGTAGTTTTGTGATGCACATGATGGGCTTTGGCTGTAATGTTCCAGCCCTGATGGGAACCCGTGTGATGCGCTCCCAAGCCTTGCGTTGGTTAACGATGCTGGTGATTCCCTTTTCTCTGTGCTCTGCCCGCCTACAGGTTTTTGTTTTTATTCTGGCCGCTGTTTTGCCTGGCACCCAGGGCGCGATCGCCTTATTTTCCCTCTATATTTTGAGTTTTGTCGCCGCCATTGTCACGGCCTTTTCCTTTCAGGGAGTCTTTAAGAATAGTGAACCCTTTGTCTTAGAATTACCGCCCTATCGCCTGCCCACTGCTCAACAGGTCTTTTTGCGAGGTTGGGGAGAAGTTAAACAATTTTTAACCAGGGCATCCGGGTTTATTGCCTTCGGTTGTGTTGCCATTTGGACTATTACCCATATTCCACCTGGAACGACAGGCATTCATACCTTAGGTGGCCAAATTGGAGAATTTTTACAACCCATTATGCGACCAATCGGAATTGATCCCTATTTAACCCTGGCCTTAATTTTTGGGATTATTGCCAAGGAAGTGGTATTGGGTTCCCTCGCCGTTATTTATGGATTAAATGCCGAAGCCGTTAACCAATATTTAACCGCTAATTTAACCTGGGTACAAGCCTACAGTTTTTGTATTTTTTGTCTTCTTTATACACCCTGTTTAACCACCTTTGTGACCATCCTCAACGAATCAAAATCCTGGCGATTCAGCTTATTCTCTCTGGTGTTCTCTTTGGTCTTAGCTTGGATTTGTAGTTTCGTATTTTATCAAAGTGCCTTACTTGTATCCGCTCTTTAACCATTGATGAATAACAATACGCTGCTATTAATCCTACTGGAAATTGCCACTATTATTGGGTTAGCTCGTCTAGTTGGGCTGCTATTCTTCTACTTCAAACAGCCTCAGGTGATGGGAGAGATCGTGGCGGGGATTATGCTTGGCCCTTCCCTCTTAGGTTGGATTGCGCCGAACTTTTTTAAAACGTTGTTTCCATCCACAACAACTCCTTTTCTTTATTTATTGTCACAAATTGGTCTAATTTTCTTCATGTTTTTGGTGGGCTTAGAGTTAAACCCTAAATATCTACGTCATAAGTTGAAAATAGCCATTTTAACCTCTAATATTAGTATTTTATTGCCTTTTATTTTAGGCGTTATTTTAGCGTTCACAATTTTATATAAAATCAATAATCTTTCTCAGGTTTCCTTTGTTGCTTTTGCCTTGTTTGTGGGAGCAGCGATGTCAATTACGGCTTTTCCTGTTCTCGCTAGAATTCTAACCGATAAAAAACTAGCCCAAACACCGTTAGGGACTCTAGCTCTTACCTGTGCCTCTGTGGATGATATTAGTGCTTGGTGTCTATTGGCGATCGCGATTACTGTCACGCGAACCAATAATGTGCTAGGTGCTATTCCTACTATTCTCTATATCGGCATTTATGGTACTGTCATGATCGTTTTTGGGCGGAAAGTATTGAAACGGTTGGTGCGTAGTTATGATAGAACAGGACAATTAGAGCAGTGGTTATTGACCCTAATTTATATCGCTGTTATTTTATCGGCAGTGATGACGGAATGGATTGGTATTGATGTTATTTTTGGTGGTTTTTTACTGGGGGCTGTGATGCCTAAAAATATCGGTTTAACCAATGATTTGACAGCTAAGACTGAGGACTTTGTTTCAACATTTTTGCTTCCTATCTTTTTTGCCTATAGTGGTTTAAATACTCAGTTTAATCTGTTAAATACGCCCTATCTTTGGGGAATTTGTGGTCTGGTTATCCTAGCCGCGATCGTCGGAAAATATGTAGGTGTTTATGGGACAACCCGTTTCTATGGTGTTGAAAAGCGGGAAGCTCAAGCTCTTGGTTGGCTGATGAATACTCGTGGGTTAACAGAGTTAATTATCTTAAATGTTGGTCTGCAATTAAAGGTAATTTCTCCCGTCATTTTTACTATGTTTGTCATAATGGCTTTGGTGACAACTTTAATCACTTCACCGTTAGTCGAATGGGTTTATCCTAAATCCCTGGTAATGGCGGATAATCAATCCTGAGAGATGCACGCTGTACAACTTTTTTTTACGGGCAAAGGCGATCGCCTATAATAAACTTATTGTTGTTTTAAACCGCTATGACAACTACACCTAAAACCACTATCACCTATAGCCTAGAAGACATCCTCACACGAATTGAGGATAAGATTGATGCGCGTTTCGATAAAATTGATGCGCGTTTTGAGAAAGTTGATTCGCGTTTTGAGAAAGTTGATCGCCAACTAACGGAGATCAACCAACGATTAACAAAACTGGAGGTGGGACAGGCTGAGTTATCGGGAGATATTAAGGCTCTTGATCAAAGATTATCGGGAGATATTAAGGCTCTTGATCAAAGATTATCGGGGGAAATTAAGGCGTTAGAAAATAAAGTGGATGGGCTAGGTAAGCGTTTAGATAATCAGGAGTTTTTAAATCGTGGGGTGGTGGTGG
>JAYKJI010000322.1:0-6125 GCA_035285405.1 Snowella sp. | reverse complement strand
GGAATTCCATTAATCGTTCTCTCTGTTATTTGGGAAAGTAATCAAGTTTCTAGCCTTCAGCTTAACGATTGGATCGGATTAGGTTACGCCACTATTTTCGGAACAGCAGTTACCTACGGTATCTTTTTCTATCTAGCGGCCACGGGCAATATTACCAGCGTTAGTGCCTTGATATTTTTAACACCTGTATTTGCTCTGTCGTTTAGCAGTTTACTGTTAGGGGAACAACTCAGTTCCATGCAATGGCTAGGTGTCGTTTTTACCTTAATTAGCGTTTATTTAGTCAACCAACGTCAGGAAATTGCCAAAGGATTAACTGCCTTTAAAAAGCAATCGAGTGACCAGGCAGTTCTAGCAGAAATTGGGGAAAAAATCTCTACTCCATTAGAAACTCCTGTCGAGTAATTATTCTCTTCTCTTCAAGGGAAGTGCTGGCAAGGTGAAGCAAAGTGGGACGATTTTGAACATCACTAAAATAGTTACAAAATTGAAACATAAGCTAGAAATCTTCAATTGATATTTTACAAGCTTTCCCACCTTAAGCTGCTTCCGAATCCTGATATAATTTATTCAAGTCCATTTAACCCTTATCTTAAGGATTTCATCAATTATGATACGTCAATTCTTAGTGTCTCTTGTTCTTGGTTTAGTGATGATTGTTGGCCTAGGTATGTCTCCAGTTTTAGCAGAAAAATACACTCAAACACAACAAATGCCCACTCAGACGGAGCAAACCTATAAGCAAGAACCCTACGTCCAATCTCAACAAACTTATAAGCAGGAACCCTACACTCAGTCTGAACAAACTTATAAGCAAGAACCTTACACCCAAACTGAACAAAAAACCGCACAAACCAATCAAAAATCCCAAAATACTGAAGAGTAAAGACATCAGTTTTTGTCAAGTCTTTAGCCCACTTCTTTGCTGGAGTGGGTGGGAATTAAAAATTCTTCATTTTTGATTAGCTTTGTGATAGTTACAACAACTATGTCAGCTACAAATGTTTTGTCGGAAAACCACATTTCTTGCGCCAGTTTAGTGATTGAACACCGAGTTCCTACAGGGAAAGAACGGGAATTTCAAGAGTGGCAAAGTTTACTCACCTCTGTGGTCAACCGATTTAAGGGGTATTTAAGGACGGATTTATCTCCTCCCGTGCTTGGGGTTCAAGAAAAATGGTATGTTATCGTTTATTTTGACACCCAGGAACATCTCAATCAGTGGGTAAATTCCCCTGAACGTCAATCTTTATTAAAATCAGGAGAAGAACTCTTTGGTTCCTATCAGTTTCGTTCTTTTAAAACGGGCTTAGAAAGTTGGTTTACCCAGGAGGCTGATGAACTTGAAATCAATTCTCCTGCATGGAAACAAAACTTGATAGTTCTAGTCGGACTTTATCCCACCGTTATGATCCAAACTATTATTTTGTCTGCCCTTCATTTAATGGTTTCCTGGCCATTGTCTGTATCCATGCTGATTAATAACTTCGTTTGCTGTTGTCTATTAACCTGGGTCGTTATGCCACCGCTTTCTCGTTGGTTTAATTTTTGGTTAAAAGCTCCGTCGGAAAGTCCTCAATCTAGCAATCTCAAAGGACTGTCATTCATTATAGTTTCTTTAATGATATCAACTGTCGTTTTTTATACTACATTTGACAGTAATCCTATGACAGTATTAAAAACATTGCAAACAGTTCCCAAGTATTTAGTTAGTTAGAGGAATCCTTGGGCTAACCATAGCATTTCAAACGGGGAATTTTATGCTGACGAAGAAACAGAAAAAGTCACTTAAAATACCTAAATTAATTTAAAAATGATTTACGCTTTAAAAGCAAATTTCCATCAAAAAACTTAGCTTCTATCAAAAGTTAATTTTTTTATAGTCAATTCATTCATTCAAGATTAGCCATGACAAAAGATACCACTTTTCCTGAAAAAGGTCTTAAAGCTTACCGGAGTTCTTTCTTAGATTTTATTAATGATCCCTTTTATTCTCCTGAATCAGAATGCGTTCGTTTTTTTCAAGATGGTTTGTTGGTTTTAGAAAATGGACGAGTTCGAGAATTAGGGGAATATGAACAACTCAAAGATCGTTATGCTGATATTCCCACCACTTCCTATCCAGGGATGCTAATCATGCCTGGATTTGTGGATACCCATATCCATTATCCCCAAACGGAAATGATTGCGGCCTATGGAGAACAACTTTTACAATGGTTAACAAAATATACTTTTCCCACTGAAGGTAAATTTAAGGATAAGGAATATGCCCAAAAAGTTGCTGCATTTTTCCTCAATGAATTGCTGAAAAATGGAACTACTACGGCGTTAGTTTTTGCGGCAGTTTATCCTGAATCGGCTGAGGCCTTTTTTGAGGAGGCCTATGCGCGAAATTTACGGATGATTGCGGGTAAAGTAATGATGGATCGCAATGCCCCTGATTTTCTTTTAGACACACCAGAATCTTCCTATACCGAAACCAAAGCCTTAATTGAAAAATGGCATAAAAAAGGACGATTAGGTTATGCTGTTACGCCTCGCTTTTCGATTACTTCTACCAATGCCCAATTAAAGTTAGCGGGGAAGCTTTTACAGGAATACCCCGATGTCTATATGCATACTCATCTATCGGAAAATGTGGATGAGGTGGCTTGGGTTAAGGAGCTTTTCCCAGAATGCAGTGGCTATCTAGATACCTACGATCAAGCGGGATTAGTGGGTGAGCGATCTATTTTTGCCCATGGTGTGCAGTTAACCGATGAAGAATTTAAACGTCTCTCGGAAGCAAAATCAGCGATCGCCTTTTGTCCCACCTCGAATTTATTTTTAGGCAGTGGACTCTTTAAGTTAGAACAGGCAAAATCCACAGAATATCCGGTTAAAGTTGGCTTGGGAACTGATGTGGGGGCTGGGACGAGTTTTTCTATTTTGCAAACTGCCAATGAAGCCTATAAAGTGGCTCAACTAAGAGGACAAAAAGCGACTTCATTCCAATCACTCTATCTGGCGACATTGGGAGGAGCGAAAGCGTTAGAATTACAGGATCATATCGGTAACTTTGCAGTGGGAAAAGAAGCTGATTTTATTGTTTTAGATTTACGGGCAACTCCTCTAATGACCTTCCGTAATCCTAGTCCTAAACCCACGACTATGGAAGAACTGGCAGATGCTGTATTTACCCTCATGATTATGGGAGATGATCGAGCGATTCATGCAACCTATATTATGGGACAAATAGCCCATGAAAAAACGCATTCTTAATCCCTAATTTTCAATTGTCTACTGCTAATTCTGAGAGAACCACTTCTTGATAGGTTCCTGTACGAACAATGTGGCCTTTCTCTAAAACGTAGAGGCGATCGCAATGTTCAACCGTTGAAAGGCGATGGGCAATGATAATCATTGTTTTTTGACCAGCGAGGGATTGAATCGATTCCGTCACTAATTTTTCGGTTTCATTATCCAGGGCAGAAGTGGCTTCATCTAGCACCAGAATTTCTCTTTCATGGTAGAGAGCACGAGCAATGCCAATTCGTTGCCGTTGTCCCCCTGATAATCGTACCCCTCTTTCTCCCACCAAGGTTTTAACACCCTGGGGCAATTGTTGAATTAATTCTTCTAATTGGGCAGAATGAATGGCTTGGGCAAGACGCTCTGGATCAATTTCCAGTTCAGGAACCCCAAAGGCAATATTTTGCTCAATACTTTCATCGGTAAGAAAAATAGATTGGGGAATATAACCGACTAGGTTTTGCCAAGATCGCAAATTTTCATAGACCGAAATGCCATCCACTAAAATATCTCCTTGTTGAGGCTCTAATAGCCCTAAAATGACATCTACTAAGGTCGTTTTTCCCGAACCTGATTTGCCAATCAAGGCGATCGATTCCCCTTTTTGTAAGGTTAGGTTAATTTCTTCAATCGCTGGTTTTTGACTACTGGGATAGGTATAACCAAGATTTTGAATAACAAGGTTCTGCTGAAAAGCCATTTGTTGATGAGACGGGAGCGGCGTTGCTGTTCTTTCTAAATGCTGTTCTTCAATCTCTTTCAGATCAAAATAAAGGACATCCAAGGTATAGGACGTGCTCTTAAGTTCTCCCATGGCTTGCACAATAAAATTAGCTGAGGGAATGAGCCGAATCGAAGCGATCGCAAAAACTGTCATCGTACTGCCAAGATTCTGCATATTGTCTTGACTAAAGACCGTAACGATTGAGATAAAAATTACCAGGAAAATAATCAAGCTACTTTTAATAATAAAAGGAGGTACAACTTGAGCAACTTGAAAACGTGAGAAAGCAATCGTTTCTTCTAGAGACTGGGCTTCCAGTTGATTGAGAAAGTACCCTTCTACTCCTAACACTTTGGTATCCTTAATACTGCCTAAAGAATGACTGAGAATTTTAAGAATTGACTCCTGGGTTAAGGACATGGACTTACCCCAGGATCTTAATTTAGGACTGAAAAACTTAAAGCCAATGACGGTGGGAATGGTTGTCAGTAAGATAAGCAGTAAAAAGGTTAAATCCGTTTTAGCCAGTAACAGTAATAAAATGACTAAAATAATGCTATTAGTTAATACTCGCATAACAGCAGATAAACATCGAGAGGCAAAAACCTGACTCTCCATGACAACATTTTTGTTAATACTGGCAGAGTTTTTAGTCAAATGAAACGTATAGGGGGCATACAAATAGGCATTACTCAGTCGCATTACAAGCGACATTTTTAAGCGATAAATAAAGTTAAAAATATACTGTTGGGAAATAATATATAAGACAAATTGCAATAAAAAAATGACAACAATGACCAAGCCTAAAATAGGAATCAGATATTCACTTTGAGATAGATTTAAGTGAGTGGTTAGGGATTGGGCGATCGCATTGGTTTTGAGAATACTGGGGTTAGAGGCAATGGAAATAAAAGGCCCCATCAAGCCAATCCCGACTGCATCAATCAGAGAGGTCAAGGTAAAGAAGAAAAGCACAAATAGCAGTTTATTGCGATCGCGGCCAACGATGTAGAGAAACTTGATAAAAAAAGATTGCATGAAACTTTTACCTAGAAACTTTTAGCGCGAAAAACGAATCTGATCAAAATCCTAAATCAGCCTTAGCGAGTTCAGCCGCCGCAAAAACCTCTTCATCAGCCATTGCCACCCAATCCGTTATGCCAATCTCTCGATAAAACTGTTGATCGTAAGCACGGGTTCTGACCACAACGGGCATGGGAACGGCATGACCCAAAACGAGAGCCTGTTGTTTAGAGTCCAGTTTTGCTAACACGGAGCGCAGATTTTGACCGCCGGAAACCCCTGTAAAAATTGCCTCAATGTCTTTTTCATCATTTAGCAAACAGGTAATACGGGTTCCAATTTGGGACATCACTTCATTATCAATGCCAGATGGACGTTGATCAACCACCAGTAAGGTGACAAAATATTTTCTCATTTCACGGGCGATCGTGCCAAATATCGTCTGATGAACAATACTAGAATCGAGAAAACGATGAGCTTCTTCAATGGTAATCACTAATTGACGGGGGCGATCGCTGGGGCTTTTGGTTTGTAGAAATTTTTCTGCTTTTTTAACATAAGTTCCATGAATGCGACGGGTAATCATATTAGTGGCTAACATATAGGAGAGCAAATTGGATTGGGAACCAAATTCAATCACCACATTTTTTCCCGCCTCTAAACATTGCAATACTTGATCAATATAATTATGGGTACAAACGGAACGAAGATATTTTAAACCCTCCAGTCGTTTCAGCTTGCGTTGTAAGGACATAATCGAACCCGCATGGCCCTGTTTTTCCTCACAGAAAATCTTAATATCCTCATTGCTCATGTGTAATAACTGAGAAATCCAGGAACGACCATATTCCGAATATAAAATATTGGCATTATCTAAAGCGGCTTCGGAAACCCCCAATTCAAAACTCACCAGTCGAATATCTTCAATTTCAATCTGTTCAAAACTGAGGAATAATTCCTGTGCGCCCTTCACACCACGACGTTTGGTCGATTCAGAATCCAGGGTAAAAATCTCTACTTCCCCAGGAAATAATTGCCGCAATCCCTTCACTGTTGAAACCGTTTTGCCTTCCCGCATGGCTTCCCA
>JAYKJI010000321.1:0-46492 GCA_035285405.1 Snowella sp. | reverse complement strand
TGTATGAAAAAATTATTCAAGAGCTAATGCAAATTAGCCGCCATCGGTTGAAGGATTACATTCGAGGTAAAAGGGCTAAGTTGCTTGCTATGTCTGTCTTCTAGCTCTCTTGTCGCCCCACCAGCATGGTAATAAACAAATAGGGAAAAATTTTGAGAAGAGTCCGTTAAAAAATCATGAGAGAGTTGATCAATATATAGATCATGTCCCGTAATTGTTGAAGTGGTCGATTCAGAATTATCTTTTTCTAAAATTTTTGCTATACATGAAACTGTAATTGTATGTTCATCATTCTCTTTAATAACAGCATCTAGTTGTGAAGATTCTGCTATATGATGAATATCATCTTGTTTAATTATTGTTGAACTACCAATAATATCTTGCAAGACAAAATCTTTTTTTATCTCCAGTTGAATTAATTGATTAATGATCGAACTTAAGACTATTTTTAGACCATCTAAAATAGTGCTTTTTCCCGCTCCATTAATACCGACAATTACGGCAATGTTATTCTTCGCAGGAAAATTGATCGTAATATTCTCCAAGCAGCGAAAATTTTTAATCTCTAATTGTTCAATACGCATTATTCCTGTCCTCCATTTATTAACCTTAAAACTTAATACATAATAAAAAAGGTACAAGCAAATAACAGCCCATACCTTTCCTTTGATTTCTAAGAGGTTTTTGCTTTTGTAGAACGTTTCGTCGTTGTCGTCTTTTTAGTTGTAGCTGCCTTAGTTGTTTTCGTTGTGTTAGCAGTAGCCGAACTCGATTTTTTAGTCGTTTTCTTAGTTCCTTCCTTAGCCGCTAAAGCCGGTAACGCTTTTTCTAGGGTCATCGTTTCCAATGTCTCCCCCTCTGGTAAACTGGCATTTACCTTGCCATGTTTCACATACTGACCGTAGGGGCCATCGTAAATATTAACTGGTTCGTTGTCCTGGGGATGTGCCCCTAACTCCTTTAACGGAGCTTTTGTACTGCCCTTGCTGCCACCGCGCCCTTTTTTCGGTTCAGCTAATAATTCCAAGGCTCTGTCCAAAGTAATACTTAAAACATCATCTCCTGTTTTCAGGGAGCGATAGTCCTTGCTTTCTTTGCCCTGATCATGGACAACATAGGGGCCAAATCGGCCTAAACTGGCTTGGATTTTTGCGCCCGTGTCGGGATGCTGACCCAAAGTTCGGGGTAAGGCTAACAAGCCTACTGCCATATCTAAGGTTACATCTTCAGGTTTAACCCCTTTGGGTAAAGAGGCTCGTTTCGGTTTTTTATTGGTTTCACTAACCTCTCCCAACTGCACATAGGGGCCATAGGTTCCCAAAAGAAGATAAATCGGTTCATTGCCCTCAGGATGTGTGCCAATCTGATCCGGCCCTTCTAATTTTTGCTTAAGTAAAATCTCAACCTGTTCAGGACTTAGATCGGCAGGGGTTAAATCGGCGGGAATGGAAGCGGTGACAATTTCTTCGCCCTGGGGAATTTCAATATAGGGGCCGAATTTACCAATCTTGACTTTAGCTTCCAGATTTTCCAAAATTACGGCTTTGGCGGAACTGGGATCAATCTGACTCTCACGCACTTTTACCTGATTTTCCAAACCTTCATCTCCCAGGAAAAAGCCTTGTAGGTAGGGCAGCCATTTGGTTTCACCTGTGGCAATTTCATCCAAGGTCTGTTCCATGCGAGACGTAAAACCTGTATCTACCAGATCGGGAAAATGAGCTTCCAATAAACTCACCACGGCAAAGGCAGTAAAGGTAGGAACTAATGCCTTACCCCGCATCTGGGCATAACCGCGATCCATAATTGTCCCGATAATACTGGCATAGGTGCTGGGACGACCGACTCCTTCTGTTTCCAGGGTTTTCACCAAAGAGGCTTCGGTATAACGGGCCGGGGGTTGGGTTTCGTGACCGACTTCTTCAATATTTTTACAATCGGGGCGATCGCCGACTTTTAGAGGGGGTAGAATAACTTCCTGACTATCAAGAGCCGCATCAGGATCATCGGAACCTTCTACATAGGCCCGGAAAAAGCCAGGAAAATCAATGCGTTTTCCTGATGAACGAAATTCCGTATCTTCAACTTTAAGGGTGACACTGATTTGGGTAACTCGTGCTTCGGCCATCTGACAAGCGACTGTCCGTTTCCAGATCAAATCGTAGAGAGCTAATTCCTGACCACTTAACCCTGTTCGATTCGGAATACGAAACTCCGTACCTGCGGGCCGAATCGCCTCATGGGCCTCCTGGGCCCCCTTACTTTTGGTTGTAAATTGACGAGGTTGGGGACTCAAATATTCTCTGCCATACATCTGTTCAACACAACTGCGAGAGGCGGCGATCGCCTGGTCAGAGAGATGCACCGAATCCGTCCGCATATAGGTAATAAAACCCTCTTCATAGAGCTTTTGGGCCACGCGCATGGTATCACGGGCCGAAATTCCTAGTTTACGGTTGGATTCCTGTTGTAGGGTGGAAGTGGTAAAAGGCGGCGAAGGTTTGCGATTGGTAGGCCGCTCTTCTGTGTTGGTAACTTGCCAGGGTTTACCCGTTAAACGTTCCTTAAGGGCGATCGCCTCGGCCTCATTTAACAAGATCACATCCCGACCAGGAATTAACTGTCCCGTATTGTCATCAAAATCACTACCAGCGGCGACTCGTTTACCGGCAATGGTGATTAATTTGCTTTCAAAGGGACTTTTTGCCTGCTCTAACAAAGCTTTTAAATCCCAATAACCGGCTTCCTTAAAGGCTCGTCTTAACCGTTCCCGTTGCACCAATAATCGCACCGCCACCGACTGTACCCGACCCGCAGACAAACCCCAGGCAATCTTTTTCCACAGCAAAGGAGACAGAGTATAACCCACTAAACGATCTAGAATACGACGGGTTTCTTGGGCGTGAACTAAATTTTCATTAATGTTGCGACAGTTCTGTAAGGCTTTTTGAATGGCTTCCTGAGTAATCTCATGGAAAACCATCCGTTTAATCGGGACTTTGGGTTTGAGCAATTGAGCTAAGTGCCAGCTAATGCTTTCTCCTTCACGGTCTTCGTCAGTGGCCAGAATGATTTCATCAGCCTGTTTAAGAGCCGCCTGTAATTCCTTAACAATTTTTTTCTTACTCTTGGGAATCACATAGAGGGGTTCAAAATCACTTTCCACATCTACCCCTAAATTAGCCCAAGGTTTTTCCTTAAACTCTGCGGGAATTTCCTCCGCTGATGCGGGTAAGTCTCTCACATGGCCCATTGACGCTTCTACCCGATAGTCCTGGGGCAGATAGTTGCGAATGGTACGCGCTTTAGTAGGAGATTCAACGATAACGAGTTTAGACATAGGGCGGGGAAATAAGGCAATGCAGAGAGTCTATACAGAAAACATCCTAGACAACGGTGGCTGATTAACGAGAGGCAGATCAACCTTGCGCTATAAAGGGAACGAATGAATTTATTCTATTTATCAAAATAGCATGAGCAGCTAAAAGCCAACGTCTTACTTAATCTTTTCTAACTATAGTCAAAGATTAGGATGTCTGAGAGCAAGTTCCCCCTGAAGGTGGTCGATAAATTGGCGGGCTGTCCTACCGGAGCGTCCATTGTGACGGGTTGCCCATTGTTTGGCGCGAAAATCTAAGTCTTCTTTTTCTAGGGTAATACCAATTTGTTCGGCTAGATGATGAACGATTGTTAAATAGGTGTCTTGATTTGCTGGTTCAAAGGTGAGGGTCAGTCCAAAGCGATCGCCGAAGGAGAGTTTCTCTTGTACGGTATCCCAGGCCTGGACTTCATCACTGTCCAGGGGACGGGGGCGATCGCTAAAAAATTCCCGCACCAGATGACGACGGTTGGAAGTGGCATAGACCACAACATTAGGAGCTTTAGCGGTAATACTGCCTTCTAGAATCACTTTTAAGGATTTAAAGGTATCATCATCCTCTTCAAAGGACAAATCATCCACAAAGAGGATAAATTTCTGGGGAACAGGCCGTAACAGGTCGAGAATTTGGGGCAGATTGTGTAATTCCGATTTACTAACCTCAATTAAGCGCAGACCGCGATCGCTGTATTCTGTCAATAGAGCCTTAACCAAAGAAGATTTGCCACTGCCTCGGCTACCGTAGAGCAACACATTGAGGGCCGGATAACCCTGTAAAAGACATTCCGTATTCTGAATTAATTTAGTCTTCGGTTCTTCATAGCCCACTAAAGTAGAGAGGGCCAGGCGATCGGGATTATTTACCCCCTGTAATTGACCCTGTTGCCAAATAAAGGCTTGATAGGAACCAAATAAACCAATACCATGATGCTGATAGTAATTGACTAAATCGTCTAGGTGATTTGTCCAATCAGAGGAAGCAGTCAGAAAATTATCAACTTGATTAGGAATCTCCCAGGCAACAACATTCGCTAACGTTTGAGAGGCAATTTCTACCCATTGAATAATCTGGTTCAGACTACAATCATAAATATTTTGCAAAATCATTAGATCATGCTTAACCGCTTGAATTAATGACGGTGGCAGATCTAGCAAAGATTGGTATTGAGCCTGTTGGCTAAAGGGATTTTCACTATTGAGAATTTGTTGAATTAAAAAATCTTGCCAACTTTGCTGACTACTCGCTAACAACCGGAAAAACTCACCGTAGGCCTGTAGGCAAGCAGTCGAATTATAGGACTGTTCGTTATCTTTGTGATGAAGTGTATTGAGTAGGTGGGTAAAGCTTTTGCCGATCGCATTATCAAAAACAGATTGATAAAGTAGAAGGGCAGAAACTCGATGATAGAGTGTACGGCTCGATGTAATGGCAAACAAATTCTCCATTGTAGTCCTCTATAGTCCTCAATTTTCTTTCAGTTTACGTTACTAGTGATCCAGCATTACCAAAAGGTAGCTCAGTTGTTTGACACGTATAAATACTTAGAAGCCGAGCCTTTCCTCGACAAAAAATCTGACAAGTAGATTTATCAGGGGGATCATGATGATTGGGATTTACTTAATAAAAGTATAAGATATGCCAGATAGTGTTTCAATTGGGCTTGACTGGATGAGTACCAATTTATTTATTTTCGAGCCTTTCTTGAGGAAAAGCTTATTATTTAAGGTTTTCACAAAATGAAATAAATGCTCCAAAAGTCTGTAAATGTTCAGGCTCTTGGTTGATTCGCTTTAATAATTCTTCAAAATAATATTGCTCCTGAGCAACTCTGGGTTTTGTTTTAGTATATTTCAATTCCTTGGCGTTAAATATTGCTTTCAGATAAATTTCGTGAAATTCAGCATAATAATCTTGATTATATTTGCCTAGCAATTCTGGATCATAACGAGAAACATCATAGTAGTTAGCATAATCAATCAGTGGTTTTTCTAATGGTTGTCTAGAATTAAATAATTTGCGATTTCCTAATAGCCAAGTTTCAATACACCGATTCTGAACAAAGATTTTTAAGGGAATTGACGAAAGATCAATTTTCTTTTTTTCAAGAAATTTATAAATGTAATCTTGACGTTCTTGAACACTTTCTTCGTCAGCATCAACACAAAGTATTAAGTAGTCATATTTTTGAGATGATTGAATATTATCAATCGCTTTATGAATCCCATCGTCTAAGATCCCAGGAAAGCCATAATCACCAATAATATAGTAGCAATTTTGAGTGGCTTGATCATGAAATCTAACCGGCTGAAAATTGGGTAGTAAATATTTTAGCCATTTCCGATACAGGATTATTTCAGTTACACCTTCTACTAAAAAATAAAGATTCATTATATTCCACTATCTTGCTCATCATCTTTAAGGACATTAATTAAATCGATATAGGCTTTCTGTCTAGATTTAGCAATATGGAAATCCTCGGCATTTTTAACGGTAACATTTCCTCCTTGACGAGTAACAATTTTCCAGTGAGATGGTCGAATGTTATTAATAACATAGGGATGATGACTAGTTATAATGAACTGCAATTGATTGGGAGAGTCAGTTAAGTTTTCTGTTACTGCATCTAGACAGTTAACACCTAAACTATTTTCAAATTCGTCGATTAGAATCACACTTCCAGGCAGAGAAAAATAAAGTTCGCTTAGATGCAGAAGTGTTTTAAGCATTCCTGATGATACTTCAACTTGAGAAATTGACCTTTCAGAATGCTTTTCCTTGAATCTTATATCCAGAACAAGATCATCGATATTAATAGAATAATATATTGCCTCGACTTTCTCTATAGAAGAAAATATTTCCTTAAATTTAGTCGTGATTTCTCTAAAGTATTTAGGAATAAAACAAGCTGACAATACAAGTTTTCCCTTTATAGAAATTCTTTCATTCTGAATCAAGGATAGAATTTCACTGTCAGTTAAATCCTTGGAACATTTTTGATAATCCTCAAAAGTTACCTTTTTAAACAAAACACTATTTCTATTAAAACCTTTAAAACCACTAAAATTATTTTCAGATCTTTCATCTGTATTGAAACTGAAAGCGTCATCTTCAAACAATACCGCTTGACTAATTCTAATTAAATTAAACTCTTTGCTGAGTATTCTAACATCTTCTTCACCATTAAACAAACTAATTAAACTTTGTTTTTGAGAAAGCTTGACAATAACATTTTCATTATTAAAGATGATTTTCTCTTGTTTTCTCTGAATAGATAATGGTGATTCTTTTTTATTATGAGATAAGGATTCATAAATAATTTTAGGATTGGGAAAATCACTTTCGTCTTCTTCAGACGCAACTTTGGAAAATTTATCTTCACTCTTGTCAACATTTTGACGTTGATTGTCAGTATTTCCAAAATCAAATTCTCCTTCCCATTGATACTCAACCTGATTTATTGTCAAGAAACGAATAGACCATTTAATGCCTCGATAACGGAAACCTTTAGCGATCGCTTTTATATTGAGAATAGCTTTCAGAATTTTAGTTTTACCAACTCCAGATACACCAACTAACAAATTCAAATCAGAAAATTGGACTGGGTTTAATTTCCAGCCCGTTGCTTTGTCTTCGTAGGCAAGTTCTAGGATTTTCATCGGCCTAATTAACTTTTCGACTTCGGTAATTGGGCAAAGGCTTTTTTATCAATTTCCACCTTAATCCCTTCATCCTCTTGAACACCAAGAGTACGACGTACCTGACCCAGATAAAGCGGCTTTGATAAATTGGGTTTGGGATGAATAACGGCTCTAGCCCGAACGGTCATCTTGTTATCCCCATCTCTAGAACCCCGACCATAGGAACGATAGGTATTGGCGGCTTGTAATAGGGTGGCTTCTAACTCCGTTGGCGTAATAGTTGTTGGTACAGAAATCACAAGTTGATTGGCTCCATTATCGTAAACTCGATTGAAATGAACCGATCCTGGTACCTCAGCACGGTCAAAGAGTCCCAATCCTAAACCGAATAGACCAATGCTTAACACTGCCATAAAGCCTGTGGCTCCTACTAAGCGAAAACGAAAGCCCCATTTTAAAACGAAGGCAATAATCGTCAATCCCAAAATAGCGATCGCGGCATAACCCGACCAGAGAGCATAGGTTGAAAATTCCATAGATAATCTTGATAATTTTGAGTGTTAATGATGAGTCTGAAGCGGGGACATTATAGACCCCTGACAAGATCAGAAGAATTGAGAAGGATGAAAATCTAAATCGTCATTCCCAAATATTTAGCCACCGTTTGTACATCCTTATCGCCTCGACCCGAACAGTTAATAATAATCCGAGGATTACCCGTCAGTTGAGAACAAAGCATTTCTAAATAGGCGATCGCATGGGAGGTTTCTAAGGCTGGAATAATGCCTTCTAATTGACACAAACGTTGCAAAGCCGCGATCGCCTCTTGATCAGTCACACTGTAATACTCAGCCCGACCGGCATCTTTGAGGTAACTATGCTCTGGGCCAACCCCTGGATAATCCAAACCGGCACTAATCGAATGGGCCTCAATCACCTGACCTTCCGTGTCCTGTAACAGATAACTCATCGCTCCATGCAACACCCCAGGACGACCCTTGGTAAGAGTAGCTGCATGTTTCCCAGAGGCAATACTTTCGCCGGCGGCTTCCACCCCAATTAAACGCACCGAGGTATCCGGCAAAAATTCATAGAACAAACCCATGGCATTGGAACCACCGCCCACACAGGCCAACAAAATATCCGGTAAGCCGCCCCATTTTTCCAAACATTGAGCACGGGTTTCTTGCCCAATAATGTGATGAAAGTCGCGCACCATCATCGGGTAAGGGTGGGGGCCAGCCACAGAACCGAGAATATAATGGGTCGTCTCCACATTGGTCACCCAATCTCGGATAGCTTCTGATGTCGCATCTTTGAGGGTTCCCGTACCAGCCTCGACAGGTTGAACACGCGCCCCTAACAAATTCATGCGGAAGACATTCAGCTTTTGACGTTCCATATCCTGAACGCCCATGTAAATAATACATTCCAAGCCAAAACGAGCGCAGACGGTAGCCGTTGCCACACCATGCTGGCCCGCCCCTGTCTCAGCAATAATGCGTTTTTTGCCCATACGTTTAGCCAGGAGAACTTGACCCAGGGCATTATTAATTTTATGGGCACCAGTATGGTTGAGATCCTCCCGTTTGAGATAGATTTGGGGGCCTGTACCGTCGGCTTTGGCGTAGTGGGTGGTTAAACGTTCAGCAAAGTAGAGGGGGCTAGGACGACCCACATAGTCCTTAAGGAGTTGATTCAACTCGGCCTTAAAGTCAGGCTCGTCTTTGTAGTTTTTGTAAGCAGTTTCTAGCTCAAAGAGAGCGGGCATCAAGGTTTCAGGAACATATTTGCCCCCATATTGGCCAAAGCGGCCTAGGGCATCGGGATAGGAGATTGTAACAGGGTTAGGAGTTAGGGGTGTTGTGGTCACAGTTTGGGAGGGGGAACGATGAAGAGTGAGATTCTATCTGAATAGATTCTAGATAGCTGATCGTATTTTACGCTTTAGATCGCCTCAATCTTGAAAGATGGGGATTTAGTCCGTTTTATCGAGTAAGGGTTTCCATTTGTCCGGCTCGAAGGATTCTCCTTTTAGCATCCGATTCCAATAAAGCCAGGGCAAAACATAACGTTTAACCATCCACATACTCCAGCGTTCCTGGGTGGGATCAAAGGGAAAGCTCGATTTGGGTTTACTTTCATAGTCAAATTCCGCCATGATCGTTTTTCCATAACCAGTGATCAGAGGACAACAGGTATAACCACCATAGTTTCCAGCCAAAGATTTAGAGGCAATGAGGGCGAGTAGGTTTTCGGCTACCACGGGGGCCTGTTTGCGAATAGCCGCCGCAGTACGGGAGGTTGGCAAGGAAGAGGCATCCCCTAGACTAAAAATATTGGGATAGACATTGTGTTGCAGGGTTAACTTATTCACATCTACCCAGCCCTTGCCTGGCCCCTCTTGAACGGAGACAGCACTGTTTTTGATAAAATCTGGCGCGCTCATCGGTGGTGCTACGTGCAACAAATCATAGTGCAAGCTGACTTCTTGAGTACCTTGATCTGTGGTTACATCGAAAATGGCTTCCTGGCGATCGCTGTTAATGGCCTTGAGATTATGTTTGTATTTAACATCAATTTCTTTTCGAGCCGCAATTTTCTCTAATGCTTCACAATAACCTGGAATCCCAAAGATTTTAGCAACCGCCACTCCATAGATAATCTGAGTTTGATTTCTGACCCCATTTTTTCGGAAGGTTTCATCCGCCAAATACATAATTTTTTGTGGCGCACCTGCACATTTAATGGGAGTCGCAGGGAAGGTAAAAATAGCATTCCCCCCCTTAAAATTGCGAATTAAATCCCAGGTGTAGGGCGCATAGCGACGGTCATAGTTACTGGTGACACCTTTTTTGCCTAAGGATTCCTGCAAACCTGGAATCAGATGCCAGTCAATTTGAATACCAGGGCAAATAATTAAATAGTCATAGGAGATTGTGCGACCGTCCTGAGTAACTACCTTGTTGGAGCCTGGATCTAGGGTCGCAACGGCGGCTTTTATCCATTGAGCATTGGCTGGAATACAATCTTTTTCTGCCTTGATGGTATCTTCCATTTTGTAAACACCACCCCCCACTAATGTCCAAGCGGGTTGGTAATAGTGTTTATCGCAAGGTTCAATAATCGCAATATCTAATTGACTATTTTTTTTAAGAAGTTGGGCCGTTACGGTGATTCCGGCGGATCCGCCTCCCACAACAACGATTTGATGATGTAAAGATGACATATTAGGAAGCTAATTGCAGACTGCGATATTTTACCGTCTTCAACCATAGCGCAAGGAATGGCAGTGCAAAAGTCTTGTTCATAAAAATTTAAGGTCTTTAAAAATTTTCTGTTTCTTAACGCTGTCAGCAGCCGGCAAGCAGTAGAGGGTAATTAGAATGTATTTTCAGCTAAAATGAACCCCTAAATGTTAGGTTAAATTAATTTTTAAGGTAAATCTCTGTGATTGCTTACCATGTTATTATAATTGACAAAATAAATATAAAAGCAATGTTTTCTCTAAAATATATTAATTTTTTATGGTGTCTCCCAAGATGGTCTTTAAGACTTTTAATGAGTCTATGGATGCTCCCGGTCTCTCCCGTCTGGAGTCAAACAATTGAACCGATGCCCCCAAGTTGTCGTCCAGCGATCGCGCCTGAGCAAAAGCAATATATTGTTGGCTATGGCAGTCTCATGGAAGATGAATCCCGTCATCGAACTGCCCCCCAATCGGGAGAAGCCTATCCCATTTTATTGAAAGGTTATCGTCGAGGTTGGTTTATTGCTGGCCCCAAAATTGGTTTTGGAGCAAGTTTTTTAGGTGTTCAGCCAGATAGTAATCAGAAAATTAATGCTGTTATCTATGAAGTCTTAGACCCCACTGAAGTAGCAGCAACGGATCGACGAGAAGGTAGTTATTGCCGTGCATTAGTCCCGTTAAATAGTCTGAAGTTACTAAAGTCGGATTTACCTCAACCCGATGGACAGATTTGGATTTATACCCTAAACCCTTCCCAATCAAAAGTCACTCCCCCCAGCCCTCAATTTCCCATTGTTCAATCCTATGTGGATATTTTTCTATCCGGTTGTCTGGAACAAGCAGAACGCTTTAATTTACCTGATTTTCCCCAACAATGTATTGAAACCACCACCGGCTGGTCGAGCGATTGGGTGAATGACCGGCTCTATCCTCGTCGTCCTTTTCTTTATCAACCCAAAGCAGGCCAGATTGATAGACTTCTGGAGCAGTTACTACCCCAATATTTTCGCCAAATTAAAATCGAGTAAACCGCGATCGCCTTTTTCCAAAGAAATTAAGTAGCCTATCCAATAAAAATGATCATGGGATTTTTTAAGTGGGGAACTTATTTTTCAGTAGCAATAATATGTAAATCAATTTGTTTTTGCCAAATTAAACGGATAACCTTTTGGGTAAACGATCCTTTAAGCCATCTTTTCCAACGAGATTGACGACTTTCTCCAATGACAATTTGCGTAATTTTATGTTCTTCAGCTATCTGGGCAATGACTTCAGGCACCCTGGGACTCATAACCCGAATAAAATGACCACTAAATTCTCGACAAATTTGCTCACAGGTTTCTAAATGGAGCGTTTCAATTTTATTTAAAAAGCGATCTGGATCTTCCACAAATAAGACAAATAAAGGAGCATTCATGTAATTTGCCAATCTTGCACCTCGACGCAATAGTCGCAGAGAATTGGGATAGGTTGAAATACAGACTAAAACTCGCTCTTGAATAGGGCAAGTTTGACCGACAAGGGAGGACTCTTCTCCTTCTTCTTCTACAGTGTTAGCTACTTCCCTTAACGCTAGTTCCCTTAGGGCAATGAGATTGCGGCGTTGAAAGAAATTTTCGAGGGACTGTTGAATTTTTTCCGGTGCATAAATTTTACCATCTCGTAATCTTTCTTCAAGGGTTTCAGCCGTAACATCAACGAGAATCACTTCATCCGCTTCTTCGAGAAGGCGATCGGGAATACGTTCTCGAACCACAACCCCTGTAATTCTCGCCACTAAATCATTTAAACTTTCTAAATGTTGAATATTAACCGTGGAATAGACATCAATACCTTGGTGGAGAATCGCTTCTACATCTTGATAACGTTTTTGTCGCAAAGAGCCAGGCATATTGGTATGAGCTAACTCATCAACCAACACGAGTTTTGGAAAACGATTAATAATCGCTTCTGTATCCATTTCCCAAAGTTGTGATTTTTTCTGAGAAATCATTTGTCGAGGAATCAGTTCTAATCCTTTTGCCTGGTTTATTGTGTCTTGACGATTATGGGTTTCCAGTAGCCCGATAACCACATCAATTCCTTGGCTTTTTAACCGTTTTCCCTCCTCCAACATTTTGTAGGTTTTACCAACACCAGGAGCCATCCCAATGAAGATTTTATGTCGGCCTCGTCGTTCTACAATCATGATGATTAAGATTTAGAAACTTTTACTTGATCAAGTGCTAAATTAAGTTTTACGATATTAACACCTGGCTCTCCAAAAATCCCTAAAAAACGACCTTCTATCGCTTGATTTATTAATAATTCAACTTGATTAGTGTTTAATTGACGAACTTTAGCAATCCGATTAATTTGATTTTTGGCAGCTTGCACCGTGATATGGGGATCTAAACCAGAGCCAGAGCTATAAACTAAATCAGCGGTGGGTTCAATGTTCGCTTGTTTTAAGGTTTGAATACGACTTTGAATTAGCTTGGTTAAATCGGCGTTACTGGGTGCTAAATTACTGGCTCCTGAAATCCCTGTGATTCCAGCCGCTTTGCCGGTACTGTAATTTACTACGCTGGGACGACTCCAAAAGTAGCGATCGCTGTTAAAGGGTTGGCCGATTAAGGCAGAGGCGATCGCTTTTCCTCCCGTGTTTTTAAGAATGCTGCCATTCGCTTGAAAGGGAAAAATAAGTTGACCTGTAATCCAGATGAGCAATGGATAAAAAACGGCTGTAATGACCCATAATAAAATAGTAGCTCGAATGGCTTTGGAAATTTCTCGTACTTGACTCATCTTAAAATTTCTCCGGCTGAAAAATAACAACGAAAAGGTAAACAAATAAGCTCAGAGTTACTAAACCTAATAATCCCAACGCATAGGATTGACCGCGTGAAAGTAATCCACCTGTTGAGGCTTGAACCAAGGGAGAGAGAAGCAAGTTTAAGGTGAAAACTCCTAAAAAATAAAGAGGAATCTTTTTTAAAAATAATTTAGTGATTGGTTGAGAGAAAGCTGTTTTCATCGTCATTGAAACAAGTAATTTGTAAGTACAAAACCGTCATTCAAAAGCTAGACTAAACCCACGGATGTTACTAACAGATCAATAATCTTAATCGCCACAAAGGGAGCAATAACTCCCCCTAAACCATAGATTAAAATATTGCGTTGTAATAGTTTATCCGCCGTTAATGGTCTGAATTTAATGCCTTTTAGTGCTAAGGGAATTAGAGCCGGAATAATTAAAGCATTGTAGATGAGAGCAGAAAGAATCGCCGATTGAGAACTGGCTAATCCCATAATATTCAAACTACCAATACCTACGGTTGAGAACATCGCAGGAATAATAGCAAAATATTTGGCAATGTCATTGGCGATGGAAAAAGTGGTTAACGCACCACGAGTAATTAATAATTGTTTCCCAATAGTGACAATATCAATTAATTTTGTGGGATCAGAATCTAAGTCCACCATATTCGCCGCTTCCTTGGCAGCTTGAGTGCCTGAATTCATGGCAACGCCTACATTGGCTTGAGCAAGAGCCGGTGCATCATTAGTGCCATCTCCCGTCATTGCGACTAATTTACCTTTTGCCTGTTCAGCCCGAATGACTTCAATTTTATCCTCTGGAGTCGCCTCAGCAATAAAGTCATCAACGCCTGCTTCTTGGGCAATCACAGAAGCCGTAATTTGATTATCTCCTGTGAGCATAATTGTCCGAATGCCCATACGTCGTAATTGATTAAAACGTTCCTTAATATTAGGTTTAATAATGTCTTTGAGATAAATTACGCCATAAATTTCCGCCCCTTGACAAACTGCTAAGGGGGTTCCACCTAATCGAGAAACTCGCTCATAGGCAACATCTAAATCCGCAGAAATTTGGCCGCCTCTAGAACGGATAAAACCTTTAATGGCATCAACGGCTCCTTTGCGAATCTCCAGACCATTGGCTAAATCTGTCCCACTCATGCGCGTTCGTGCTGAAAACTCAATCCCGGTAGCCATTTGAGGATTAAAATCTAGATTTGAACCACATTTTTCCGCCAGATTAACAATAGAACGTCCCTCTGGGGTTTCGTCAAAAATACTAGAGATGAGGGCTACTTGGGCAACCTGTTCGATACGATAGCCATTAAGGGGAATAAACTCTTCTGCGAGGCGATTTCCTAAGGTAATGGTTCCCGTTTTATCTAAGACTAAGGTGTTGACATCACCACAGGCTTCTACCGCTCTTCCTGATGTCGCAATGACATTAAATTGGGCAACCCGATCCATACCGGCAATCCCGATCGCACTTAATAATCCCCCAATGGTCGTCGGAATGAGCGCAACCAGGAGGGCAATTAATACCGCAATGCTAACGGGACTTTTCACATAGTTGGCGATCGCCGGTAAAGTGGCAATCACAATTAAAAAAACTTCACTTAAAACGGCTAATAAAACCGTTAAAGCAATTTCATTGGGGGTTTTACTCCGTTCTGCTCCTTCGACTAAAGCAATCATGCGATCAATAAAACCTTTGCCTGGATCAGCCGTAACGCGAATCAATAATTCATCAGAAAGAATCCTTGTTCCTCCCGTTACCGAACTGGCAATATCGGTTCCAGGTTGTTTTAAAACGGGGGCAGATTCTCCGGTAATAGCCGATTCATCGACGGAGGCCATCCCACCAATGACTTCCCCATCGGCTGGAATCATATCGCCTGCAATCACCTGAATTTGATCTCCCCGTCTGAGGCTAGTCGAACTCACTTCGACCGTGGAACCATCGGGTAAAATTTTACGGGCGATCGTGTCGGTTTTGGTCGCTCGGAGAGCATCGGCTTGGGCTTTTCCCCGACCTTCTGCTACGGCTTCAGCAAAGTTAGCAAAGAGAACTGTAAATAATAAAATTAGGGTAATTGTGCCATTAAATAATCGCTGATTTTCATTGGAAATATCTCCAAATAATTGGGGGTTAATCGTGACTAAAAGGGTAATAATAGTCCCAATCCAGACAACAAACATGACAGGATTTTTGATAGCAATGCGGGGATCGAGTTTAACACAAGATTGTTGAATGGCACGGAGATATAGTCCCTTCGTTTTGGCTTTTGGTGTATGTTTTCGTTGCGATCGCAGTAGTTTTTTCATGGTTCAACAAAGAAAATTGTTTATTTGCCCCCTAAATCCCCCAATACTGGGGGACTTTGAGTACTGATCAAGTCTGATTTATCTAAAAATTGGGAGTGACTTTCTCTGTCAAAATTAGCGATTGGAAGGTTACTCTCCCCCAACGTTGGGGGCTGGGGGGCTAGAAAAATCATAATTATTTCAAGGTAAATGCATCGGCGATGGGGCCCAAAACGAGAACAGGAAAAAAGGTTAAAGCTCCTAAAATTAAAATCACCCCTGCGGTAACACTGGTAAATAAAATCGTGTCGGTTCTTAATGTTCCAGTAGTTACGGGAACCGGTTGTTTACGCGAGAGGTTATCGGCTAAAAGTAATAAGGCAATAATGGGAATATATCGTCCCAAAAGCAGACTAAAACAAGTGCTGAGATTCCACCAGAGGGTATTATCTTCTAAACCTTCTAAGCCTGAGCCATTGTTGGCAGAAGCCGAGGCGTATTCGTAAACCACCTGGGAAAGTCCATGAAAGCCTGGATTACTAATACCTGCTAATTGTTCAGGAAAAGCGAGGGCGATCGCTGAGGGAATCAATACCGCAATGGGATGGATTAATAAGACCACACTGGCTAAAATAATTTCTGCCTTTTCAATCTTACGTCCTAAAAATTCTGGGGTTCTACCCACCATTAATCCGGTTAAAAATACAGCCAAAATCAAGTAAATAAATAGATAAGCCGTTCCTGTACCTTGACCGCCCCAGACAATTTGTAAAAAGAGATTAAATAGGGTGCTAAATCCGCCGGCTGGCATAAAAGAGTCAAGAAAACCGTTAACCGCCCCGCACATGGTTCCAGTCGTGGTTATGGCAAACAAAGCTGTCTGTGCCCAGCCAAAACGAACTTCTTTTCCTTCTAAATTAGCTTGAGAGAAATCTAGCAGATGATTAACCAGTGGATTACCTTGATATTCTCCTATCGCAGTGATCCCAATTAAGATCATAAAAATACCGAAGACCATCCAAAAGATCAACCAGGCTTGACGTTTATTGTTCGCAAAAATTCCATAGGTATAGATGAGAGCAGTGGGAATACTGATCATGGCGATCGTTGCTAACAAATTAGAAAAAGGAGTAGGGTTTTCAAATGGATGGGCCGAATTACTGCCAAAAAATCCTCCCCCATTTTCTCCCAATTGCTTAATCATTTCAAAGTGGGCGACTGGCCCTAAGGCAATCACTTGATTAGCTCCTTCTAGGGTTGTGATATTAACAGGATTTGACCAGGTTTCAGGCACTCCAGAAAAAATCAACAATAATGCACCTAAAATAGATAAAGGGAGTAAAATTCGGGTAATAGACTGAACTAAATCTTGATAAAAATTCCCTAAAGGTCTGCCTGTTAAACCACGAATAAAGGCGATGCCAACTGCTAAACCTGTTGCCGCCGAAGTAAACATTAAAAATCCTAAGGCGAAAACTTGACTCGCATAACTTAAGCCTGTTTCTCCGGAATAATGTTGTTGATCTGTATTGGTTAAAAAAGAAATTGTAGTATGTAATGCTAAATCCCAAGGAGGAGATCCTAAGGCAGTGGTGTTAAACGGTAAATAATTTTGGGTAATAAGAATGCTATAGACAATGATTCCCATCGCCAGATTACTATAGAGAATGGCCCTCCCATATTGCCAACCCGTCATTGCTTGTTGAGGTCGAACTTGAATCCAATAATATAGTTGTTGCTCAATGGGCCCAAGCCAAGCATCAAGAAAGGTTTTTTCTTCTAAAAATACCCTAGCGATATAACGACCCAAAAAAGGCGTAATTGCCACGATAATCGTTAGGGTTAAAGCAATTTGTAAGAATCCTTGCCACATATATTGACACAAAGGATGAAATGACTGTGCTTATTCTAAGAGATTGGATTAAGATTTAGGTAATTAATAGGGTATAAATTTTTGTTTGGTAGATAATAGGAATAATGTTTAGACAATAAACGTGAATCTAAACAAACTCTAAACGCCTATAGCTAAACTCAACGGTTAAACTGGTTGATATCAGTATTGGTGCCGTTTATGATTTGTTATCACCCGTTGATTCAAGACTGATGGTAAAATCTCGTTCTTTTACTTGGCGATCGCCGTTCCCAGATGCCAGCTTGATCGTGGGCTTGTTTTGCCTGGTTTTAGCGTTGGAGTTTTCGACACCACCTGATTATGTTTTCGGGTATCTTTATATCGGGCCAATTTTGTGGGTAAATGCCCGTTTAGGCCGGTTAGCGACGCTAAAAGCCACGGCGATCGCCGTTTTTTTAACCCTCTTAAATTTATGGCTACCGATGCGATCCATGGTCGAACCTTCAACGATCGCCAATCGCTTTATTGCTGTTTTATCGCTGATAGTAACGGGTTGGCTCAGTGAACAAAATCGTCACTATCAGGAAGTGTTAGTCCAGAAACAAACGCAACTCCAATCCCAGGAACAACTAGTCAGTCTTCGAGAAGATTTTGCTTCGACCCTCACCCACGATCTTAAAACGCCTCTACTGGGAGCAATAGAAACCCTAAAAGCCTTTCAATCAGGTCAATTTGGCGAGGTAACCGCGACCCAACAGAAAGTTCTAGCCACAATGGGGCGCAGTCATCAATCCAGTCTGCAATTATTGGAAATGCTGTTAGATGTCTATCGCAATGATACAGAAGGATTAAGATTAAATCTGGCTCCTATCGATTTAACGGCTTTAACGGAAGAAGTGACGAATAATTTAGCAGTGCTTGCTGCTGCCCATCAGGTTTATCTGAATGTGAATTATGGTGATTCAGATTTTCGTCAATCTCTTTGGGTTGAGGGGGATATGCTGCAACTTCAGCGTGTAATCGATAATTTACTGATTAATGCTATTAATCATTCCCGACGCGGCGATCGCATTGAAATTCAACTAGCTTCCCAATCCGCCTATCAACTGGTCAAAATTTTAGATAGTGGTTCTGGTATTCACCCCCATGAATTACCCTATCTATTTGAACGGTTTTATCAGGGTAGTAGCGATCGTCAGGCAAAAGGCACTGGTTTAGGACTTTATCTTTGCCGTCAAATCATCGCCGCCCATCACGGTAAAATTTGGGCAGAGAATCGTCATCCCACTGGAGCTATTTTTGCCTTTAAATTACCTGTTTATCCCAACGCAGATCATGGTGTCTATCCCTAAACTGATTTGCCTGAAGTAAACTGTCAGTGATTAACCCATTCAGTCTCTACATAAAACTTAATAGGTATGACGGTATGTCATACTAGAAACAGAATAGGATTTCAGAGTAAAATGCCAATTCATTAACGAATAGTAGCTTGAATATAGTCTGATGAAACGATCTCATTTGATTGCATTTTTATTTGTTCTTACAACAACTTGTTTAGGAGTTCCTGTTTTAGCGGGAAATAATGATCCACTATTTGTTAATATGACAACGGATCAAGACCATCGCAGCACCATGGCCCTCGGTTTCTCTAAGGCTCAATTTGAGAGGGGGCATCCTGTTACCATTTTTCTCAACGATAAGGGGGTTCTAGTCGCTTCTAAAAACAATGCAGAGCAGTTCAAGGAACAGCAAGCTATTTTGCTGACAATTATTAAGAAAGGAGGATTGGTGATCGCTTGTCCTTCTTGTATGAAAAAATATGGTGTTACCTCATCAGATCTTCTAGATGGCATTAAGGTCGGAACGCCAGAACTAACTGGGAAAGCTCTTTTTCAAGATAATACCAAAACCTTGTCCTGGTAGTTAAATTGAAGAACTGTTTGAGATAAATGGATCTGAGCATACAATCTGAGTACAAAAGTAGAATTGAATAATGCTAAACTCCATCCGACTGCTTTTAGTAGAAGATGATGAACTTTTTCGTTTAGGATTAGTGGTGCGTCTGCAACAGGAACCAACCCTTAAAATTGTGGCTGAAGCTGAGGATGGAGAAACGGCTGTTGATTTGGCTAATCGTCATCCCTTAGATTTAGTGCTATTAGATGTGGGCTTACCTCGCATGAGTGGTTTAGAAGCCTGTCGCCAGATCAAACTTCAGCATCCTCATCTTCCTATTTTAGCTCTGACTTCCCGCTCAGACTCAACCTTGATTAGTCGTCTCATTGAAACAGGAATTCAGGGTTTTTGTTTAAAAGGAATTGATGCCCAAACCCTAATCTTGGCGATTCGTTCCGTTGTGGCCGGTGCTTCTTGGTGGGATTCCCAAGCAACCCAGGAAATTCGTACCGCTTTTACTCCAGCGATCGCCGATTTATCCTCCCCTATCAAGCATTCTCTTTTAACAGAACGAGAACAGGAAATCTTAACCCTAATGGCTGCCGGAAATAGCAATCAAGATATTGCTGATCGCCTTTATATTGCCCCAGGAACAGTGCGGGTTCATGTTCATGCCATTGTCAATAAATTAGGAGTCCGCGATCGCACCCAAGCCATTTTGTTATGGCAGAGTAAGACCATAGATCCCACCATTAAAACTGTTTAGCCCCTAATCTCCACAAAAGCTAATTTCCTTTCGGCTAAACCGTTGGGCGATCGCGCCATTATTATTTGGTTCACAGTGATCAATAAGATTAAACTCACTTAACAGATAGAGCATTCATGCAGTACCATTCCAACAACAGGGCGCGACATTGTAAACAGTGTAATTGCCTTAAAAGTTCAGCGATCGCTGTTCGGCTAACAGCATAAGATGCCCCCAAGAGCGGCGACTCTAATCTGGAATCAGGAGAAAGATAAGCAACATAACCGTAGAGTTTTTGGTTAGAGAATGAACTATTCACAGCCCATCCCTGAACATTGATGACAGATAACTCCGTGATTTGGTTGGGAGAAATGCCCAATTCTCGCTGTAAAATCTGAGGAATAAGGGTTTCGGGCTGTTGTTCGGGCAGCAATCTTCCCCCTGGAAAATCTAGGGTTGTTATGCCAAGACCTGGGCGATAGAAAGGCTTCGGTAATAACAAATGATCCTGGCTTGACGGCGAGAGAGCGATGTTGCCCTTCTGAATTGGCAAAATAATCAAAGAGTGAGCTTTTTCCACTCGCCAATATTCTAGAATCGTCTGTTGATCGTCTTCCCATTTCTCTCCAATCAGCGTTAACCAGGGAGACTTAATTTCCACAAAACGGTTCAGGCAAGTCCAATTCATTGTCAGTTATCCCTACTTCTGAGTAGAACTAAAATTGTTAAGTATCTAACTTATAACGACGGGGAAAATTGCTGATCAACAATCCGATAATTCCCATATTAATCAAAATATCAGCTACATTAAAAATGGGAAAATGAATCCATCGAAAATCTAAAAAATCAACCACCTGTCCCCAGAGAAAACGGTCTATCCCATTGCCCAAGGCTCCCGCTAAAATACAACCATAGGCAAACTGTTCTAGCCGAGATATTTTAGGGACTCTGCTCACAAAAATAATTAAGCCAATACTCACCCCTAGAGATAACCATTTTAACCAACCCGATCCACCCCGAAAAGCACTAAAGGCAGCTCCTGAATTTAAGACATAGGTAAGATGAAAAATAGTGGGAATCAGTGGCAATGTGGTTCCAGGTTGTTGAAGATGGCCGACTATCCAGTGTTTACTGATTTGATCTAAAAATAGACCTGCGATCGCCACTAACCAGAATAGAGATTTTTTTCTCATTATTGATTAAATTAATCTATTATCAACACTTGCCAAAATCACTCACAATAATACTCTCGATTAAAATTCTCAAGGTTAATAGAAAAGTAATTTACGAATAAAAAAGGCTAAGACTGCGCTTAAACAAACCAGGATAATTTGTCCGGGTAAGGCAACCAAAGAAAAATTAAAAATTGCTGTTGGCAAGTTCTCCCAGGTCAGAATCGGAGGACTGGGAATTTTTGCTAGGGTTAGAAAAATTAAGTAGAAAATACCAATGCCATGAATCACCCCTAGCCCTGCTAATGAACTAAAGGCCAAACTTTCGATTTTAGCTCTGTCCTGAAAAGCCAAAAATCCGCACAGCCAAGCCCCTGGCACAAATCCCAAAATAAACCCAAAACTGGGTTCTTGCCAATAATTCCAGCCGCCCCCATGACCAAAAATAGGTAGCCAAGCCAACCCCAACAGAATATAAGCTACTTGGGAAAGGGCACCAGCATTCTTACCGCCCAGACAGCCGGTGAGAAGAACGGCCCCAATTTGGTAGGTAATCCCTAGAGAATGGGAGTAAATGCCCTTATTCATCCACTCCCAGGGTGGATTGGTAATAAAGGCCTCAACAAAAGTACTTAAAATGGTTAAAAGCAGGCCGATCGCGGCCCAAAGCATTTCCAGAGGAAAGGATACCTTCGTGGGAGAAGGCGTATCGTTGTCAGACTTGGCAAGATTGGGATCAGGATTGATATTCACCGGGAATGGGCGCATTTCCCCCCACTAATCCGAGGGACTCTAACATGGCACGATCCTGTTCTGCGGGTTGGCCCAGGGTCGTTAAATAATTTCCTACCAACATAGCATTAATGCCAGCCTTTAATCCCAGGTTTTGTAGGCTTCCCATGATGGCTTCCCGGCCTCCGGCATAACGAAGAATTTGCTCCGGTAAAATACAACGAAAAATGGCGATCGCTTTCAGGGCTTCGTAGGGATCCAGATGGGGGCGATCGGCGAGGGGTGTACCTTGACGGGCATTAAGCAAATTTAAGGGCACGGATTCCACTTCGAGCTCCCGTAGAGCCAGGGCCAGATCAATGCGATCTTCCCAACTTTCCCCCATCCCTAAAATTCCCCCCGTACAGGCTTGAATTCCGGCCGCTTTCAGATTTTTAATCGTCTGTACCCGATCTTGCCAGCTATGGGTAGTGACAATTTCAGGATAAAAGCTTTCCGACGCTTCTAGATTGTGGTTATAACGAGTTACCCCTGCTTCCCGTAGTGCTTCGGCCTGTTCTGAACTCACTTCTCCTAGGGCGCAACAGGGTTTAATGTCGGTTTGCTCCACAATTTGACGTACTGTCTCTAAAATCGTGGCAAATTCCTGGGATTTGGGACTGTTGTAAAGTGGGCCACGACCTTGACTCACTAAACAAAAACGTTTTGCCCCTGCTGCTGCTGCTGCCTTGGCCTGTTCTAAAATTTCTGCTTGACTTTTGAGTCCATAGATAGGGGAATCGGGGTTAGGATGATGGGCCGATTGGGAGCAATAGCCACAATTTTCAGAACAGTTGCCAGACTTGACATTAATAATGCTACAGAGATCAACCACGTTGCCACAGCAAGCTTGACGGATTTGGTCAGCCGCTTCACAGAGTAACAAAATCGCTGCTTGCCCTTCGATTTGACTGAGGGCCAGGGCCTGCTCCCTATTGAGCCTTTCCCCCCCAATAATCCGTTGCGCCAAGTCTGCTAACCAAGATTTTAAAGCCTCTAACCCGGAAGGTGGCTCGAAAGAAACTGTGACGGTGGGAGAAGGGGGAAATGTTGTAACCACGTTGATATACCGAACCTGTCGTTGACAATTAATCTGTATTTTATCACTGGACTGATTCATTTAAGTTCTTGACCAATTTACCTATCTGCCTCAATCAGGATCTGAACGCGTCCGGTTCTTGATAAAAATTTATGATTTCCATTAAATTTAACTTAGAATTAATTTAAAATTAGTACTTTTATTTGTTAATCATATTATCAACGCGTTCCTGAAAGGCTAATTGAATTAAAGAACGCAGCAGAAATAAACTAAATAATCCAGCTAGTCCAAAGCCGATCAACGCCCATTTAGCATAAATGGTAGAAACTAAAACTGAAGCTGATAGCAGCGTAAAACCCGTTAAACAGGCATAAATTAAACTTTTAATGGCCAGATGAATGCGTTTTAAGAGGCGATCGCTTTCCAGGGAGCGAATCCGAAATTGTAGTTCCCCCCGTTCAATTTTTCCCTCTAGCGTTTGCATGAACCGCTCACTTCGGTTAGGACGTTGAACTTGAGCCATCATAAAACCTTGGACTTGTTGAATAACCGTAGCGAATAGGGAGGCTTTTGGACTAGTTGTAGCCACACTTTGAATAAAGGGTTGACTCGCTGCAATCAAATTATACTGGGGATCGAGGGCGCGAGCGATACCGTCTAACGTGGTTATCGATTTAAGAATAAAAGTCATCTGCGGCGGCAGACGGAAGGGTTGCTGTTGAAACATCAGATAAACTTCATCCCCAATTTGCTCAAAGGCTCTGACATCAATGGGTTTTTCACGGAAGTTTTCTAAGAGAAAATTAATAATGCGTTTGACCGCACTCATATCGCTGACGGGTTCAATCAACCCCATATAGAGTAAGGTTTCCAAAATCTTGTCCCCATCCTTACGTAAAATGGCAAAAAAGGTCTGAATCATCTGATCTTTGGCAATGGTTTTTACTTCTGCCATGGTGCCAAAATCATAGAAAATTAGATCGCCCTGGGGATTGACCGCCATATTACCGGGATGGGGATCGGATTGGAAAAAACCATCTAATAATAATTGTTTGAGATAGGCACAAATGCCGGTTTGAATAACTTGATCGAGATTAATTCCTTGAGCATTTAGGGTTTCTCGATCATCCACTTTGATGCCGGGTAAATATTCTAGGGTAAGAACTTTGCGGGTGGTATATTGCCAGTAAATAATAGGAACTTTAACTTGAGGATACTCGCTAAAATTAATGCGGAAGCGATCGGCATTTTTGCCTTCATGGATATAGTCAATTTCCTGAAATAATAGCCCAAAAAATTCCTGATAAATGGCTTCTATATCATATTTCCGTGCAAATTTTTTAAAGCCAGGTAGCCATCGTTTAGCCAGTCTTATGCCCTGGTGCAACATTTCAAAATCGGAATTTAAGAGGGACTCTAACCCCGGACGCTGCACCTTAATCACAATCGCCTCTCCTGTCGGTAAAATGCCGCGATGAACTTGCCCTAAACTGGCAGAGGCTAGGGGAAAGGGTTCAAAAGATTGAAAAAGCTTGTCGATGGGCTGATTTAGTTCGGTTTCAATGACGGCGATCGCCGTTTGGGAATCAAAAGGAGGGACTCGATCTTGTAGTTGACTCAGGGCCTGAATATATTCTGGGGGAATTAAATCGGCACGGGTAGAAAGGGATTGTCCAATTTTGATAAAAGTTGGCCCTAATTCTAGTAAGCGGTTTACTAACCAATTGGCCCGACGTTGGCGTTGAGCAGAAGAGCGATCGCCTCGCCAGGAATCCCACAACAAAAAAGCGGCAAAAGTAATCGCCACTTTCATCAGGGTTAACTGTCGCTGCCAGGGAGAATCAGAAACCCGTTGCCACAGCACCGATTGATCGGGAGGTAATTGAATCACCATAGAACCGCAGGAATTATGCCGCCAAGCTCTTTCGTTGGAAAACCAGTACAAAAATAATCGAACAAGAATCAGGGCTATCAGTGGGTTCGCAAATTACATCTATCGTACCATTGAGTTGTTCGACCAGCGTTTTCGTGATCGTTAACCCCAAGCCAATACCTGGAATCGCTGTATCAATTGTCCATTGCTCTCGGTAAAAGGGATCAAACAGATATTTTAAATGTTTCGGCGAGATATGAGGAGCTAAATTACGGCAGTACATTGTCACCTTATTTGAGTCTGTCCCGGAATGACCTTCAATTTCCATTTGAATAGGGGTGTGGGGCAAAGCAAATTTTTCAGCATTCGTCATTAGCTCTTGAAAAATTTTCTCAAGACAGTTGATATCTACATTCACGCAAACAGTCTCCTCCGGCCACTGGGTTTTGATCTCCCGCCGTCTAGAAGCGATCGCCGCTCCTTCTTCTTGATAACGGGTTAGAAAACTTTCTAGAAAAGCAATCAGATTAACAGACTGAAAAAATAAACTGTTGTGATCAAACTTCAGCGTTCGTAACTGGAGGATTTTTTCATTGATATCGTTTAACTTGCGCCATTGCTGTTCCATCATGTCTAGCCGTTGGGTCAAAACTTCGGGCGAAGGGGGAAGTTTCCGCAGCATCTCAATCCCCATCCGAATCGTCGCTAAAGGATTACGAGTCTGATCGCTCATGATGGTGACAATATTATGGATCAATTGCTGATTCCATTGTCGTTGCTGTTCTAACTGTTGGCGAGTAGCCTCGATCCAAACACGAAAAAGGGGACTTTCACTGAGGGTTGGAGTCGTCAGTTGGGTTTGGATGATGTAATAAGCGATCGCCAAAGCATCCTGGATCTCTTTTAAATCTTGTTCTTCCTCTGGCCAATACCTTGCCTTTGAGGAGCCAAGAATAATCATGCCATTCATGTTCCCTTGGAATTCTGTTCGTAAACTGAGTCCAGAAACTAAGGTAATCTCCTTGGTTAATTTCCACTTCTTGGAGCCAGTCGCCAGGGGATGAGACAATACGGGCGCAGGACTGAGCTTAGTGCGTTCTACCCAGGGTTGATGCCAAAAACGGGCGGTTGTCGATAGAAGGGTCGTCTTTCCTTCTGTCCAAAGTACTGACTGTAAGGGGTTTTGTTCATTACGACCCACGACTAATAGGCAAACCTCCACTCCCAAGGCACGACCGATCATAGCAGCCATTTGAGGCAGTAACTGCTCAATTTCTGAACAATTCCGCGACAAATAGATTAGATCTTGTCCCAATAACATTCTCAAAGAAAAAGACGATGAATAGGCCGGTAAAGCAAGCATAACTTGTTTGGAAATTAACTGGTAAAGGTTACTACCACAAACAAGGGGTGATACTCATCACAGAATACCCTAGCAAAAATGAAAGCCGATCAGCGATCCCTAATACTATTCCCACGGCTCATCTTGTTTTTGGGCTGATTTTTCCTATCCCCTTTCAAAATGGAATTGTGAAGGTTTTATGATTCTTCCCCCTTTCCATGATGAAGGCAAAAGCTAATTATTCTCAAGAGAAAATTTACGGATATTTACAAAAAGCAACCCCTGCATCATACGCATTGTGATCCAGATCATTGACAATATTAGTACTTGATCTTTATAAACCCAAATCGACGGCGATGCGATGGCCACAGGCAAACCCAGAAAAAGCCACTGCGTTAAGACCTTGGCCCGGAAAGGTGCTATCCCCTACACAGTACAATCCTGGCACTGCGGTACGATTAAAGGGCATTCCTAACAGGCCCCATAGTTTATGGCGAGGAATCGGGCCATAGGTTCCATCCTGTCGCCCCAGAAAACGTCGATGGGTACGGGGAGTTCCCACTTCCTGATAATCTAAACCAGCACTTAAGCCTGGAAAAATTTTTTCTAAACGCTGAATGAGGCGATCGCCATCGGCTTCCTTTTTAGCTTGATATTGCTGGGGAGATAGGCCTTGCCAAGCCGTCAACCAACTGGGGGTAAAGGCATGAATAATATGATGATCTGCTGGAGCGAGACTGGGATCAAGTAGGGTCGGAATCGAAACAAAGATCGTTCCCTGTTCATCCTCCATTCTTTGCCAATCTTCTAGCAGAATATGGTGACATTCCGTTCCCAAAGGTAAAACCTCGGCTTGTACCCCCAGGTGTAAACTGAGAAAGCTCGGTGATTTCTGGTAGCGTTTTTGCCAATCCACTTCAGCCTTCGGTATATTCTCGGAGGACAGCAGGGAGCCAAAGGTATCCCAACGGGTCGCATTAGAGACAATGCGTTGGGCCCGGTATTGACTGCCATCGGCCAGTTTGACTCCTACCGCTCGACCTTTTTCTAGCAAGATTTCTGTGACTCTGGCTTTATAACGGATTTCGCTGCCTGCTTTCTCTAGACCTTCCACCAGTTTTTGGGCAATTTTTCCTACCCCGCCCTTGGGATAATTAATGCCACCATAGTGGCGATCGCTGAACACCATCCCCGCATTGATCATGGGAGTGCGATCGGCGGTCACTACCGACCAGCAATAACATTCCATATCAATAAACTTCAGTAATTCCGGATCTTGAATATAGCGACGAGCAATATCACCCACATTCTGGGGTAAATATTTCACTAACCCTAAACAGGCTCCAGGCTGTTGGAAAAAAACACGCAATAGATAACCCAGTTCCTCTAGGGAGAGCAACTCCATGGCATTGAGACAATTAAACACCTGCCAACATTGATCATAAAATTTTCGTATCCCTTGACTTTCCTGGGGAAAATGGGCTGTTAAGGCTTGTAAAAATTTTTCATAGTCCCGATGCACTTTTACGTCTAAACCCTGGGGCAAATGGTAGTGAATTTGGACGGGATCAGGAATCGTCTCTAGTTTCATGCCTACCGCATCCAGAGCACGGGTCAACAAATTGGTGGTTCCCTGGTCGCCAAAACCGAAGATCATCGAGGCCCCCACATCAAAGCGATAACCTTCCCGTTCAAAATAGCCCGCACTGCCCCCAGGAATTAAATATCGTTCCAATACCAATACCTTTGCCCCTTTTGCCGCCAGTTGAGTCGCCGTTACCAACCCACCAATGCCGGAACCGATCACAATCACGTCATACGCCGAGGCGTTCATACCACTACCATCCAAATTGACTCCGATTGTCTAGTTTACGCTAAAAAAAACGGGGGAGAACTCGCTTTTTCTGCCGAGTCATCCCACCCCCCGAATCCTTGAGAAGAGAACACTATGTTATTTACCATAGCCTTAATGATAATCTCTGTCAATAAAATTGAGATACTTTCTCAATAATCTGCAAGAGACGGAATTGGCCTTCGCGCTGAAACTGGATGCGGTGATTATTCCCAAGAGTTGCCTGTGCATTCAAATAGGTCGCTTTTTCTGTAGAGTGATCCTATTTGCAGTAATCTGAAATTCTAACTTTCATTGCAACCATTAACGAATGTATTTTTTGATTCCCGCTGCTGGTATGGGAAAACGTATGGGCAGCGATCGCAATAAACTGTTATTGACCCTCCTCGAAAAACCCCTCTTAGCTTGGACATTATTGGCGGCGGAGGCATCCCGTCAAATTGAATGGATTGGCATTATGGGGCAACCTTCCGATTTTGCTGCCATTGAGGCTGTATTACAAACCCTCACCCTCACCAAACCCGTTACTCTCATTCCGGGGGGTGATACCCGACAGGCTTCGGTGTTTAATGGTTTAAAAGCTCTACCGTCAGAGGCAAAGTCAGTGTTAATTCATGATGGAGCCAGATGTTTAGCAACGCCTGATTTACTAGATCGCTGTGCTTTGGCGATCGCTGATTGTCAGGGCTTAATTGCGGCGGTTCCGGTCAAAGATACGATTAAGGTGGTGGATGAACAAGGCTGGATTCAAAGTACACCGGATCGAAATTATCTTTGGGCAGCCCAAACCCCTCAAGGTTTTGATGTTCAGTTACTCAAAGAATGCCATGAAAAGGGAGAGTCCTTGGGATGGGAAGTGACCGATGATGCGGCCCTATTTGAAAAGTGTCAATTACCCGTCAAAATTGTCTTAGGAGAGGAAACCAATCTCAAAATTACCACGCCGGTTGATCTGGCGATCGCCGAATTTATCCTGCGGCAACGTTTAAACTAATCCCTAAATTAATGGTTCTCTGACTTTAATGCCATGACGTTCAATGATATAGGCGGGGATTCCTACCACCACACAATCGGACGGCACATCTTTCACCACCACCGCATTGGCCCCAATCGTCACATTATCGCCAACCGCGATCGCCCCTAACACTTTAGCTCCGGCAGTGACACGCACATTATCCCCCAAGCGAGGCCGTCCCGCGCGATCCTGATGACCAATTGTCACCTGCTGATTAACCCAACAATTCTTGCCCAGATCCGCCATAATAATCGTGCTAAAACCGTGCTGAATAAACAGCCCCGCCCCAATATTGCAAGAATAATCGAGAAACAAAGAGGGACAAGCGCGATAAATAACTTTGCCGATCATCATTCCTAACCGGCCAGCAAAATTTCCCTTAAAAAGACGGAAATAATACAAGTTACGAAACTCTGGAGCCGATTGCAATAACACCAATAATTGTAAAAAATCCATTCTGTTGGGTAAATTTAATAGTTGTTGCCAACGTTGTACATCCAAGAGAATAATCGTTTTTTCGGTGGAGACTAAAAAGGGTAATATTAATGGCAATACGCAAAAGATTTGTAAACTAAAAATTAATTTTTTTAGAATTTCTTTGATCATGGTTAATGTCAATTCTGAAATAACGTTTACTCCAACGGTATCAGTGATTATTCCCCTATACAATGCGGAAAAGGATTTACCTGACCTATTAACCTGTTTGTGGAAGCAAACTTATCCAGTATCTCAGGTCGAATATTGTTTAATTAATAATAATAGTCAAGATCGGACGAGTCAACTATTAACATCGGCTCAAATCGAGGCCAATAAAAAAGGAATTACCTTTAAAGTTGAGCAGGAAAATACAATCCAAAGTTCCTACGCGGCCCGCAATCAAGGTATTCGGCAGACAACAGGAGAAATTATTGCCTTTACTGATGGAGATTGTCGTCCAAGGGAAGATTGGTTAACCGCCTTAGTTCAACCTTTTCAAAGGCCGATGATTGGCCTAGTGGCTGGCGAAATCCAAGCTCTACCGGCTCCGAGTTTATTGGCTCAATATGCAGAACGTTATCAGGTTTTATCCCAAAAGTTTGCCCTTGATCATCCCTTTTACCCCTACGGACAGACAGCGAATTTAGCTCTACGTCGCTCCATTTTTAAGCAAGTTGGATTATTTCGTCCCTATCTGACCACCGGCGGAGATGCCGATCTTTGTTGGCGTATTCAACAAGAAACAGATTGGCAAATAACCTTTGCCCCCCAGGCGATCGCCTACCATCGACATCGAGATAATTGGTCAGCTTTCTATCAACAATGGCAACGCTATGGAGAATCAAATCGTTATCTTCAGGAACTACATGGTATTAATTTAGCGAGGGAATTTAGTTGGTCGGAAGCTATTTATCGACTAGGGCGTTGGCTTTTTAAGGAAATTCCCCAAACTCGTTTAGCTGATCCTATTGAGATCTGGAAAACACCGATTGAATTATTAGGATTTTATGCCAGAACCCAAGGACAAAAACGATCGCGGTTAAGTGAGCAGGCCACTATTATTGCCGATGATTAATCTGTAACCAGTCTATGATTAGCGGCGATCGCCTTTCTCTAGCGAACTGGCCAAAGATTACGCCACCAGGGTTGAGATTGACCCTCCATAAATTGAATCCGTTTACGAATATCGCTTAAATGCCAGCCGGTTAATTGGGCTAGGGTTTGAGCTTCTTTTTCCTGGCGATCTCGTACCGTTTGACGATAGGTTCGGGCCGCATCACAGTTCATTTCACCGCGATAGGGACGACGCAATACATAGCGACCTTGAAAAGAATCTTGATTAGCAGTGGTTTGAAATTGCAAATCCTCTGGAAATTTGTCAGGAGTATAACGCAAATGGAGACGACTAATAAAAACCGTTGAGATAGGACTCTCTAACCAAAATACCCCTGCTTTTTTAAGTTCTTCAGGAGTGAGAGGATTAGCTGAACAAGGATCACAATTATTCATATTCCAAGCATATTCTAGAAAAACGGTATTTCTACCGGCTCGCTGATAGCTAGTCTTAAACATGGCTTGGTAAAAACCGCTAAATTCCTGCTGCACAAATTCTGGTATATCTTGATCACTGGGAATTTTTACCGTGCGATAATTGGTCACTTCGGCAGTTCCCTTCGGAGACAAAATATAAACCATTAAATCCTGGGAACCCTTAGCATTGACCATACCAAGACGAATAGGCAACATAAATTTAGGCGATTCGTAGGCCATCATCAAGGGTCGTAGTGATTGAAAACCATTGCGAGCATATTCCTTTAAATTAACTTTGGCGACAAAGAATTTAAGACCCTGTTTAATATAGGCATTTAAAACCTGGCTGGCTCCCTGGGGAATTTTATAATCATTTTGAGTTAACCAGGTTTCCAAACCCTTAGATTCCTTAGCACTCAGAATTAAAATATCGTATTCTCCCACGGAAAATTTGGCCTCAATTTTTACCCCTAAGGCCTCATTACTGCGAGCCGCTTTACTGGCCGGTACATTATTTAAGGCTCCCCTGGTCATCATATCTGACTCCATCATGGGATAGGGTTGACAGGGATTATTATCAAAATATTCCACCAAACGAGGCGCGCTAAAAGCATCTAATCGTTCTAAAATTTGGCGATCGCCGACATTAACTTGTTCTTTTTGTAAAACGACGGGTACTGGAACTACGAGGGCAAAATCCTTGGCTTCTCCTTGATAATCATTCGCCATCGTTAAAATAGTGCGTTGACCATCCCTGGCAATAATCACCTGGGAAGCTCGATTATAAAGACTGGTATCGGCTTTAGCCACATAGAAGCCACAAAAGGCCAAAACAGGTTGACTGAAGAGCAGAATTGTTAAACAAAATACAAAACTAATGAGTAAAGTCTTGAGGAGATTTTTGAGTAAACTATTCATCACATTCAAAAGAATTTAACTAAGTTTTAACTAACATTTCAATCTTAAAAAGAGCTAAATTGCAGGGTTTTAGCTTGCCAGGTAAAACGGGGAGCTTGCCAATGGTTATCTAACCATAGCGTCAGAGGAGAGCAGCAAAATAACGCCCAAAACATGGCTGTCGGTAAATAGAGAGTATATTGCAAGATAAAGGTTAAAATAGCGATCGCCGTGGCCCAAAGCAGACGACTAAAACGGGCATTGGGAATCGAACGAGGGTCGGTCAACATAAAGAGGGTAAAAACCAGTAAGCTACCACTACTCAAATGATGAAGAACCACCTCTGGATTCCAGCCTAACCAAATATTGCGAGCCATTTCTAGACCCCCATAAATGGCAAAAAAGACCACCGAGGTATCCCAGCGTCCCACTTTGCCAAGTACCAGTCCCCCTGCCCCCAAAAAGCAGGCCAATAACCAAATTTCCGTTCCCCATTGACCTGGCGAAACCCAAGCATCATTGGTCAAACTCAGGGCTGCAATAATGCCAATATTGGCGGGATTAAAAAAGTGTTTACCCCTTACCTGTAATAGGAACTTACTGGCGATCGCAATACTGGCTGCTAACAAAAGGGTGGAAAAATGATTAGCTCGCAACAGCAAACCCAGTCCTAAACCTGTAATCAAGGCACTTTTGAGAGAGGCAATGGTTAAGTTATTTAACCCTATTTTCCAGACCAGGGCTGGATATTGCCGTAGAGGAATTACCGCTTTTCGGGTTGCCATTAACGGTTTTAACAGCAGTAATGCGGCTTGTAGGAGCAAACAACTTAGCAGTAAGCCGCCCAACCAATCGAGCCTTACCGTCCAATCTCTCAGTCCGATTCCCAACAGCAAAAAGCTACTCAGAAAGCAAATTTGATAGTCCCTAGCATCTTGAAATGGCATGAAGTTCTCCTAAAAGCTGAGAAAATAGGCAAATTCTGACTCCCATCCTAGAACTAGATTCCTCTTTTTCTAAGATCGGCAAGAAAATTGCAACATTTATTTAGACTCTGGCTTCAGCCAACGGTTCAGCAAAGTTGGGAGAAATGCAAGTGGGTTTGTATTAGAGATTAAGATCTTTGGAAACGTAAGGTTTCAATCGATTGGGCCGTTAAAAAGATACCGAGAAAAATATAGGTTAAAAATAGCACAAAACTTTTGACATCGATCACCCCATTGACGAGGGTATTGTAATGCTCAAACAGCGATAGGTAAGAAAAAATTTCTCCCGCTATTCCACTCACCCGTTGGGCTACAACATCAATGATCCATAGACCTAAGACCAAGATAAAGGTCAAAATATAGGCAATAATCGAGCTTTCTGTTAAAGAGGAAATAAACATCCCTAGGGATAAAATGGAGGCCGCCACTAGCACAACGGCGGAATTCGCTAAGAGAATAATGGCGATCGGTAAGGGCGGTGTTGCAGCACTAAAAATAATGCTTTGATAAATCCAGAGTGGAAACATTAAAATACTGAAAAAAGCCAAGACTCCTGCTAATTTGCCCAAAGCCACCACCCAATTAGTGACAGGAGAAGTCGCCAATAATTCTAGGGTTCCCCGTTTGCGTTCCTCGGCGTATAAACCCATCGAAAGGGCGGGTAAAAGCACTAAAATTAGCGAAATAATAACGCCTAAATAGCTACTTAAAAAGTCACTGGCAATATCAACTGGCATGGACATTCCACTTTGACGAGCAAATTCGGCGTTTTGAATAATGCCCTCTAATATGACTCCAAAGAAAATCCCCGCAATCAACCAAAAAACTCCCGCAATGATGTAGGCAAAGGGAGAGGAAAAATAGCCTGAAAACTCCTTGCGAAAAATGGCTAGAAAGTTTGCTAACAGAAGCATCATATTTTGCCAGGTAGCCGTTAAGATTTTATTCATGGTTGAGGAGGATTTTCTTCAGAGTTTGGTGCGGATAAATTGTCTGCTGATAAACTAGCGGATTCTGTTTCAGTAGAAGAGAGCAACCCAGCGACATCAGTTTGGTGAAGCGTATTTTCTTCCGTTGTAATCAGATTAAGGAAAACATCTTCAAGGGTGGGACGAGTGCGGCGCATTTCATAGAGTTCTAGCCCATTGTGAATTAAAATCTGGGCAATATCTTTGCCTAATTCCTGGGTAGATGCGGTTTTTATTTTGATACTATAACGGGTTGAGTTTAAGGGGGATTCAAGGGTTTGAATATCAATCTGACTTAAACCAGAAATCGGTTGTAATAGGGATTCTAGCTGCTTAATATTGCCACCAATTTCTAGCAAGTAGCCCATATTTCCCGTGAGTTCTGAGAGCAAATTATCGGGCGTATTGGTCGCAATGATTTTACCGCGATTAATAATGGTAACGCGATCGCAGGTCATACTGACTTCCGGCAAAATATGAGTCGAAAGAATAATCGTATGCTGTTGTGCCAAGCCTTTAATCAGGTTACGAACTTCGATAATCTGTTTCGGATCTAGACCCACCGTCGGTTCATCCAAAATAATAACCGGGGGATCATGGACGATCGCCTGGGCAATACCCACCCGTTGTTTATAACCCTTGGACAATTTGCGAATTAAAACCTTACGTTTATCGGTTAACTGACAGCGTTCAATGGCCGAACTGACTCGACTACGGCGATCGCCGGCGGCCACTCCCTTGATACTAGCCACAAAGGTTAAAAAGCCTTCCACCGTCATATCCAAATAAAGGGGCGGATTTTCGGGCAAATAACCAATCCGTTTGCGAACCTCCAGAGACTTTTCATGGACATCAAAGCCTGCCACCCTAGCCGTGCCAGTGGTTGCTGGAATATAACCGGCCAGAATCCGCATGGTCGTTGTTTTGCCCGCCCCATTTGGCCCCAAAAAGCCTAAAATTTCGCCGCTTGCCACCGAAAAATCCACATCTTGAATGGCGGCGGTTGAACCATAAATTTTGCTCAGATGTTCAACTTCAATCATGGTCAGGGGTCATCCCGAAGGGTTTACTAGTAAATAAGCTTAACATCAGCCTAAAAATAGTTGGCTCCGCTCAGAATTTTCCGTAAAGAGGTATGGATTTCTGGGTAGGCAAAATTAAAACCCGCATTTTGAGTAGCTTTGGGTAACACTTGTTGACCTTCTAAGACCACCTTAGCCGCTTCCCCTAGTAATAATTCCAAGGCAAAATCAGGAACCGGCAACCAGGAAGGACGATGGAGCAATTCTCCCAAAACGTGACAGAGTTCAGTCATGCGGACAGGTTGAGGAGCCGTGGCATTAAAGGTTCCCTGCATAGATTCCTGTTCTAAGGCAAATAGAATTAACGCCACTAAATCATCCCGATCAATCCAGGAAAACCATTGTCGTCCCGTCCCCAAGGGGCCACCGGCAAACAGTTTAAAGGGCGGTATCATTTTAGCCAAAGCTCCCCCATTGCCTAGCACAATTCCCAAGCGCAGAATGACCAATCTAACGCCTAATTCTGTTACTTTTTGGGCCGCACCTTCCCACTGTTGACAAACGTTGGCTAAAAAGTCTTGACCCGCCGGACTCTGCTCATCAAAGGTGGCGGTTTCACTGGCTCCATAGAAACCAATGGCTGAGGCATTAATAAAAACCTTCGGTCGAGAGGATGAAGCGGCGATCGCTTCCACCAGACGTTGTGTACCTAATTGTCGGGTTTTTAAAATAGTCTGCTTATACTCAGGAGTCCACCGTTCGGCGATCGGGCTACCGGCTAAATTGATCACGGCCTCACAACCAGAGATTTTTGCTTGCCAATCCCCTGATTCAGTAGCCTGATAGGGCACAATTTCGACTTGCACAAGCTGTTCTGCTGTTAACAAACCTCTAATTTTGGCAGGATTACGAACCAATAAAAGTAGAGAATGTCCTTGTGCAATCAGTTTTTTGACTAGCTGGCTACCCACAAAACCAGTACTACCCGTAATGGCGATCTTCATTTTAATTAGCGGTTTGAATAAAAGCAAAATTATACTTACCTACACTAAATTACACCATGCCAGTCGTTAATCAACAGGATGACTTTTTTTGAGCAGGGAGTCGTTTCGGGCTTAGAGCGATTGGCTGTAATGCCGTCCCTAATAGCAGGAAATGACAACAATACTACCCAGAAAAATGTTATTTTCAAGAGAGTATCAGTGTTTCTCTTCGTTACAGCCATCCCTACATTATTTGCTTTAGGTCAGTCGCCCCAATGATGAAACCCCTAATTTCCTACTCTGGTTTAGCTGCTACTCTTTTAATTAGTACGGTGCAATGGCTAGGATTTCCCCTAGCTCTTTCGGCTCAATACCCTCCTTTAAATATTCCGAAGGTTACTCCCCCTGCGTCAGGGATGCCCCAACCCAGTGACATGGTGGCTCCGGGGGATGCTATTCCTAATGCCAATGATGCACTCCAAGAACTGAATGTGGATGATGTCCTTAGAGATCCGACCCAACTCACCACCTGGGTTTGCAATAGTAATGACAAAATGGTAGCCGTTGAGGTTAAAGATATTAGTTTCTGGAACCAGTTAACGCAAGAGAGTAAGCTTTGGCAGTGCGCTCAAAAGTTACCGGATATTCCTGGTAAAAAACAAACTTTTTCCTGTGAGCCAACGGAAACGATGGGTTTAATTTCCGTCTATTGGTTAAAAGGAGACGGTGGTCAGGATCAGATGAAATCCTGGATGACGGCCTTAGCTAACAAATACAATATGGTTTGTACTACTTCCGAAACCAATAAGTATTGGGAATAGAAAATTTTTATGCGTAAATTTTATCGACGTGCTTTTGGATTGGGGCTTTGTGTCGGTCTAATGGTGAGTTTTAATCCCCTGAGTCTAGCGAGTCCTAAAAACCTTACTGTTCCCCTATCTCCTCTAGCTCAGTCCCCAGGCGCGATCGCTTTGGATGGGTTACAAAATGCGACCTATACGATTCCGGATCAGGGCAGTTATACCCTCAGTAATGGTCGTTATCAACAGGGTTCTGTCACTTTGACGCTGATTAAACCGACAGCGATCGGCGATGTCAATCAGGATGGAGTAAGCGATGCTGCTGTGATTTTAGCGTTGGAAACAGGGGGATCGGGAACCTTTGAATATTTAGCCATTGTCAGTAATCAGAAGGGTCGTCTTGTTAACCTCGATACCTATCCCCTCGGCGATCGCGTGCGCGTACAAACCCTGAGGATTAAGGACGGACAGGTGCGCCTTAAGATGCTGAAACACAAGGACACCGATCCCATGTGTTGTCCAACGGATTTAATCATCGAGGCCTATCAACTCAATAATACGGACGGCACTTTGGCTCCCATTACCCTGAGTGAAGAACAACGACAGCAGGTTTATGTGGAAGATTTACCCACACCGGCGATCGATAATGGCGACAATGGCCCTGTCCAACCTCCCTTAGGAGAATTCCAAATCAAATTTTAGGACACGCTTCGTACTGGCGTTGAACGATATCAATGCTGGACAAGAGTAATCATCAAATTTTTCCCAAAAGTTTACTTATTGCCCAGAGCATAGACTTTCCCATCTAGAAAAATACGGGTAATCCCCTTGGCCTGAAGATGGGAAGAGGTCTTATGTAAAATACGACTATCTGGCACTTTAATCACTCGCTGGGTGCGATTGGAGAAACGACGGGCTACGCGATGATTATCAAAAACTGGTAGGGTTTTTTGTTGAACTTCCTCTGGGGGAATTTTACCGAGATGGGCAAATTCTTTAAGGGGACGCACAATTAGTTCTGCCATCCGATCAATGACCAGATAACAGCTAGGGGGAAACACCGCCGAAGCCAAGGGCAGTACCCGAATATCATCTAGGCTGGTCAAAGAAGGTAGAAAACCGCCATCTGTCTCTTCCCAATCCTCCTCTTCCTCCTCATCTTCCAGACTGTCGTCCAGGTCATCCAAATCTTCTAGGTCATCCAAATCTTCATCCAGATCTTTGACGATCGCCCCTAGATCCGTATTTTTAACTGCGGCAACAGGGATTGAGGACTTGAGAATCGGTTTAGCATAACTGGGGGTTTCCTCGGCTTTAGCCGATATCTCTGTAGAGAATGGTTGAAAGGCCGAGGGTTCCGACTCTAGATGACTGGCCAAAACAGGTTCCGAACATTCCTCTTCTGTCACGGAACTCTTCCGTTTGCGGGAACGAATAATCAGAGGTGGTTTGGGGGTTTCCTGAGGAGGATCATCAGCGATAGCCCCCGTCTCTTCGACAACCACAGCAGGGGACGCAGATTCAGACTCCTCTAAACTTAAGGAAAGTTGACTTTCTCCCTTCGGCACACGGGCTAACCGCTTTTGCTGAATTAAATCGTCGTATTCAGACTCTAATAAGCTATTTTTGAGGAAACGACTGATAGTAGAACTACTGACCCCAAAGCGATCGGCTAGGGTAGAAGTGGTTTCTGGTGTTTGACGATAAAGCTCCAGAATAATTTTCTTATCTTCTTCGGTCAGTTTTTTAGGACTCATAGGACGTTACTACCATCATGGCAACTTGACATTAGCAGGGCAGATTACCGAATTGGATCTGTTAAGATTGGTCTGGATTTGCTTAGGCTAGATTAATCATAGCTTTTTTAAGGAGAAACCTTAAACTTACTAGCTACCTAGTCTAGTTTAACTTGAGCGATTATTTCCTTTCTACTAACTTTTTACCTATTTTTAAAAATTATGCCAATTGCTGAGGCTAAACCTGCTCTTCTTGTTCTCGTTGATGGCACCGTCTATCAAGGTTGGTCTTTTGGAGCAAAGGGAACCACTGTTGGAGAAGTCGTATTTAATACTGGCATGACTGGCTATCAAGAGGTTCTGACCGATCCCAGTTACTGTGGTCAAATTGTCACCTTTACCTATCCAGAATTAGGAAATACAGGAGTTAATGCGGAAGATGAGGAGTCCCACTCTCCCCAGATCAAAGGCGTTATTGCTCGCAATGTCACCTATCGTCCCAGCAATTGGCGATCGCAGCAATCCTTACCCGATTATTTAGTGCAAAACCAAGTTGTCGGCATCTACGGAATTGATACCCGTGCGTTGACTCGTAAACTGCGTTCCGTTGGGGCGATGAATGGTGGCATCTCAACAGAAATTCTTGACCCAGAAGCCCTGATTCGTCATGTGCAGGCCGCACCGAGTATGGCCGGTTTGAATTTAGTCAAAGAGGTGACTACCACAGAAGTGTATGAATGGTCAGAAGTGACGGACAAAAATTGGGAGTTTGGCCCCGTTACAGAACAAAAAGAGCAAGTCCCCTTAACCGTTGTAGCCTTAGACTTTGGCGTAAAACGAAATATTCTAAAACGTTTAGCCAGCTACGGCTGTAAGGTGATTGTAGTTCCGGCCTCTACCTCTCCCGAAGAAATTTTAAAACATAATCCCGATGGTATTTTCCTTTCTAACGGCCCTGGTGATCCGGCTGCTGTACAAGAGGGAATTGTTACGACTAAAGCCCTCTTAGCAGCCCAGAAACCTACCTTTGGCATTTGTATGGGCCATCAGATTTTAGGGCTGTCCTTGGGGGCAGAAACGTTTAAATTAAAGTTTGGCCATCGTGGTTTAAATCAACCTGCTGGCTTAAAACAACGGGTGGAAATTACTAGCCAAAATCACGGTTTTGCCGTTACGGAGGAATCCTTAAGTGCAGAGGTAGAAATTACCCATCTCAATTTGAATGATCGCACCGTCGCTGGTTTACGCCATAAAACCTTACCTTTCTTTTCCGTCCAATATCACCCCGAAGCCAGTCCTGGCCCCCACGATGCCGATTATTTGTTTGAGAATTTTGTGAAGTTAATGCGTGAGCATAAAGACAGATAATTCTTGTGTATCTTAACGGATACGGGTTAAGGGGCCTAGGCCCCTTATTACAGAGCTTGGAGCAAAATCACTATCCCCTTCAACGGTGTGACAGCTTGGGCAGTATTATGGTTAAGCTTATTAGGTTTTGTTATTGTACTTCAGGTGTCTTGTACTACTGATGGCGTACTCAGGTAATTATTCTGTTGGGTAATTTCGTGTCCTTTGCGTGGAATAGTGCTACATTAATCCTCTATAGTCAGGATTAAACGTTTATTAGCTTTTACTATGGCTGAAGAAATCTATTATCAAAATATTCTATTGGCCATTCTTGTTTCCCATCAATTCCAAAAAACAGGTATTCATTTTTTTACACCGGATAACTTCTCGCAACAGTTGGCCTATATGAAACATCCGGTCGGAAAAATTATTCATCCCCATGTTCATAATCCTGTCTCTAGAGAAGTTTTTTATACCCAGGAAGTTTTATTTATTAAAAAGGGTAAACTACGAGTGGATTTTTACAGTCCTAGTCAACAATATTTAGAAAGCCGTATTCTAAGCCAGGGAGATGTTATTCTTTTAATTGAAGGGGGTCATGGCTTTGAAGTATTAGAAGACTTGGAAATGATTGAAGTGAAGCAGGGCCCCTATGTGGGTGAACAGGATAAAACTCGTTTTCCGGGGATAACAACGGAGCAGATTAAAATGAGTTCGGTAGGGACTCAATCAGGGAATTTATTGTAAAGTTGATTACAGAGAATTTTAATAAAAAATATATAAATAGATTGCTATGTTAGAGCCTATTCCTGTTAATCAACCGCTTTTAAATGGTAAGGAACGTGAATATTTAAACCAATGTTTGGAAACTGGTTGGATTTCTGCGGAAGGCCCTTTTGTACAACAATTTGAACAGGCCTTTGCGGCCCAAATGGGTCGTCAATATGGTGTCGCCGTCACTAATGGTTCTGCTGCTCTTGATGCTGCCGTTGGGGCTTTGGGGATTGGTAAGGGAGACGAGGTAATTATGCCCACCTTTACCATTATTTCCTGTGCTGCCGCTGTGGTTCGGGCTGGTGCTATTCCCGTTTTAATTGACAGCGATCGCCGAACTTGGAACATGGATGTCAGTCAAATTGAGTCCAAGATTACGTCCCGCACGAAAGCCATCATGATCGTACACATTTACGGGCTACCCACCGAAGTTAATCCGATTTTAGAATTAGCTCAGAAATATCGGTTGGCAATTATTGAAGATGCCGCAGAAATGCACGGTCAGACCTACGATGGCCGTCCCTGTGGCAGTTTTGGAGATCTGAGTACTTTTAGCTTTTATCCGAATAAGCATATTACGACAGGGGAAGGGGGCATGATTGTCACCGATGATCCCCAATTAGCAGCAAAATGTCGTTCCTTAAGAAATCTTTGTTTTCAACCTCAGCAACGTTTTGTTCATGAAGAATTGGGTTGGAATTTACGGATGACCAATCTTCAAGCGGCGTTAGGATTAGCTCAATTAGAACGACTAACGGAATTTGTGGAACGAAAACGAGAAATGGGTCAGTATTACACCGAATTGCTACAGGATTTAACCTATTTAGAATTACCCATTGCCAAAACGCTGGCTGCGGATAATATCTATTGGGTTTATGGTGTAGTATTAACGGATGATTGGGGAGATGATGCCCAAATAATGATGCAAAAATTAGCGCAGTTAAAAGTGGGAACGCGCCCCTTTTTCTATCCCATGCACCAACAGCCTGTTTTTCAGAAAATGGGATTATTTGCAGGCGAATCCTACCCTGTCGCAGAAAGATTAGCCCAACGGGGTTTTTATTTACCCAGTGGCATGGCTTTAACCCTAGAACAAATAGAATTGGTTTGCCAACGACTGCGAAGTTTATTCTAAAATCTTTGTCAGGTTGCTAATAGCATTAAAATAGAAAAGTATTCACCTTTTTAAGACGATGGCAACACCCCAGTTTGAAAAAGTCAATTTTGCTTGGCGATTACAACAACTCCAACAAAATTTAGGGGAATGGTGGGAATTACAGTGGCGGCGATGGTTTGGTTCTTTGCCCGATGTTAAAGCTCCTAGAATCGAAGATCCTGAATTTTGGGCTAGATTGGTGGCCAATAGTTTAATCTTTTGTTTGTTTGCCCTCTTCTTCTGGAGTATTTGGCGATCGCGGCGATGGTGGTTATCTCATCTGAATAGTTGGCGTGGCCTTTCCTTACCAGTTTTAAGTCAAAGGGAATCTTTTTCTGTCTCTGATTGGATAGAGCGATCGCAATCCTATTATCAGAAAGGAGATTATTATCAGGCTTGCCGTTGTTTGTACCTGGCAATGCTGCAACACCTCCATGAAAATGGCTTAATTCCTCATTCCTCTAGCCGTACTGATGAAGAATATCGTCTTTTAATTTTAGAATTGCCCCAACCCGATCCCTACGAAACGCTTTTAATAACCCATCAACAACTCTGTTTTGGACAACGAGAAGCCTCCGCTAGTTTGTATGCTCGCTGTCGCCAGGCCTGTCAAGAAATTATCCCTCAACCTAAAAATTAATGCTCTCCAGAAAAAGCTTAACTCAATAAATTAAACTCCTCGAAATCCCATAAACATTTCAATTGCTTCACGGGGATTACTTTTTTCTACTATTTGAGTCTTTTTTGTTTGGATGCGATTGCCAATCAAACTTAAAATAAAACCAATTAATAAAAGAATACCACCACAATATTGGGCAAAAGTGGGGGTTTCTCCTAAAATCAAATAGGCCATAAAAATAGCCAGGATTGGGTTCAATACATTGGCCAAATTGAGTTCGGTAGAAGTTGCATTTTTTAGACCCGCTAACCAGCAGAGTTTACCCATAACGACAATCACGGCGGCATATAACAACATCCATTGCCAAAGAAAAGGGGATAACACATCCATAAAATGTTCTGGCCCGTATAAGATATTGGCTAATATAAAGAAAAGGATCGTGCCTAAAATATTTCGATAAATAGAAAAAATGCCTAGGGGAATCGTTTGCAATTGTAATTTATTGGTAACACTAGAAATCGCACCAATCACAGCCGCGATCGCCACTAAAAGTTCTCCCGTTCCAATCTGAAAACCAGCGATCGCCGGATTTTGGCCTGAACTGCCTAATAAAACTGTAACTACAATTCCAGCAAAGGAAAGGAGAGAACCCGCCACTGTCCAATGATCAAGGCGAATTCCCAAAAACCAAACACTCAAAGCGAGGATTAAAAGGGGTTCAAGACGGCCAATTAAAACCACGTTAGTCACGTTTGCTTGTCCCAAAGCAGTAAACATTAATGCCGGAGCAATCCCCCCTGATAAAATACCTGTAACCGTTAAGCTAATCCAATCTTTACGAGCAATAGTTTTGAGTTTTTTGAGTTTCCAATCTTGATGAAAGATTAGAGACATTAATCCCAAGGCACAAAGATTTCCCACAAATAAAACATTGCAAAGGGAAATAGGATTTCTGCCATCAATCAAGTGAGCTTGTCCAATTTCAACAATTTTACGAGTGAGGGAATTAGAGGCTGCAAAGATCAAAACTGCAATGCCCAAGTACATGGGACTTGGCGTTCGAGTTAAAATTTTCTGTACATCATTAATGATCATAATTACCTGTTAGGGTCATGCCTTTTTATAGCCAATCTGAGGAGCAGAGTAAATAGAGACGAATACCGCATCCTCGCCACTATCATTGACCCCTCCATGAATCTGAGTCCTTTCAGCTATTGCGACTTCACCTGGTTTCAAGACTTGGGTTTTATCATTGCCTAAATAATAGCTTAAAGTTCCCTTCAGCATTACCCAGGTATCCTGTCCATCAGGGTGATAATGCGCCTGAATAATTTGTCCTGGCTTTACGCCCCAAATGGCAATACTAGAATTTTCAGTTTGAATAATTTCAGTTACTTTAGCAGATTGATCGGAGAAGCGAACATAGGCTTCTAGTTCAAAAATTCTTGGATTTACCATTGTAAAATATCTATATTATTTAGATTGTGGACAGGTTTTATTGGTAGAATCACATTGATAAATATAATGCTCTTGCCAATGGAGCGGAATTTCTAATAAATCCCTAGACCCCGTTATTCCTTGACCAATGAATAATAGTAAGGCAAAACAATTGAGAATAATATGGGCAGTACGCCAACGGTTTTGACGATCTTGATAAATATCCTGAATAATTGCAACGGAAAAAACCATCAATAGGGCGGCAATCATACCATAGTAAAAATGGGAAACAAACCATTCATTGTTTCGACGATAAATCTCTGGCTGACTTCCTAGTAGAACAAGTCCCATTCCTGTTAGTGTAGCAAAAATTCCTCTTCCCAGTTTAGCTTTCGACTTAAATAAGAGGACGAAGGCCATAATCGTTAATAGAAGAATGATGACAACTCCCAAAACGCGAAGGGGTTCCGTTGTGAAAACATCATGACTCCACATTTTGGAGAAGATCCCATAGATCATGCCGAGTAGAGCCACACCAACAACTGAACTGCTCAATAATTTGCCGATCGCCACATGTTCGGAACCAACCATCGGCGGAATTTTACTTTTTTGGCCCTCTTTAGTTTGCAAACGACGTTGACGAGTGAGAATCGCCCGATTGACCACAATCCCGATTAAAGGAAAGACCACTATAATAGCGATCGCCGGATGTAATAACGCCAAGGTATCTTGTAATTCCATCTTAAAAATCCCTTAATTTATAATTAGGAGAAAATCAAACTAAATTTCTATTAAGTTGCCACAAAAAGAGACAGCAAAATAGCGATCGCATCAGTGGGTTCGTAGCGTTGAGTATAATCCACATTGATATAAGCTAGAGCAACATGACCCCGGCGATCAATGATAAAAGTGGCAGGAACCGGAAGCAGCCAATCTTCTGTTCCATTGTAATCAGGAAGGGCATGACCTAACTCGGCATAAAGTGGTCGCAGAGCATCAGGAACCTCAAAAGCAATGCCATAATCCTGGGCAATCTGACAATTATTATCACTCAGCAAATCAAAGGTAATTGCATTTTTAAGAGCAGTCTTTTGGGAGGCATCGGCCGTTTGGGGAGAAATTGCTAAAATTGAGCTTTCTAAGGCCTGAATTTTGGCTAATAGTCCCTGATAGGCTCGCAATTCTAGATTGCAATAGGGACACCAATGACCAAAATAAAAGTTGAGAAGAACGGCTCCTTGATTTAACTGTTCCGAGAGACAGATCGATTGACCACTGGTATTAGATAGGACAAAATCTGGGGCTTTATCCTCAACTCTTAAGGGTCTTCGATTTTGAAAATCTCTGGCCAAAGTCTGGGTTGCCGCTTGTAGGATCGCCACTTTTTCTGAAGGAAATTTTTTCCTAAATTCCCGTTGAAATTTATAGAGTTCAAGTTGTAAATTCACAAAAGTTCCCGATAAAAGTTGGAAAATTTCCCCCTAAATGATCTTGGCAAAGGGGGATTTTTGACCAATAGTATTGCCAGGAAACTTACTTAACCTCTTCGGCGGGAAACTTCGCAACCTTTCCTTTCTTCACGGCCACCACCACATCATAGGTGGCACAATAGGAAAAGGTGACATCATTGGCTTTGTTGTAAAGATTAACCACCATTCCAGCACCCCCAGGTTGTACCCCAAGCGGCTCTAAATCACCAAAGAAAAAGCGTCGTAATTGATCGCCATTGCCAATTTGTCCTTTATTTTTAGTGACGATTTCAATCTTTTCCTGAGCCGTCATCCCTGGAGTTCCCATTTCCATCGCGGCCACTGAGGTTTGTAATGGGGTAATAAAGCTATGAATGGCCACATCTCCCACGCTAATCATGGTTGCGATCGCAAAAGGTGCAAGTAAAGGACTGAGAGATTTGAGTTTTAACATCTTTCGTTGTTGGGGGTGAGAGCAGTTGATGGGATCATCATCATCTATTTCACTTTCGTTGAGAAGCAGGCAAAATAGAATAAGGTATATGCCATTTTGGAATAGGGACTTATGGATCGCATTGCCTGTATGCAAAGTTTTGTTCGGGCGATTGAAATGAATAGTTTTTCTGCCGTAGCGCGGGAACAACAGACAACCCAGCCCACTATTAGTAAACAAATTGCTGCTTTAGAAAAATATTTAGGAGTACAATTATTAACCCGTTCTACCACGAATTTAAGCCTAACGGAGGAGGGATTAAAGTACTATCAATACTGTCAGCAAATTTTGGAAACGGTGGCGGAAGCGGAGGCCAGTTTAACGGGAAAAGAACGAGCAACGGGTATTTTGCGATTGGGTTGTCCCGTGCTGTTTGGACAAATGCAGATTGTTCCTCGCCTAAAAGCCTTCATGAGTCGCTATCCTGATGTCAAAGTGGATCTGATGATGGCAGATTATTTTGTAGATATTGTTCAGGAAGGTTTAGATCTCCTCATTCGCATTGGTAATCGTCAGGATAATGCTCTGATCAGCGATCGCATCGGTACAACACGTCGGGTCACAGTGGCCACAAGCGGTTATTTTGAGCAGGCAGGGGAACCCCAAACACCTGAAGATTTAGTTCACCATAATTGCATTGTTTATACTCGTCTGGCAACGGTGAATGAGTGGCATTTTCAAGCAAAAGAAGGACTGATTAAGGTGCGAGTGGGAGGCTGTTTTCAAACCAATAGTTCGGTTGCTATTCGCGCTGCCGTGTTGTCGGGTTTGGGAATTGCGATCGCGCCAGTTTGGATGTTTGGTGATGAAATTTATCGAGGCAATCTTAAGGTTGTATTACAAGATTATCAACCTACCCCTTTACCG
>JAYKJI010000320.1:0-4189 GCA_035285405.1 Snowella sp. | reverse complement strand
ACGCCTGTCTGAAAATGCTGTTTGAACCCTTCGAGAATTTCCCTAAGTTCCGTCTCGGAAATAACGTGTCTTGGAGAAATATCCTTGGCTTTACTGAGGGAATAATACAGAGTTTTGCCAACTGGCTCCCCCGGATATAAGTCCCCTGCCCCCACCGTCTTGTAGAGGGGTAGCTGTAAATCAATTTTGGCTTTATCCTCATGATCTTTGATGCCTTTAGGAATAGTACAACCAGATTTATAATCAATCAGAACGAGACCTTCCTCGCGGCGATCGACCCGATCAATAACGCCTCGAATGTTTAAGCCTTCGCACTGGCCGGTAAACTGAGTTTCGAGATTGAGAATTTTCGCCGAATCAGGTAAAAATTCTGGTTGTTGCATGGCTCGTTTTAGCGTGGCAATCAATTCCTGACGTTGATGCTCCCAAGCTTTGAATTGCGTTACGTCAATGTTTTTATGATCGGCAATATAGCTTTCGGCCTGCTGAAACCATCCCATTAAGTTGTCATCATCAACCAGGTTTATAGTCGGGTCATGTTGATAGGCACCCAGAGCAATTTCCAAGACTTTATGATAGAGCGAACCTTTCAAAGCGGGATCAAGTTCAGCATCGGCCTCTTCAATTTCCCCTAGCTTGAGCAATTTATTGGCAAACCATTTAAAGGGACATTGCCCTAACTGGGTTAATTGGGAAGCACTAAACCAGTGATCTTCGTAGGCAAAGGGAATTCCGACTATGCCGTCGTATTCATTGGGGGGTTCACTACTTTCCCGCTGTTGTTCAACGGCCCAAGCGTCAATGGCTTTTAATAAAACCGCATCTGTCCAACCATCTGATTGCCGGAGGTAAACCTGTCGAGCGATTTCCGGGCTGGGAATAATCGGTAAAGAGGTTAGTTCGGGGATAAGATCCAGGCGTTGAAAATAGGAAGATGGCTCAGATTGTTCGTAGGAACCATGGCGGGGAAAGGTTTTGGCATAGGAAAAGATGAAAGATTTTTTAGGGGTTTGGAGCAGGGTATAAAAATCAAAGGCTTCTCTTTGGGCCGATTCCAACGCATTGGCTAAATGAATACCCTGATTTTCTAACTGCTGACGTTCATAAAAATCCAGCACTGAATCATTAACAATCGGCTGGGGGAAATTACCTTCCCGGCCATCAATAACAAAGACATAGTCATACTGTGCCCCAGCAATGGATTGGGGATTGTGGAGTTCAATACCTTCCCGTCCCGGCCCTGCAACGGTCTGCACCAAACTCAAATGGGTTAGCATTTCTTCCCGAAATTGACCCCAGGTAATAACCTCTGTTCCCAGGTCGGGCAATTCCTGTAACCCCTCAGTCCAATTTTTATAGGCTAAACTTTCCCTCGCCCAACGCCTTGCCTGTTGCCGCACCTGAAATAGGTCGAAGATAGCTTGAAAATGGCTTAACCACTCGCTGCGCTTGGCTTCAGAGGGCAACTGCATCGGGGTAATATCAATGTCATGTTCCGCCAGAATAAGCGATCGCCAGGTATCAAAATTCGTGGGTCGAGATTCCTGAAATTTTCCCCAAAGATTATGTCCCAAACTACGGCTTAAGGGATGCTGAAAAAATCGGGCGGTTAGCTCAAACGGCCATTGTTGATCCAGCACATCCAACAATAACTTGACCCAAGCCCCCACTCGGGTTTCCGCAATGGGAATAGTGTAGGGTAACCGCAAAGCAATGCCATATTCCCAGGCAATATCCATCAGGCGATCGCCCCATTCCGTATCGTTGGCGGCGACAATCACTATGTCTCGGCTTAATGCCCCTTGGTGGAGAAGCTGCTTAACTTGGGCCAAAACACCCCGGGCTTCTGCGTCTTGATTGGCGTAAACCTGGGCTGTAATCAGAGGTTTTTTTTCTGTGGCTGGAGTCAGGGTAGACGATCCCAAAAAGACTTGGGACAAGAACCTGGAAGGGGTGGCAAGTTTTTTTGTATAGGTTAATTGCCTTTCGGTCCAGTCATTGTCTTTTAAGTGTTGTCTTAACTGTATCTGGGGCGCAAAAAGTGGAGAGTCTCCTGTCAATAAGTACGAAACACTGTCTTGGTTGGCAACCGCTTTAATAAAGGCTAATTCGTCAGGACAGGGATTGAAGTAACCATAGATCACCAGAGAACGCCGTTGGGCTTGTTGTTTAATCGCTTGCCAAAAAAGTTCACCTGGATCAATCCAACCGTCACTGCGTAAAAGTTTCTGATAAGCCTGGGCAACAGCGAATACATCCTGTGCTCGTCTAGACCCGTCAGACCCTAAGCAAACACCAGGTTGACTCCGCAAAATGGCTTGAATCGTTGGCTGCCAAGTTTTTGCCATCCCGTCTGGGTCTTGCGGTTCCAGGGTACTTCGTAGCGCTTCCCGTAAATAATGTTGGGCAACCAGGGTCGGCGCAACTTTAGCTTGTCCAGTTTTGAGACTATCCTGGGCCAACTGCTGTAGAGAAAATGCTGGAACCCCTAACGTCTGGGCAGCGTTCCGGTTCGGGGTAATCACTTGCCAGCCGCTATCATCGCTTACATCTTGACTTAACTCCCAAGCGGTACAAAGTAGCAGTTCAATGCTGTCACTGACATAAAGGGTCGGCATGGGTCAAAAAAATGATGAATTGGTCAAATACTCGGGATTTGCACTGATTTTTTGGGTCAAAATTTGGCGATCTTGTAGAGATCTGCTACGCGGTGCGCCATCGTTGGCTATCCCACTGTCAAAAGTTTCTGTAACTCCAGAGCCGGATCAATAATATTAATATCTTCATCTGTCACCACCGTTTCTTGTCCTTCCTCGCACTCATAAACCACATAAGTCCAGATCCCTGGATTCCCCATGTCCACCACCTCAGACTCATCGAAAGTAATGGTTTCATCCTCCTCACACTCGTAATAAGCCGACAAAATATCATCCCACTCACAATCGGACATCTCCAGAGTTTCCCGAATCGAAGCCAATATCCCCGCAATATGGTGGGGTTGGGTTTCCACCTGAACCAACCGCTCACCGTCCCACTCGAAATTGTGTAATTCCAGCATGGTTACTCAACTCCCGTTAGCCTTTTCTTAACGGTATATCGGTTTTTAAGCTATGAGCTATTGTTAATAATTTTTAATACTGGTCAGGGCTAAGATGCCAATTGTACAGAGTCTGCCCCAAGGTTGAGTGTTGTTCTTTAGCGGCGACACAGCGTATTTTGCTATTTTGAATGTAGGAACTTCTATTTGCTAGGTTATACAGAATATTTTTAGTTGGCAGGGTCATGGCTGAGCGTAAAGTCATTCTCATTAGTGGGGCAAGTCGAGGCATTGGGCGGGCGATCGCCGAGCGGTTATTGCAAGAAAATTATGCTCTGAGTTTGGGAGTGCGGCATCCTGAAGATTTAGCGGGAACTGAATTGGCAGCCTCTGATCAGGTGTTGCTGTGCCCCTATGAAGCAACGGATAAAGAAGCTGGGCGAAACTGGGTTGAAAAGACCGTGGCTCAGTGGGGGCGGATTGATGGCTTGATTAATTGTGCTGGTATTTTGCGACCGATCCGCTTTGACGAGGAAGACGAAACCCTCTTTGATGAATTATTTGAAATCAATGTCAAAGCCCCTTGGCGTTTATCACGGGCGGCATTTCCTTATCTGAAGCAGAGTGGGGAAGGACGGATTATTAATTTGGTGTCTATGTCAGGGAAACGGGTGAAGGGAACCCTTGCTGGCTACAGCATGAGCAAGTTTGCCCTGATGGCGTTATCGCAGGCGATGCGGAATGTCGGTTGGGAAGATGGCATCCGTGTTACGGCGTTATGCCCGAGTTGGGTCAATACGGAAATGGCTGCTAAGGCTCCCCTAGATCCCCAAGAGATGACGCAACCAGAAGATGTCGCCGAAATGGTGCTGACAGTGCTACGGTTGCCCAATTCTGCCTCTGTGAGCGAATTAGCGGTTAACTGTAATTTGGAAACCTGAGCCAACGTCCGAGCGTGACATTAACCTTTTTGTTAACGCTATCCTGTTTAGCCTAGACAGAATAAGGGTTTCAGCCCTACAATGGCAGTAAAGAAAGCGCCGAAATAATTAGTCAATTCAATTTATTTTTAGTTTAAGAATATGCTTGCTACCGATTCCAGACCCACTGTAATTGCTGAAAAAGATTTCAATCCGCCCTTAAAGCGGAAAG
>JAYKJI010000319.1:0-2702 GCA_035285405.1 Snowella sp. | reverse complement strand
TCATCCCCTCCTCGTTTAGATAAGAACTACCTTCATTTAAAAATTGGCTGCGATCAATTTTTTGTTCTAAAAGAAAATCAATGATTTGGGCCACAAACTTCGGTTCAATCATCCCACAAATTAATCGCAAAACCTCATGCCAACTTTCATCTTGCCAATGCCTGCCAAAAACCTCATTAATTAACTGCTCAATCGTTAACATTTGCGTTTCCTTAAACTGCCAAACAAACTCCCAAGCACAGAAATATTCCAAAAAAGTGCGATGCACAAACCCATAGGAATCTGCCCCCAAAAAACACAAAATAAAATTACGAGTCCGCAGTTCTTCAATCATTACACGAGCAATCATTCTCGGTTCTCCCCGTTCAATAATCTCTCTCAACGATTCAGTCAGAATATTTTCTAAATCGGACTTACTGATCAGATTTCCTGAAGTATCTTTTTTGTTAGATTGCATAAAACAAGCAACTTTTCTTAACATTTTTTGCTTGTGATCTAATTCTATTGAAATCCTCCAATCTTTAAACTTAGGATTTTCTAAAAGCTTAACTTCAACATCCCATTGATAAAGTAAAACTTCTGATGCTTTTTCATAAAGTGTAGAACGATTTCTGGGTAACTCTTGTTTACGGTTCAAAATTGCCATCATCGTCAATAACAATGGATTCTCCGCCAACTCTCGAATCGCCTTAGAATCCTGAATAGCTTTAATTAACCTTTCTTTTTTCCGAACCTTATCCGCTTGATCCGTAAATGTAAGCTCATGCCAACGCTCAATAAAATCCTCAATTTGTTCTGTTTCCAAATCCTGTAACATAAAATGCCGAAAACCCGCATTCCGTAACCGTTCCCCCTTGTACCTCAACCAACGGGAAGTCACAATTACCTGAACCTGGGCATAATCATTACTAAAACGGTGAATATCCGTCACCACCTCATCACGCAGGGCAGGATCAAAAATTTCATCAATGCCATCAAATAACGCAATTACCGAACCCGCTTTTAACCGTTCATGGAGTTCCTGCTGATTGAGCCGACAAGTCACATTTCCACCATGAATAAATGATAAAATATCCTGACATTTATTTTCCTGTTTATCCCGTCCATAAAGCCGTAATTCAATCAACAAAGGAAGCGGATATAACGATAAATCCCGAAGCGGTCTTTGTGCCCAGGTTAAAGCCATATATTGCAATAAACTCGATTTTCCCGACCCAGGATCGCCTAAAATTACTACCTGCTGAATCGGACTTTTTGCAGGTTTAACCATTGGATCGCCGATAACCTCCCAAACTAATTGACTTTGTTGATTAATATAACGATGACGTTGCCGCTCTAACTCTTCTGCTGAGAGAATTTCTATATCTTCTCCTGCCTCCCGTAACCGTTTAAGATGATCCTTGGGAACTTCATAAACCTGGGGCAAAAATTCCTGAAATTCCCGTACATTTTGGGCAATAAAAATTTTCCATAACATTAATTTGTTATAAGAAGATCCATCAACATCTAATGAATCTAGTCTTAATTTTCCATAGGTTTTCTGTAATCCTTCTGCATATTTCTCTAAATTAAAATCAGGTGCATTTCCCACCAATTCTTGAACATTTTTTGCTATTTGAGAATGGACTTCTACAGCAAAAATAGGCCGCAACTTATCAGACTCTTGAATAATCGCCTTAACTTTTTTCAGATACCGCTTACCGACTCGTTCCCAACTAAATTCATCGGGTAAAAAAGGCGAATTTAATGCTTGCCAATTACCTGCTAAGAATTGAGTATTTAAACTGACACAATCCACTTCAAAAGCACTGCCCAAAATAGCCGCAACTTCTGGCTTTTCAATAAATTGTTTCAGGGGTTCAATATATTGCTTGACTTGAATTTCCTGATAGTCTGCATCATCCAATTCCTGTTGAAAAAATCCCAAAAATTCTTTCAACGCCTTCCCATAGGCTTCTTTCTGCTCATCTTTTTCAGGTAATTTAATTACCTTTTTCAGGCAATCCTTAAAAAAATCCTTTGCGTAATCCTTCGCCGTCTCCTTGGCCAAATCCTCTAAAATCGGCTTAAAGACAAACCCCGCCGCTTGCGTCACTCCCCAAACTACTAACCAATCAATCATATTTGTTACGTGAGTACAAGAAAGAAAGCTTAAAAATTAGATACAAAAGGGGGGTCATCGGAAGTAAAAGCAAGATCAGAAACCCCTATAAATCAGTATAACGCATTGAAAGCAACCCTCAAACCTCATGGGGGATGGCACAGAGAAAGGCTTTCTTTCCTCATCTGGGATGATAATTAAGTCTCCGTAGGGCCTTAAAAAGGGGTAAGCGGGTTTAAAAGGATTGCACACAATCTTCATCCTGAGCCGTCCATAACAGGATTTGATCGAGGGCAGACCGTAAATTACTCCCAGGTAATAGACTATTATTGACCAAAAGACTAAAAATAATCGGTTGTTGCGTAGCCGTGGTGAGATAACCCGATAAACTAGAAGCCCCGGTTAATGTGCCAGTTTTCCCCTGAAGATTGTTGGCTAAGGGCGTATTTAAAAAGCGATTTTTTAAAGTGCCAGTTTGTCCCGATATGGCGAGGGAATCCCGATAGGTGACATTATCTTTGAGGGTGAATAACACCTGGGTAAATAGACGGGGAGAAATCAGATTTTGCCTCGATAATCCAGAACCATCCTTGAGACGAAA
>JAYKJI010000318.1:0-9529 GCA_035285405.1 Snowella sp. | reverse complement strand
GATTTGCACTTAGACCCCATGCCCTATACGGGATGCACAACCACCTGTGAGGCTCTGTGGATGGGCGTACCGACCCTCACCCTAGCGGGGCAAAAAAAAATGGAACGCATGAGTACCTCCATTTTGGCCCATACGGGGCTAGAGGACTTTATTGCTCAGACCCCAGAGGACTATATTGCCAAGGCCGTTGAGTTTGTGACCCATCCTGAATACTTGTCTCTCCTCCGTCAAACTCTCCGTGATCGTCTCAAAACCTCGCAGCTTTTAGATGGTATCGGTCTCACCCATGCCCTAGAAACAGCCTTTCGTCAAATGTGGCATCGCTATCTAACAACCCAAGATTTATAATCATTGATTAATCAGGAGTACTTACCATGAAATATGCTTACCTGTTCTTGGTCAATGTACTGGGAAGTCTATTGGGAAGCTATCCTATCCAGGCACAAACCCTGAAAATTCCTAATTTTGCACGGCCAACGGTCACGACCCCTCAAATCAATCTTCCAACTTCTCGCCCTAATATTACAACTCCGAAAGTATTTGCTCCAACGCTAACGCCCCAAACCTCGGTCAGTTTCCCCACAACCACGACGACAATCAGTGTTCCTAGTTTTCCCAACGTCAATAATTTAGGCGATCGTCTGATTCAATCCCCCCAGACAATTAATTTTCCCAGTCAAAAACTACCGACTCAATTTCTTCCCGCCAGCATTACGACCCCCAATAACCTCAATTCCACCCTCCCCTTAGAGTTGATTGTCCCTAAATTTCCTAACGCCACTGCAACAGTTAATCAACTGCAATTAGTCCCCACTCAGGTCAGCTTTCCGAAGGATAGAACGATAATTTCTAATTTGTCTTTACCAACCCTGAGTAATTATACTAAAACACCGCCCCCTACGGTCATAACAGATTTGTATGACAATGGTCCTTCTACTGTGCCGAGTTTTGGTATTCAACTCGATTTAAAACCCCCAAATTCAACCACAACAAAAACAAATTTTCTTCCCCTTGACACAACCGAAAAAAACGTGATCACGACGGGAGGAACCTTTTCTAGAAACTTAACGTTAGATTGAGAGCAAGATTTAGTCCTAGAATAGCGTCATTATGAGCGACTTCGACCTAAACAAGATTGTACAGTTTGGAGATTAGGTTTATGGCTCCACATCGTGGAATAATTCAGCTAAGTAGGATAAGATAAAATCCTGAATTTTTTTTTGATGCTTAACACTGGCCCAACCAGAACGATCATCTTAATCAGAGTTTTCTTTCTCACTCTTGGAACTATCAAAAAAAATCATGCCAACAATTTGGGTAAATGAGCAACTTGACCCCAGTGGAATTGTCTATTCCTGTATTGCTTGTCTGGATGAAAGAGCCGCTCAGGATTGTCATCAATCTTGGCTTAATAATTTAACCGAGGATCAGAAAAATCAAGGTTGGACAGCCCATTTAAGAAAAGTTGACTCATGGGATGAAGTTCCTGTCAATGCCTTGAAGCTAAGTTACTAACTTGACTCGGTTCTTGACTCACAAAAGTTTATTAAAAGGTGGTTGGGCTAATTTTTCTAATCCTAAAAATAAAGCTGCAATGCTTCCTGCTACCTGAATTTCTCCTGTGAGAATTTTAGCTTTTACCTCTTGTAAGGGAATTAAGACAACCTCTATCGCTTCGGTGATATCCCATTCCTGCTGGCCCGTTGGCTCCACATTAGGAGCAAGAAAAAGATGAAGTCGGGTTTTATCTTTCACCGGATTATCATAAATCTGGGCTAAGGGAATAAGTTCTGAAGCCACATAACCTGTTTCTTCTCTCAATTCACGTTGAGCAGCAGCGACACTGGTTTCTGTTTGAGGATCAAAACTACCAGCCGGTAACTCTACTAAAATCTCTTCCACACCGTGACGGTATTGACGGACAAAGATCACGTCTTGATTAACCGTAAGAGGAAAAACCAGAACAATCTCAGGACGTAAATTAACAAAATAATCCTCAATAATCGTCCCATTTGGTAACAAAATTCGATCCTGTTTGACCCGACACCAGGGATTATCTAAAACGAGGGTAGAGTTTAAAATTTGCCATTTTTGTACTTGGTTATTGATCATGGATGCGGCTGGTATCTCAATGTTTAAAAATTTTGGTTTTTGCCTGATATGAACAGGGGAATGGGTTGAATCCGATGGGAGCCTTGACTTCCCTAAGTTTACCGAACTCTTTGACATACTCCCCCGCGTGAACGACAGGGGATTCTTATTCATAGTTCACAGAGATCCACTTACGATTGTTGGTTTCCCTTCAATGATAGAGGTGGTTCTCTCCCTATGCTTTCCCTCTTCCGAGGCAGATTCCTTTTGCCCAAAGGTACTGTTTTGCCATGACCTTCCCAGAATTCCCATTCCCTTTTTAAGGATGTTAATTGCCGCATTTGTATCACGACAAATTTCTATTCCACAATTGGGACAAGAATGAGTTCTGGTACTTAATGACTTTCTCGCCCGATGACCACAACTAGAACAATCCTGAGAAGTATAATTAGGTGAAACCGCCACCACTGCCTTGTCCCAAATTTTCCCATAGTAGTCTAACCATTGGGTGAATTGATACCAACTAGCATCAGAAATTGACTTAGCCAAAGAATGATTCTTGACCAGGTTCGACACCTTTAAATCTTCATACACCACGACATCGTTAGATGCCACCACGTTTCGGGCTTGCTTAATTGCCCAATCTTTCCGTTGGTGTTGAATTTTAAGATGGGTTTTACCCAGTCTTTTTCGTGCTTTATGGTAGTTATTGGATTGGGGTTTAGCCCCTTTCACGAATTTTTTGCTTAATCGTTTCTGAGCCTTTTTTAGTTTACGCTCAGATTTTCTTAAGAACTGGGGATAGATTACAGCATTATCGTTTTGGTCTTTGGTGAAATATTTTAATCCCAAATCCAAACCAACAACATTACCTGTATATTCCCCTTGTTCTTTGCGGTCAGCGTCAAAGCAGAACTGAGCATAATATCCATCTGCTCTTCTGACTACTCGAACTCGATTAATCTTTAGCCGAAACAGGTCTTCTCTCGTTTCTTTGTTGCAATATAGGGAAAAGGAACCAGCATTAAAACCATCAGTGAAAGCAATTTTCATGCAATCATCAGATAGTTTCCATCCTGAGACTTTATATTCTACAGAGCGACAATGTTTTTTAAACTGGGGATAGCCTTTCTTCTTTTCTCCTTTTCTGCAACGACTGTAGAAACTGGATATAGAAGCCCAAGCACGTTCCGCACTAGCTTGTCTAGCCGCCGAATTTAACTTTTTCGCAAAAGGAAATTCCTTGGCTAATTCTTTGCATAGTAGATACAAATCGGCTTTACCTACCCCTTGATTATCCATCCAATACCTGACCGCTTTATTCCTGATAAATTGCGCGGTACGGATAGCTTCATCAAGAGATTGGTATTGCTCTTTTGCTCCGTTCAGTAGTTTGGCTTCTCTGACTATCATTCCCTTAGTTTATCACAAAAGATTGCAGATAAAACGTTGAGTTGATCTGGAAGTCGCCCTAGAAGGGCAAGGCTTTTACCCATTTTTCTGGTAAAATTAGAGCGTTGATACTTTATGTTAGCGGTTAGACGAACCAATTATTAGCCAACGGAGGCTTTCCAAATTATGCAAGGCGTATTAAAAATTGGGGAACGTGTTATCCAAGATGACGAATTTTATCCTCTTCTTGCTCAGTATCAACTCTTGCCCCGATTAGCGAGGGAAATGATTGTGGATGAGGCGATCGCTGATATTGACTGTACACCGGCAGAACAGGAGCAATCTCTAGCTCAATTTTATCAACAAGCCCAAATTACGAACGAGGAACAACTGCAAGCCTGGCTCACCCAAGCGGGAATGACCCAGGAGCAACTCAACAAGTTTGTCACTAGGGAAATCAAGCTAGAAAAATTTAAACAGGAGAAATGGACTCACCAGTTGGAATCCTACTTTCTAGAATGTAAAGGACAACTGGATCGGGTCGTTTATTCCCTTATTCGTACCAAAGAAGCTGGAATTGCCCAGGAACTCTATTTTCGGATTCAGGAAGGGGAAAGTCAATTTGCCGATCTAGCGCGGGAATTTTCGGAGGGGGGAGAAGCTCAAACCGGAGGACTGATCGGCCCGGTGGAGTTAAATGTACCTCATCCTCGCATTGTGCAATTATTAACAACACTTCCCGCCGGTCAACTCTCACCTCCAACCATGATTGGGGAATGGTGGATCATTTTACGGCTAGAAAAATATTTAGCGAGCCAGTTAGACGATACCCTGCGCCAACGGTTACGCAATGACCTCTTTCAAAAATGGTTGAATAATCAGCTACAACAAAGAGTCAGTTATTAATCCAGAGAATCCAAATATGCTCTAATAGCCACAAGTTCAATTATAAAAATTGGGAAGTTAGCGAAATGCGGGCAGTCATCTGTGGTTACTATGGTCAGGGTAATGCTGGTGATGAAGCTCTATTGGTTTCATTGCTGCAAATGTTACCGCCCCAGGTCGAAGCGATCGCCCTTTCCGCCAATCCCCAGGAAACTCAAAAACGTTATGGCGTGAAGAGTTGTCCAAACCGTTCCTGGTCAGAAATTTTTCAAGTTCTGCGTCAAGCCGATGTCTTTATCTGGGGGGGCGGTAGTTTAATGCAGGATGTCACCAGTTTAGGCAGTCCCCTCTACTATGGTGGCTTGATGTTACTCGCTCAATTATTGGGTTTAAAAACCATTGCCTGGGCCCAGGGGATTGGCCCCCTCAGTCATCCCCTCACCCGTTGGCTAACCCGAACCGTTTTAAAGCGTTGCAGTGCGGTTAGCGTCAGAGATCAAGCTTCTCAAAATTTGTTAAAGACCTGGCAAATATCAGCATTACTAGCTCCTGATCCCGTTTGGCTATTACAGGGACAATTGCCTCAAAATTTAGTTACGCTACCGTCGCCGAGAGTGGCCGTGAATTTGCGTCGTCATCCCCAATTAACACCAGTACGTTTGGAACTTTTGACCGCAGCCCTGATTAATTTTCAACAGATAACTCAAGTGAATCTACTACTGCTTCCTTTTCAGTCATCTCAAGATCTAGCCATTGCAGAGGCGATCGCCGCTCGACTGACGGGAAATTATCAAATCCTGCAACGGGACGATCCCAGAGAATTAAAAGCCCTTTTCCGAGAAGTCAGTTTAACTATTGGGATGCGGTTACATAGCCTGATTATGGCGGCGGCAGAAGGTAGTCGTTGTTTTGCCCTTAGTTATGATCCCAAGGTGAGTCGCTTAATGGCAGAGGTCAATCTTGACGGTTGGGAATTAGAGCATTTACCCCAGGATGTCGATCAAATTAGTCAAGCCTGGCAAGATTGTTATACGAATAGTCAACCTCTTAGCTCAGAACAACGTCACACGCTGATGGAGCAAACCCGACAACATCAAGCACTACTCAAACAAGTTTTTGATAGCTTGGATGATCGGCTCTAAGTCTCAGCAAGCCCTAGTTAGGGATTCTTGGTAAATTGTACTTCAATAAAATAGGTTTTGCCGATATAGGAAGTGGCTGGATAAAAGACCGTTAACTTAGTGAGATTTTTAAGCTGTGGGTAGGTTGATAAATTAACCGTACTTTGTACCCTTGCCTTAATGGTAATAGGAACTGTCTGGATGGAGCCATCGGGATGATAGGCCATTAGATTATAGGCTAGGGGCACTGTTGTTTGCGATCGCGAAGACAAACCAAAGATTTTAAAACCTGTGACATCAAATGTTTTACCCAGTTGGAGTTGTTGTGGCACAGTAAAGTCCACCCCGAATCCGTTGGCAACCGTCAGGCGATCGGTGGGATTCACCCAAACATCCCAACCATTGGGAGTTCCATAGGATTGATGACCAACAGCATAGGCATTAAGTCCGGTTGGATCAGTCACCGTACAGCCAGGGCATCCTGTCACCATCAAAGTGGGATTAGAATAGGTAGCCACATCTGCTCGAACGGCTGATACACCTGCGAACAATAGCCAGGCAGCAGTGGCGAGAAGTCTTTTCATACGCTTTTTACCCTCTAGAGAAAAACTTAAACCTTCCCTTCTCCATTGAGGCTAGCAAGAAAAAGTAAAGAATTCGGGTAGTTTGGCAATGATTTCTATGGAAAATTGCAGAAGGATTGCCCTAGCTCATTGCTAGAACTTTTTGCGTATCTCGTCCTCCTTGATACAATAACTCAATCTTTTCAAACCCGGCTTTTTTTGCCCATTCTCGAATACTCGATTCCCATTCTGGATAATCACTAGCTACGATATGATCGATGATGGATTGTTTGACCTCTAGGGTTAATTTTTGCCAATATTGATGAATATTATCGCTATAACGTTGTAGATAATTGGAACGGTTTTCTGCTTGTTGACGAAATACATCTACTAGTAACAGAACACCGCCTTGCTTGAGATGCTTCTGTGCCTGATAAAAATATTGTTCTTTTTGTAGAGAAGAAAGATGATGAATCGAAAACGCAGAAAGAATAATATCAAATTGCTGAGAAGAGGAAGCTAAAAAATCTACAATCTCTTGCTGTTTTAATGAAACAGCATGATTAAATTGACTCATATTTTCGGCAGCTAACTGAAGAGCCGTTTGAGCCAAATCTACCCCAAGATAGTTAGTCACAGGAAGATCTCTGAGTAAATGGCAGGAAAAACTTGCATCTCCACAACCAAGATCTAAAAAAGAAAAGGGGAATGGATAATGAGCCTGAAGATATTGATGGAGGATTTGAGTGATTTCTAAATGCTCCATATAGTTATGTTGGATTATCTGCTGATAACTTTTCCAGGCATTAAAATAAGCCACAACGGACTCTAGATCTTTAGGAGTATCCAACGATGACATATGGGCTTAACCTAATCCTCAATCTTTCTCACCATAACTTTTGAGCGTTAGGATGCTTTAATCCACATTAAAGGTTGACCATATTCAACGGGTTCGCCATTGGCTACAGCAATTTCCATAATTTGCCCCGCAATCTCAGTCTCAATTTCGTTCATTAACTTCATGGCTTCGATGATACAGACTGCCTGACCTTTGCGAACATTATCACCTAACTCCACAAAAGGGGGTTCAGCAGGAGCAGGGGCGCGATAAAAAGTTCCCACCATCGGCGAGGTAACGGCTGTCCATTTTTGATCGAGTGGTGAAGGTGGAGGGGGTTCTGGGGATGGCGAAGGGGCAGGTGAGATCGATGGAGGTGTCACTGCCGGCGGGGGAGTAAGCACACTAGGGTGAGAGACTGTTAGGGTTTCTGCCACAACAGTAGGTTCACTTTTTCTCACAGACAGTTCAAAATCATCTGTTTTTAGGTTTAGTTCCGTAATGCCAGTTTGAGCGATCGCACTCAAGAGTTCACGGAGTTCAGAAAAATTAATTGACACGAATCACCCCTCCAGGGACTATCCATAACAAAAGCCAGCAACCCACATCCTTAATTGATGTTTGCCTATTCACGACCGAGGTAAGAACCATCTCTGGTATCAACTTTAATCCGTTCACCGATGGAGATGAAAAGCGGAACCATGATCTGGGCACCCGTTTCAACAATCGCGGGTTTCGTACCACCTGTGGCCGTATCCCCTTTAACCCCTGGATCAGTATCGGTTATTTCCAGAATGACGGAGGTGGGTAGCTCCACATCTAGAACTTTACCGTCCCAGAATAAAATATTGACTTCCATTTCTTCTTTGAGAAATTTAACGCGATCGCCAATCTGATTGGCATCAAGACGAGCTTCTTCAAAGGTTTCCACATCCATAAAGACGAACTGATCCCCATCTTTATAGGTATGTTGCATGGTTAATTTTTCAATATTGGCCTGGGGAACACTCTCCCCGGCTCGGAAAGTTTTTTCAATAACGTTTCCCGTTTGGGCATTTTTGAGTTTGGTGCGGACAAAGGCCGAGCCTTTACCGGGTTTGACGTGTAGGAACTCGATGACCCGCCAAACCGAGTTATCCAGTACAATTGTTACACCACTCCGAAAATCATTGCTCGAAATCATGAAATGCGATGCAGCCTTTAAAGTTCACAGAATATTTTACTGGGGATGGGGGTCGCAGAAATGGGAAAATTTAAAGATTCTTTCCTCATTTTAGACTTTGAGACAATAAAATTATGGAAATGCTAAGGAAAAATTTAGAGATTATGGCTAAAAATTGGCTAAAAATAGGGATTATGACTGTTTTAATCAGTGTTTGGTCATTATCTCTGGCCACTGCGGTTTGGAGTGTGGATCTCACCTCGCCGATGCTTCTAGGTTTTCTCGCTCAGGGGAATGCCATTACCGATCCCAATGCGATTCTGCGTTACGCTCTACCGATTGACAATCCCACTGTGCGCAAGATTCAGGCTTCTTTGGAGGATATTGCCTACGAATTAAGGGGTAAACGATGGTCGGCGATCGCCAAAGATGTCAAAGAGGCCAATTATCAGTTAAATTTACAGCCGGAAAAAATCCTAGCCTCGATCCCAGAAGACCGTCATAGCCAAGCCGAAGCGTTATTGGTGAGTATCAAGGATCAAGTCGGCCAACTACAGGAAGCTGTCGAAGCCAAAGATAAAGAGCAGGTCGCCAACTTACGAGATGTCGCCCTAGCGCAAATTGGCGACTTGGAAATGCTTATGGTACAGGGCTTTCCCTACGAAGTGCCGACAGATTATGCCAACCTCCCTCAATTGAAGGGTCGAGCTACTGTAGAAATGGAAACCACTCAAGGCCCCCTAACCATTGTTGTAGATGGTTATAGTGCGCCAGTCAGTGGCGGGAATTTTATTGATTTAGTTCAACGAGGTTTTTACAATGGACTCCCTTTTATCCAAACTGAAGATAATTTTGTCGTTCAAACGGGTGATCCCGATGGCCCAGAGGTGGGTTTTATTGATCCCAAAACGAAAGCCTATCGAGCTATTCCTCTAGAAGTGTTAGTGAAAAGTGAACCCCAACCCATTTATGAAATGACCTTAGAAGAAGCGGGTTTATATTTACCAGACTTGGCTCTCCCCTTTAATGCCTTTGGTGCAGTGGCTCTGGCTCGCCCTGATCAAGATCCCAATGGGGGTTCATCTCAGTTCTTTTTCTTCAAATTTGATAGTGAATTAACGCCCCCTGGATTTAACCTGATGGATGGTCGTTATTCTGTCTTTGGTTATGTGGTTAAAGGCAAGGAAACATTAGAGAAATTGTCGGAAAAAGACAAGGTGATTTCCGCTAAAGTGATCGATGGAGCAGAAAATTTAGTTCAACCTCAAGCTTAATTTAGCCCTTTGATTTGTTGTTAAAGGTGGGTTTAGTCCTGCCTTTTTTTCATCTTTATGGGAAATAGCGCGAAACCTTTAGACCTGTTGGGAAATAAAAGAGAAACAGAAAGTTTGCACAGTAAGGATTTCATCATCTCTTACCAATTAGGCAGCATTCAAATAGAAGTTCCATAAACCAGTAGAATTCAACATCAAGCGGT
>JAYKJI010000317.1:0-12120 GCA_035285405.1 Snowella sp. | reverse complement strand
TCTTGGAAAAGAGATAGGTTTTATCTAAAAGTTAACAAAAATGGAACTTCTCAAGAATGTCCTAGTTGTCATCGGGTAACGGACACAAAGAAGTTAAGTGAACGGTTACATAGTTGTCAGTGTTGTGGGCATACTGAAAACCGTGATACTGCCAGTGCAAAGGTGATTAAGTACAGAGGAGAAATTGCGGTCGGACAGTCCGTGATTCAAAATGCTTGTGGAGATGTTCTGACAGGGATTAAGCAATTAACTTTGTTTGATCTAGTTAAGAGTCTGTGATACAAGAATCCCCCGTTACATTGCGTTAGTAATTAGCGGTGGGAGTGTCAAAATGGGATCTGGCCAACGGTCTAGGTAAAACTGGTAAGCCTTGGGGCAATGCTGAATTGGTACTGGCACTATATGAACGCTAAGGAGTTTAAGTTCAAAAATGGGAACTATCTGGGAATTAGATTTTTATTCGCGTCCAATTTTGGACGAACAGCAAAAAAAACAATGGGAAGTATTAATTTGCGAGTCTCCCCAGTCTCCCCGCCAATTGCCAGAGTCCCTATTTCGCTATAGCCAATTTTGTCCGAGTAGCACTGTTAACTCTGTTTGGCTCAAGGAAGCCATTAAGGCAGCGATCGCCGAGTCAGGAGAAATGCCCCAGAAGATACGCTTTTTCCGACGGCAGATGAATAACATGATCAGCAAAGCCTGTGAGGAGTTAGGGATTCCCCCCGCCCCCAGTCGTCGTACCTATAGCTTGAATCAGTGGCTCAAGCAACGTCTAGTGGAATTTTATCCTCAGCAACCAGGCTATGATCCCCAATTAGTCAAAAATACATCGGTTCAATATCCAGCTTTGAATGCTATTCCCCTACCCGATGCAATTCGCGGCGATCGCGGCGATCAATGGGCCTTAGTTAGCTTAGAAGCGTCCGCCTTTGACGATTTACCTGAATGGGAGATTAGTTTTGGAGAAAGTTTTCCCTTGACCGCTTTTGGTGTCACCCCAGAAACGTCGATTCCAGGCTTAATTCTCTTTTCACCGCGATCGCTGCCCTTTGCCGGTTGGTTATCAGGACTGGAATTGGGCTATCTCAGCTTCAGTAAAACCCCTCAACCCATGATTCGCCTAGAGACGGGAACCAGTGACAGTTGGATTTTAGCCAATATGACCAATGCCAATACAGTGGCCGAGGCCCAGGGCTTTGAACAACGCAAGGCGCAGGCCTATAATCTCCATTTTCTCGCCATTCAAGATCGTCCTGAATCAGAGTCGTTTGCGGGATTTTGGCTCCTTCAGGAAGCAGATGAACTCAAATAAAAAGCTAAAACGAGGGAGAATTTTTCTCTAAAGCCTGACAAAAATTGTAAACAGGAAGATGACTAAGGGGTCAAAAACAAGTAATATGGATAGGCTAGGGGTACTTTGTTCACAGACAAAAATAGTTCCCCGCTCATCCCATATCCTTGATTAGGAGGTTTAAAAATTCAGGAATGACTCAAGTTGTCGTCGGTCAAAACGAACCCATCGAATCAGCCTTACGTCGCTTCAAACGCCAAGTCGCCAAGGCAGGCATTTATACAGATTTCAAGAAACACCAATTCTTTGAAACACCTCAAGAAAAACGGAAACGTAAGGAAGCCACCCGTAGAAGACAGCGTTCCCGTCGTCGCTAGATGAAAAATGATGTTGAGATGTTAGCCCCTCCCGTTTTGAGAGGGGTTATCTGTGTGTTCACTATTGACGGGATTTTAGCCAATCGGCGATCGCTGGGGGCAGATCTCGTTGGACTTTACCACTGACATACATGCCAATATGACCGACGGGGAAGGATTTAACGGTGTAATCCTCATTGTTGATGTAATCTCCCAGGGCCAGGGAAGAAGCCGGAGCCACTAAATGATCTTTTTCGGCATAGAGATTAAGAATCGGCATGGTTAAATTGCTGAGATGAACTGCGCGATCGCCGATCACAATTTCTCCCTTAATTAACTTATTCCCTTGATAGAAATCCTTGAGGAATTGGCGATAGGTTTCTCCGGCTTGGTCGGGACTATCAAAAATCCATTTTTCCATGCGTAGAAAGTTGACTAATTTATCCTCACTTTCCATGATTTCTGGCATATCTAAATATTTTTGGTAACTTAGCTGTAACGGTTTCAGCATCAAAAATTCTAGATTGAGAAAGTCGCCTGGAATATTGCCCAAAGCATCCACCATCAGATCAATATCCACTGCCTCGGCTCCGATGGTGCAGCCCCCCCTGGCATTTAATAACGTTTCTGGTTGGTGGAAGTCAACGGGAGCGACCATAACAATCAGATTTTTAACCTTTTCGGGGTAAATTGCTGCGTAACAAAGGCTAAAGGTTCCGCCTTGGCAAACCCCCAGTAAATTAATTTTAGGAAGATGATGCCGTTCTCGAATTACATCTACACAGTTATTGATATAGCCATTCAGATAGTCATCCAGGGTTAACCAGCGATCGCCGCGAGTAGGATAGCCCCAATCAATCAGATAGACATCAATCCCTAGTTTAAGCAGATTGGCCACCAGGGAACGATCTGCCTGTAAGTCCACCATATAGGGACGGTTGACCAGGGCATAAACAATCAAGACCGGGATGGCCAAAGGATGTTCAACCACCGGCTTAAAACGATAGAGAACAATTTTATCTTCCTGATAGATCGCCTCCTTGGGGGTTACGCCAATTTGAATATCCTCTTCTGTGAGATTACTCAAATTCTCAATTCCCTTAACCACTTTTTTGGTTAATTCGACATATTCATGGGTGGATTCTTCAATTCGCATTTGTGTTAAAAACGGTAGCATAATTCTCATCCAGTTAATGATAAAAAGCAGAGGAAAAGCCTGATTCTTGATTAGCCTGGGCATTAGGAAGGATCGGCTGAAATCTGGGATTCAACGGATTCAATTTGTGCCAATTGCTTCTTGAGTTGTTTAACTTCTTTGCGAAGAGAATAGATATTTTGATGAACTTCATCAATTTCGCTGCGAGTCGGTAGGTTCATCAACTTCATCCACTCTTCCATCAAGATCTGTTGTTGCAGACGATAGCCGTTGAGCTTATTGATAAAATTGCCCCGTATTCGCAGATTGTCATCCTGACGGAAGGTTTCCTCAAAAATGCGATCGGCGATAACACTGGAGATTTGTTGAAATTCCCGCCAATCCGTAATTTTTTTATCCTGTCCGTAGAGGGTAACTAACTCCTGCATGAGGGCTTCTAGGGAACGATATTGAACATCGGCAAGCACAATTTGATAATCAACACTAGCTCGGTACAGTTCCGTCCACACATCAAAGGTTTTCAATAACTTTCCATTCATCTCACGAGTGGGCCCCAACAGAGGACTTTGCATTAAACTGCCAAAGGTTTCCTCGTAGAGCAAATTCCAATAGAGATTATTGAGTTCTAGCCAGGGTTTATTGCCTCCCGTCGTGATCTGACTGAGGGGCTGGAGTGAGGCGGTAACAGAATCTAACCAAAGTTGATTGAATTTTTGTACTTCATTGAGGTACAGTCGCCAGAGTTCACTGACATCCTGGGTGACTTTGCCAGAGGCGATCGCGGACTGTTGGAGTTGCTGCTGAACCTGAGTAAGATATTGACTCAAGGATTGTTGCCAATTTTGGCCCGTCTCAATTTTCGGAAAAAGTTCTTGCCAGGTTTTAAATGACGTTTCTAGGAGACGAGCATATAGAGCTTGATTTTTGAGTATTTGTTGACTAAAGTGTTGAAATGCGGGCTGACCTTGCTCAATGGGGTTAGGGATATTAGGTTTACCCATCAGATCAAACCAGTTTTTCCACATCTGAGTTCCTGTTTCTAGCCAAAGTTTGCTGAAGGGATTGGCCATTTCCGTCCAAGGGTTGGTATCTTGTTGCATAATCTTAACGCTACCTTGCTGACTTTGCCTTTCTATCTATCTATTATGACTTAGAACTCGGATTTTGCTTATAAAATTAAGTCAGGAAACAGTGAGTAAAGAAAGCTGAAGAAAAAGTTAAAAATTCAAGCTCCGTTGATAGGCAAGATATGGCAAAAACTTCTCGATTGATCCTTTGCGACCATTGGGGAGAGGTCATTTTCTATGATCAAATGACTATTATTTCTCTCATTTTCTATACAATTCTTATACAATTCTTTCAGTTTCTATACAATTCTTTCAATACGTTAGCACGTCATTTTAAGCAACCCTTGCGTACCCAAAGAATGAAGTCAATGCGATGTCTGTTTTTTATTAGAATAGCTGTGATAGTGATAACCTGCTGGTATTTTAATATTGTATCCCAGAGAAATAAGCCTTAAATTGGCATTCTCCCTGATTAAGTTGTCCTAGAATGACAGGGCTTTAAACTCATTTTCCTGGTAAGCTGAACGTTATTATCAAGCTAAGGCCTGAAGCAAGAGAATTTTGTACTAAATGTCGTTGTCTGTCCAAGCAGCCCTTTATGGTTATCATCCCCAATCGTCTTACCCGCTTAATTGTCTGTAGTGTCATCGGTTGGACAGTACTTGTTTTGATGGTTCCAGGACGAGTAACAAGGCCGATCTCCCTAGGATCACTATCCGTTTTGGCCCAAAGCCCTACCCCCAAGGATCTAGGCTCGAATGCCAAGCCTGAACCTCTATCGCCAGAAGCCAGAAAACAATACAACTTTACCATGCAATCGGGTTATGGAGCTGCTCAATCTCGTCGTTATGCTGAGGCACGTCGATTTTTCCAAGAAGCCTTAAAATTGAAACCCAATGATATTTATGCTCGGCAGGCACTATTTAATATTGATACTTATCAAGTTATCAACCAGCAACAATTTCCGCCCCTCTGGTTATTATTGTTAGGCATCATGGTGATGATGATTGCTTTATTTGGCATCTTTTTGCTTATTTTCCATCAATCCCAGCAACATTTCTTAAAGGAAGTCCTGGAACGTCGCCAACAACTTGAACCTTTACAGCAATCACTACAAGCTGGGGAATTGAAGGCAACCGCAAATACAACTCAATCCCAGACTCCCCCACCTCTTCCCCTTACGCCTCTCATGCCTTCTTTGAGTGCTGAGGAAAACAATCTCCCTCTGCAAACAACCCAACGGATCGGTAAAACAGAGTTTGTGGATCAACTGATTGCGGATTTAAGTACAACCGATGCTCGAAAACGACGTAAAGTCATTTGGGAATTGGCGCAAAAGGGGGACTCACGGGCCGTTAAGCCCTTAGTTGATTTGATGATTAGTACTGATTCCCAAGAACGGAATTTGATCCTAGAGGCCCTATCTCAGATCAGTACTCGTACTCTAAAGCCGATGAATCAGGCCTTAGCTCTATCTTTGCAGGATAAAAATCCTCAGGTACGAAAAAATGCGATCCGAGATTTAACCCGTCTCTATGATTTAATGTCTCAAATCAGTCAACAGCTTTCCTTTGCAGTTCATGACCACGATAGTGGGGTTCAAGAAACGGCTCAATGGGCGATGGATCAGTTAAATTTACAAAATCCCTCGCGATTAGGTCTATTCAACCGCAGCAATCTTAATACAGTTGACCCTGATTTGTCAGAAGGAGCAGAGGGCTAGGGTCACTTTAGAACTCAGAAATTAAATACCAGTGGTCGAAACCATTGCAGCCATCAGGGGTTCAGGGGTAACTTTAAAGGGTAAGCGATGAATATCGGAAGTTAATTGACAGGTGAATTCAGCAATCTGTCGTAATTCTGTCATGGTGATTGCTCCCATCCCTAGATCCTCTAGGGTTTTTGGTAGGCCAATCTCACTATAGAATTTGAGTAATTGTTGACGGGAGGAGAGGGCTAACTGATTCTCTGCAAGCATTTCCTCTAGTCGTAGTTGTACTAAAATACCGTAAGCTACTTTTTCCCCGTGCAAAGCATGATGGGCTAAGGGCAATTGCGTTAAACCATTGTGAACAGCATGAGCTGCGACTGTCCGACAATTTGCGCCGCCTAATCCTCCAATCACGCCCGCTAATAAAACTGTTGCATCAACCACTTCTCGCCAGATTTGACTACCTGGATTTTGTAGGGCTTCCGCCGATTTTTGTAATAACAAATCCCGTAATACCCTGGCCTGTTGAACGGCGGCAATGGTTAAGGTATCAGAGGAATGGCCACTGCTGACGGAGGCTTCATACCATTTGGCGATCGCATCTCCAATACCGGCAATGAGGGTTCGTTGAGGGGCCGTTTGCACCAAGTCATAGTCAAGGATGAGAAGGTCAGGACAACGACGTAGGGGGACATCATACTGAAAGGCTCCAGCCTCACTATAAACATTAGAGAGAGCCGTCCAGGCCGCACAGGTTGCACCGGCGGTGGGAATCGTTACAACGGGTAATTGGGAAGCGTGGGCCACCAGTTTAGCGGTATCAAGAGCCTTGCCACCACCAACACCAATAATTATATCGGCCTGATGATTTTTAACGGCGGTTTGCAGATGGGCGAGGGAAGATTCGGAACAATCAGGAGCATAACTTTGGGCTAAGGCCGTTAATTGCTGAGACTCAAACAGCTTAGTGAGGGATTTTTGGACTAAATCCAGCGTTACTTGTCCCCCAATTACCAATGGTCGTTTCCCCAGGGTCGCGATCACTTTTCCCGTTTCCCCTAAGGGCGATCGCAAGACCAAGGCCGGTGCCACATTCAAATTTGCAGATAGGGTGGTTACTGGAGAGACAATTTTGGCTGATTTTGCGACCATGTGTTAGCGTCCTGTCTTTTTTTAGGTTAAATAAGAGTATGAGAAAAATACTTAATTTTTTTTCAAGATAACAAATGTTGCTCTCTCCTGTTATCATCCACTAGGCTAGTTTTCTCCTCATTATCTAACGTTTTCAATGAGACTTCTATCCCATAGGGAGTGTACTTTCCATTGTTCTAGAGAGTTTGAACTTACATTTTTCTCACTCAATCTCTACTCTTAAAATAACAGCTTAATAGATCGTTACAATAAAAATTAGAATTCGTAAAAAAAACAAGAGATAATAAGGGACAACATAGATAAATTTTGTTGCTTTCGTACCTTATTCCCTAGGGATCAAGGAAATAACATGACTATATCACGCCATCCTCTCGAAAAATTCCTCGGCAATATTATCAATAAAATTCATAACGCGCTCGATTTTGCAGAAATTCTGAAGGTTATTGTAGAACAAACCCAGGATTTTTTACAGGTGGATCGCGTCAAAATTTATCAATTTGCGATCGATGGTAGTGGAGAAGTCATTGCCGAAGCTGTTAATAGAGAAAAAATCCCTTCTTTGCTCGGACTGCATTTTCCAGACAGTGATATTCCCCAGAGTGTTAGAGAAGAGTGGTGCAATAACCCGCAAAGTATCGTCGTTGATGTTTCTGCTCAACGTAAGTTCTTGCATCCCATGACCCAAGATTTCATGACCGGAGCTTCTGGTTCAATAGTTCCACGTTTTATCGCGGTTGATCCTTGTCATATTCAATATTTATTGGCAATGGGCGTTCTCTCTTCTCTAAGCGTACCCATTTTTTCCCAGGACAGGTTATGGGGGATGGTGGCGATTCATCACAGTGAGCCGCGCCGCTTTTCGGAGCAGGAATTAGAAACGGTTGAATTGATTAGTAAGGAAGTTGCGTTAGCTGTTACCCAGGAAAATCTTGTCAACCAAGTTCGCCATCAAACCTATCAGGAAAGTATTACCAAATGCCTCAATATCCTACTCAGTAGCTCCGTCCATTCCCCCGAAATTTGGCAACAGGTCCTCAAAGAATGTGGAACGACCTTACAGGGGGATGCGGGTTTTCTTTACCTAGCCTCCGATCTCACCGGTAAACCGGAACATATTTATGAATGGTCTATTGCCGCTCCGCTCAATGGTTCGGTGAGAAATCCCTTTTGGCAGAGTTTAATGCAGCCATCCAATTTGGGAGAAAATCTCTCTCTAGATCAGGTCGTTTTAGAACAGCAGCATCAGGTGCAATCTAGTTGGGAAAAACCGAGAGCAGATTTCTACTATCCCCAGGCCTATTCCCGTTTGAATTTAACCCAAAATCCCGATTGGCCCCTCGTCGCGGAATGGTTTACGGCCAATGAAATTCAATCTTTGCTGTTAATTCCTCTTTGCTCTCAATATCAGTGGGTGGGCTGTCTCGTCATTTTTAGGAAGGAACAGGAACTCATCAAACGTTGGGCAGGACGACAGGATTTTGACATTCGCAATCGTTTACCGCGTCAATCCTTTGAGCTTTGGGAAGAGAAACAGCGTTATGTTCCGAGTTGGACATTAGACTCTCTTAAGCTTGCCCAGTCCATTGGCACCCAGCTATACATGAATGTGACGCAGCAATTTTTAACCCGCCTCATTAATCATCAAACCGCTTACGATCCGCTGACCCAATTGCCTAATTGGATTATTTTTAACCAACGTTTAACCCTGGCTCTGCTGGACGCTCTTTATCAAGGAGGAATATTGGCCGTTTTGGTGATTGCCATGGATCGCTTCAAGCGGATTAACGAAAATTTGGGTCATGGAGTGGGGGACTATTTATTGCAACAGGTTTCTGTCCGCCTCCAAACTCAGCTAGAACTTTTTGGTCATCACAATCCTCTGTTGTCGCGCTGGCATGGCGATGGCTTTACAATCTTGGTTTCCAACTTGAACTATACCGATGAGGTTATTAATCTTTGCCAAGGGGTATTAGGCATTTTTCAGGAACCGTTCTATGTGCAGGGTCAATCGGTCTATTTAACCGCGAGTTTGGGCATTAGTCTTGCGCCCTACGACGGAGAAACGGCTGAAGTTTTGTTAAAACACGCGGAAACGGCTCTTTCCCAGGCGAAGTATCAGGGCAAGAATAATTATCAGTTCTATCGTCCGCCAGTGATCGCCCATAAATTGGATAATCTCAGTTTGGAAACCGATCTAAGGCAGGCTCTCAAACGAGATGAATTGCTTTTGTACTATCAGCCTCAACTCGATCTGCTGACGGGTAAGTTGGTGGGTTTAGAGGCTCTGTTACGGTGGCAACATCCTCATTTAGGTTTTATTTCCCCTAGTGATTTTATTCCCCTGGCGGAGGAAACGGGACTGATTGAGGTGATTGGACGTTGGGTATTACGCACGGCCTGTTATCAGTATCAACAATGGCAAAAAACGCTCAATTCCCCCCTTTGTTTAGCCATTAACTTATCTGCACGACAATTTCAGAAACCCGGTTTGGTAGAGGAGATCTTTAGCATTTTGACAGAAACGGGCATGAGTCCTGATTGTCTGGAATTAGAAATTACGGAAAGTTTGATGATGCAGGACATTGAAGGAACGGTAAAAATTTTGCATCAATTGAAACAGTCTGGTATTCAGATCGCTATTGATGATTTTGGTACGGGGTATTCTTCTCTTTGTATGCTTAAGCATTTACCGATTCATACCCTCAAAATCGATAAGTCTTTTATGGATGATTTTTTAGATGAAACGAAGGATGCTGCGATTATTCAGTGCATTATCGATCTGGGAAAAGGACTCAATCTTAAAGTAGTAGCGGAGGGGATTGAAACGGAACAACAACTGATGCGACTGCGGGCAATGAATTGTGATTATGTGCAGGGCTTTTTTGTCAGTCGTCCCATTCCGGCCATGGCCGTTTCTTCTCTATTACTAAATCCTCAGTTAATTCGTTTTCAATTGGACAAACACGAGCCAGATTCTAAGGGAATAGAGTCGCAATCCCAAATTGAAGCCAAGATCGATACTCATTACCACCCGCTGATTGCTGCTTACCCGATTTCTCCAGCCATGCCTAATGTAGAGGAGAATTTGGAGCCGTCTCTCCCAAACCTGAGTCTATCAACGGGGGTCTCTGATCGAACTGAGTTGTCGGAAAGATTAATGCAGTATGCTGCTTTACAGGCCGATCTGAGACAGCGATCGCTGCGGGAAAAAATGGTGATGCAAATTGCCAAGAAAATCCGTCTTTCGTTGAATATTAACGACATTCTCAATACGACTGTTTCCGAGGTTCGTCATTTTCTCAATACGGATCGGGTCATGTTATATCAATTTGACGAGAGATGGGTCGGACAGATTGTGGTGGAATCTTGTTCGGCTCACTGTAAGTCTATTCTCAATGAGGTGATTGATGATCCCTGTTTTAAGGAAAGTTATGTTAAGTATTATCGGCAGGGAAGAGTGCGGGCGGTGGAAGATATTCATCAGGCTAATTTGGCCCAATGCCATATTGACTTATTAGCCTATTATGAAGTGCAAGCAAATTTAGTTGTACCCATTGTTTTTCAAGACAAACTTTGGGGATTATTAATTTCTCATCATTGTCGTAGCTCTCGGCGTTGGGAAGATCATGAGTTGCAGTTATTGTCAGAATTATCCACCCAGATTGCGATCGCGATTCATCAAGGGGAACTGTATCGTCAACTGGAAACCGCTAATTTGCAACTACAAACCCTTTCTTCCCAGGATTCCTTAACTAAAGTCGGCAATCGTCATCTTTTTGATAGTTATTTAGCTCAGGAATGGCAAACAATCCGGCGTTCTAAAAGTTGTCTCACCCTTATTCTCTGTGATGTGGATTATTTTAAACGCTTCAATGATTACTATGGCCATCCTAGCGGCGATCACTGTTTACAAGACATTGCCCAGGTAATGCGTTCAACCATTAAACGTCCGGCGGATTTAGTTGCTCGTTATGGTGGGGAAGAATTTGCGATTATTTTGCCGAATACGACCATGGAAGGAGCGATTCATGTGGCAGAACGGATTCGGACAGGCATCAAAGAGCTTGCCATTGCCCATCATAATTCTCCCTATGGTATCGTCACCCTGAGTATGGGAGTCTCCTCTATCACACCGACGGCTCAGACTTCTATTGATGAACTGATTGCAGCAGCCGATAAAGCACTCTACCAAGCCAAGTCTAACGGGCGCGATCAGGTCTGTTGGGTGAGTTAAGTTCAATCCTCCCCTAGGGACATTTTCTCTAACGCGGTTTCAATAATGTTAATACCCGCACCAGGCAGACAGGAATTTTCGCTAATATAGCGTTTCCAAGCCTTATTACGGGGTTGACCACTAAATAGGTTCAATAGATGCCGACTAATACTATGTAATTTCAAGCCTTGATGCACCCAATGATCGATATAGGGCAACATTCTCGCAATGATTTCGGAACGAGTAGGCGCAATCCCATCTTCCCCATAAATATCGCGATCGACGGTGGCGAGAAGGTAGGGATTATCATAGGCAGCACGACCAATCATCACCGCATCAACGGCTTGCAGATGCTCTTTAACTTGCACGATGGTGGTAATGCCGCCATTAATTTCCACGCAAAGTTGAGGAAAGTCTTGTTTCAGTCGATAAACCAGGTCATAACGAAGCGGTGGAATGGTTCGATTTTCCTTGGGACTCAGACCCGTTAACCAAGCTTTGCGAGCGTGGACAGTAAAGCGTTGACAACCGGCTTCGGCCACTATTTGCACAAATTCGGCCAGATTTTCGTAACTATCTCTGTCATCAATGCCAATGCGATGTTTGACGGTAATCGGGATGGCAACGGCTTGCTGCATTTTGGCCACGCAGTCGGCCACCTGTTGAGGTCGCGCCATCAGACAAGCTCCAAATTGTCCGTTCTGAACGCGATCGCTGGGGCAACCCACATTGAGATTAATTTCGTCGTAACCCCAATCCTGGCCAATCTGAGCGCATTCAGCCAGTGTTTTGGGATCGTCGCCTCCCAATTGCAAGGCCAAAGGTTTTTCCTCCGGGGAAAATGCCAATAATTTCTGGCGATCGCCCCTTAAAATGGCTGCGGTGGTAATCATTTCTGTATAGAGCAAGGTTCGACGGCTAATCTGTCGCCAAAAGTAACGACAATGGCGATCGGTATAGTCCATCATCGGAGCCGCACTTAAAGGATAACGATTAAGATGTTTCATTCAGCGATCGCCTACAAATAAACTGACTTTATTAAAGATTTTAGAAGTTACGCATTGACAAAAGCATAAAGATATGTTGAACAGACAGAATTCTCCTGACAAACTCCAATGGCAAGACAGCTATCAAAACCCTCGACAGCAAAGTGCGACTGTGATTTATACACCTT